>JADIYN010000002.1 GCA_016705335.1 Draconibacterium sp. | reverse complement strand
GTATATCGAGATGAAAGAATATGAAGATATTACCTATATTGATTACAACTGTTTGCAGTTACTAGCAAACCGACCTTTTGGTACAATTCCATTTGGGATAGCATAATCAATATACAATGCGTCATTTACATATCCATAAATATGTGCATTTGGTAGTATCTCTAGTTTAAGTTTATTCCAATTCGCAACCGAAAGTCCTGGAATATCCTTTCCTATAATTTCGCCGGGTGTTTCAATATTATTTAAACTGATATGGCCATTATAAATTGAAAGTAAGTAACATCCTGCACCATTGAATGGATAATTGGCATCATTTAAGTTGCGTTTTACTGCCATTGCGACACCTGCAAAGTCATTTCCTCCTGAACCAGTTTGTCTTATTACTGCTTCAATTGCACCATACATTTGGGTGGAATCTCCATAGACAAGCATTCCAGGAAGACCATAAGTCCAACTGTAATTATCAAGAAGTGAACTATCTTATGAAGTCCAACTCCTAAACCTTGAAATATAAGGAGCTTCCAATTGGAACAGGGATAATATTAAAGGCTCAGTGGGTAAAATTAACAGTAAGAAACTAAGTACTACCATGACAATTGATGAATCAGAAGCTGAAACGCCACATTCTGATTGTTGAGAAAACCCACCCAATGAAAGGTTAAATATTAACCAGTTAGTTAGGAAAAGAAATTAATTAAATTTTTCATGAATTTCAATATTATTATGTTGTGGTTTTTGGTTATATTTTTCTTCCGTAAATTAAAACTATTAATTATTTAGTAATTTCATGCCATTCCGTCTCTTCCCGCTTTAATCAGTTCCCAGTCAATACACTGGAATATAAATTTATTTCCCTGCCTGAAATTTTAACTGTACTGAATGTCGGTATAATAAAGAATGACTAGAACTTCTTGTATTTGGTAAGCAAGATAGGTCATAGACCCTGCCAGCCTCGGGACTTAAGGGCTTAAGGCCACTTATTCTATTATAGGGGCTGTTTTTACTTATTGGATTTATATTTCTAATTCTATCAGGAACTCCTCTATTTTTAAACTGGTCGAATGGCAAATTGATAACATTTACTTGATAATTTCCAGCGAGCTTCAATGCCAATTGAAATACAAGCCAACACATTTTTAGTTAAATCATTATCCGTCTTCTGAGAAATTTCATCTCTCAAATCTTTTCTAATATTTAAATCGATTATTGAAGCTGAAAGATGAGTTTTTTCATCTAATTCTTCTAACCCATATTTCTCAAATTCTTCTTCCTTTATTTTATTAAAGTTCAATTTGGGTAAGTCATTTTCTTTTACAACTACTATGGAATTCCTAACAGTATCATTTACATAGGTATTAAGATTAATTATCTTATTATCACGAAAATAAAAAGATTCACCTTTTTGGGATAAAAAAGGAACTTTCAGATTTTGAATTAAAAAAGGGAGATAGACACCAAATGATATAATACTGTATTCTTGAAGATTAACTTCTAATCTGTCTATCGCATTAAAAATATCCTCTCTATTTAATATGTAACGTTTTGTTATAAAGAAGGAAAAAGTACTAGTTAATTTGAAATGAAATTGGAGGCAACACTTTTTGCGACGAATGTTTCTGAATCAAGATAAGACACATCTTGGTCATCCGCAAATCCTGCTTTTTCCATTAATTGATACACCCCGTTAATAAGAAATGGCTTAAAATTAGTTTCAATTTTTTCTACATTTTCAATCTCAGAATAGGTATCAATCGCTTTTAAAACAATTTCTTTAGTTTGTTCTTTGAATTCAACTTCTTTTGTTTTAGATACAGGCTGTTCCTGCTTCGTATTTTCATATTTATCATTAGTATTCTTTATTAGAGTATCAATAAGTTCTGAAGGCTTTTGTTTTTGATTCTCATCAAACCATTTATTTGTTAGATACCCTAATCCAACCTCATTTAGTAATTCTTTCGCTTCTAATATTTCTCCAATAAACAGTTTTAAACTTTCAAGTTTATCTTTCCAGCTATTTAATTCACGCAATGTATTAGGAACATTAGGCAAATCAAGGGCTGTTCTTCCATAGTAATAATCATGTAAAGTATATTGTCTTAAAAATAGTAGTGCACAATATTTTCGAATCCACATCCTATAATTCCACCTTTATTGATTCCAGAAATGTCTGGGAAACTATATCTACTTTCAAAAAGGAAAGGATTGTGAATAGATTCCTCGATGCTCATATACTTGTTTATAACTTCAATCATTGTGTCTGGGACCAGTATATATTTTGGAGGTGTCTGATTTGTATGAGCCATAATTCTTTTTAACAGTCTCATTTTTCCTAAGTACATTATTAGCCCACCAAGTGCATAATGAAATTCAAGAAATCTTTCTCTCTCCAATTCTCTTCCATCTATTTTATCCTGATTTACGATTTCAAAATTTTCATCCATTCAATTTGAATTTTTGGCATGAACATACTCAAATGCTGATGTGCGTTTTCCCAGTGAGATACAATAATATCTTCTTACCATAATTTAACGCTTGTCTTAGGCATATCCAGAGAGCTTTGTTAAGTTTCCTCACTCAAAATAGTTTTTTGGTAACTGTCAATAAAAAGGTTAATTAAAGTACTGTCATTATAATATGATATAGTCTTCTTTTTCCTTAAGCAAAGCTGTTCATTCGCTTCAAAAATTGTATCGTAATATTCTGGAGAATATATAATTACTTTATTCTCTTTGTTTTTTCTTTCAGAAATAAATATATGACTAAAGAATTCCAGAAGTCTTCGTGCAATTTTTTCATTAGGATTTTGAATCGAAAAATATAGAAGGTCGGATATTGAAATAAAATATGTAGCTTTTTCACTCCCATTTTTTGATTCACCATGTTTCTCTATTAAATAATCCAACAATTTACTGGGACTATAAAATACGTATATGAGATAAACTAAAGAAAATAAGTTTAGTACAAGAAAAATTGTACTTAATGCAATTATAATAAACGATGAGTTTTCAATTAGCTTGTTAAACATGCCAAAATCCCAGACTCGAGGGGGAGCAAAAAACCATATTGGAATTGCAATAATAGCTACCACCAAAAAAACAAATATGATTTGCAAATCTTGTCCTTATAAAACACTTTAACCAGATTTGTCGATGAATATTTATCATCAATTCTACTGACTGTTTGTAAAAGCAGCGGAAAAGCAATTGCAGTCAACGCAATTATGAGTGGAATACATGCTCCGCTGACTATTTCAATATAATTAACTTGATAATTCATTATTTGTGATTTGTCTTTTTTTCAAACTTGTCCATAATTAGTTCATATCTCTAATTCTTTTCAAACAAATCCTCCCAATTTCCTTGCGTCCCTATAAAACTATCATCCTTCATTTTTAAGAACTATAAATTTTCCCCTGCCACCCCGCGATTGCACCGCATTCAATTTAAATATTTCATACAATTCAATCGCGGGAGCAAGGAAACCGGGTTAGGATTTGGCTTAGTTTTTATTCAGCGCTATATCAACAGTGGTTAATTCGCCATCGTTTACATTTACTGTGGCAAACTGTTCGGCATAACCCATTTTTTTGAAGCTTACCCTGTAAACACCCGCCGGCAGCGACTTAATGTTAAGTGCCGTCGCCGCAATTGCTCTCAACAGTGAGTTGCTTGTTCAGATGATTTTCCTGTTCATTTGTCTTAGGGTAAAAATGGATTTTTTAGTGAATAAATAAGGTTAATTAAGAGAGACGCTAATTTATAATATCCAAAAATAAAAACAATTGTTCTGTATAGAAATAATTATGATTGATGAATATCAGCAATTTAATGGTTTGCAGATTGACACAAATTGCTGCATCATCATCTCCGGTTAACGCTGTCAAGTATAAAGACGTTGACAGGTTAAGTCACTTCACACTTGTCAGCGTGCCCTGATGGTTATCTGGGGCTGACAACGTGTTAATAAATTGATATTTTGTCGGTTTGATGCTTTTCGACCTCAGAGAGCGCATGTTTATAGCACATTTTAAATTGAAAGATGGTTCGACCCCAGCCAGGGTCGAAGTTCCGTATGTTTGTCCTTTTCTATAAACATTTAATCCCCATCGGGATAATATGTCTGAGCTTCACTAACGCTGTCAAGTCTAAAGACGTTGACAGGTTATGTTAATTGATTTTTACCTGTCTATTGCTCTTCCTTGCCTCCGAGATTCAATTCCGAACCTTCGGATTCAATTCCGAACCACTGAAATTCAATTCCGAACCACTGAAATTCAATTCCGAACCACTGAGATTCAATTCCGAACTTCAGAGATTCAATTCCGTAGCTCTGAGATTAAATTCATCGCCATTGAGATTGAATTCAACGCCACCGGGATAGCTTCCAACATAAATTAGATGGATTCCAACGCTGCTCTGCAAGTTTCCTGCATCAACGGATATGATTTCTGCAGGTAAATGTGTTTAACTGTTGCCCATCAGCATATAAGGCACCCTTTTATCAACCAATTACTCCACCACCGCCGACTCACAAACATAGGTAGGGATAATTCCTGAGCTGCTGATGCGAATATGAGCCATATCGGGCAGGGTGTTTCCCGAAAGGACAAGAACTGTATCGAGGCCAAATTTGTTGCCGCCAATAATATCGGTGTAAAGCGTGTCGCCAACCATGAGAATTTCGCTGCGCTTTACATTTATATCCTGCAATGCGCGTTCAAAGGCGAGCAAAAACATTTGTGCATCGGGTTTACCAAAACGGATAAAGTTTTTGCCAATAATATTTTCAACCATATCAGCCAAACTACCCACTGCAACCGAAATATCGTTTTTACTCACCGGGTAATTTATATCGGTATTGGCAACAACAACAGTCATATTTTTTTTGCGCAACAGGTTGATTGTTTTGTTAATGTCCTCGTTCCAGTTAAAACCTTCGTCATCAAGAAATGCAAATGATTCAATATGGTCGATATTATCGAGGTCGATATTTTTTACTGCCACGGTTAGCAGTCCGGCTGTTTCAATATAGTGGGCAGAACTTTCGGTTCCGAGATAAGCCACTGCATTTCCGTTTGCCACTTTCGCCTTAAAAAATTCCATGGCGAGCATTCCCGATGAAAGGATTTTATCGGTTGTTACCTGCATAATTCCGCGATCCTGGTACCAGCGTGCCAAAGCTTCGGGACTGCGCGATGAATCATTTGTCAGCAAATAATATTTTATCCCTTTTTCATCTAAATAATCAAACGTTTTTTCGATGCCGGGAATCAGGCCCTTGTGATTTTTTAATACACCAAACGCATCGAAAAAAACAGCTTTGTAGTTTTTAACAACACTTCGGAAACTTTTCGTTTTTAAATTCATTGCTTATATTTTTAATGCTTTTAGTATTTTTTCGACGTTGTAGTTGGCATCAATTGCCGGGAAATAAGTATCGTAAGCTTCTTTTATCAATTTATTTGAATAGGTTTGACGGAAAAAATAGGGGCCGTCTTTTATCACATAATTCAAAATAAAAAATCGGTAGGCTTCAATTATAAAATGAACTTCGGGTTCGGTTAAAGGAAAAATACGGTGGTATTCCTTCAGGAACATGATAAAACGGTCTTCCATTAAAGTGTCAACCAGGTAACTAAAAACTGTGCGGTCGCCCACGTCGGAAACAACGCGGCTAAAGAAGTAGAAATCCATTACCCGCGATGACATGCGAAACCAGTCGTAATCCCAGCGCGAGTAAAACCTGCCCTCGGGAGTTACCGAGAAGTTGCCAATATTCCAGTCGATAAAAACAGGTATTGTTTCAAAATCTTCGGTATAATTGGCTTTATATGCATTATTCAGAAACAGATCGGCGTGTTTTAAAACCATCGATTTGTGGTTATCGCACATTTTAATTTCATCTTTATTTACCGATTTCACGAGGTTGTGAATATCCGTGATCACAGTTTTTGAAGCATTTGGAAGCTGGTTCGAAACGTTTGTGCATGCTTTGTGAAAACGTGCCAGTTCGCGCCCCAATTTGCGGATTAGCTTTTCATCGAGCCGGGCCGGCAATTTTGTTTTAAACTGAATAGGATTATAGAAAACCACCCAGGCGCTGCTGTTTTCCTGGTGGAAGAGGTAAATAAACAACTCATTCTTTTTTACAAGCGATTGGGCAAGGAACATTTGGTAAGGCGCTTCAAGATTGTTCGCCAGGTTGTTAATAATAATGTGGTCTTCCCTGAAATCCTCAAACCGGCCATAATCTGATAGTTTGGCAAACACGGGTTCGCGCTTGTAAAACGATATTTTATACACCTGGTTGGTTGAAACGTATGCGCTGACATCGTAAACGCCACGTATTTCGTGGCGACTGTCGAATTCATGCCATGCACGTTTTATGATTTGAATAAAATCGAAATGTTGCATTTGTTTTTGCTTAGATAATTTCGAAATAACGTTTCAACTCCCAGTCTGTAACCTGGTTCTCAAATTGCCGCCACTCCCAGTCGCGGGTTTTTGTAAAATGATCGACAAATTCACTTCCGAACAACTTTTTTGCAAGATCTGAATGGGCCATTTTTTCGGTAGCATCTTTCAAATTTCGTGGTAAAATTCCGTTTTTTTCAAAATTGTATGCATTACCAATCGTCTCGGGAGTTTCAAGTTTCAGTTTATTTTTTATTCCGTAAAGACCCGACGCCAAAGCTGCTGCCAGCGCCAGATACGGGTTTGTATCTGCGCCAGGAATACGGGATTCAATTCTTGAGCTGTCAGTTTGTATTTTTCGGTCGCTGCCTGTGTTGTGAAATAAGTTTGAAGTTCCTTCCATATCCCATAAACTTTGATGGATATGACCGCCGCAACCCGGAAGTTTCGAATTCCATTTTGCCATAAAACTCGCAACTATGTTGTGCCTGTAGGCAATTTCCTTTATCCCTGTTTTAAAAAGTACAGCTTTATCGGCAGCTGCTAAAATATCATCATAATAAATGGCAGACTCATAAACACCCGGACCGGTTTCTGTGTGCAATCCTTCAAGCGAAACATTAAATGCTTCCATAAAATCGATAATTTCATGCACAAATTTCTGGTTTAACGAAGTGCGTAATTCAGAATAACCAAACATTCCCGGTGTTATCGGCTGGAGGTTGTTAAATCCAGCACTTTGAATTTCAGAAGGGGTTCCGGCAAAATTAAACCACTCAAACTCCTGTGCAAAACGGGTTTTGAAACCTAAGTTTTCTGCTTCTTTCTTCACCCTTTTTAATAAACTTCTGGGGCATGTGGTTTTTGCATACAACTCATGTTCGCTAAAATCGGCTAAAAAAAACGGGGTTGAGTTTTCCCACGGTATTTCCCTGAATGTTGAAATGTCAATCTTTGCGCGTGCATCAGGGTAGCCGGTGTGCCAGCCTGTAACAGCAACATTATCATAGCAAACATCGCCCGAATCCCAGCCAAAACCACGTCACAAATACCCAGTTGCCGGTCAACTGAATCAAGAAATTTCTTTTTGTGAATGTATTTTCCACGAAGGATTCCATCGATATCAGTAATGGCAATTTTGATTTTTGAGGAAGCTGATTCCTTTATTTTTTCTATTATTTTTTCCTTGTTCATTCTTTTTAAAATTTGAAGAAAAGTAGCAGTTGTTTCAGTAATTATCAAATACAATTCAGTAAAAATTGAAAATTAAAATGCGTCTTTAGCAAATAATTAAGAAGTAAAATTATTTTTTTATTCAAATCTTCAGGCTACCCCCACATTTATGCACCCTTGTTTATAAATATTCTGTTATTTTAATTAAACAGGTAGTTCTGAATATGACTAAAATCATCAAAATTACATATTTTTGATTATTGAAAAAATAACAGATAAATATATACAAGATGGGACAAGTAAGATTTAAAGCATTGACAGAGGTTCTGAACCGCAAACCAATGGAAATACATCGCGAAGAAAACCTGGTTTCAGATTATTACGGGATGTTGGTGTTCAATCAGCCAAAAATGAAAAAATACCTCTCAAAAGAAGCTTATAAAGCTGTAACTGATGCGATTGAAAACGGCACAACAATTAACCGCAAAATGGCAGACCAGGTTGCTCAGGGAATGAAAACCTGGGCAATAGAAAACGGGGCAACCCATTATACCCACTGGTTTCACCCGCTAACCGACGGCACAGCTGAAAAGCATGATGCGTTTATTGTTCACGGCGCCGATGGTTCTGTAATCGAATCATTTTCGGGAAATTTGCTGGCACAACAGGAACCCGATGCCTCTTCATTTCCAAGCGGTGGAATCCGCCAGACTTTTGAAGCCCGCGGCTACACTGCCTGGGATCCTACTTCTCCGGCTTTTATAAGCGAAACAACTTTAACAATCCCCACCATTTTTATCTCATACACAGGTGAAGCACTTGATTATAAAACACCGCTTTTAAGGGCAATTTCAGCTGTTGACAAGGCTGCTACTGCCGTGTGTCAGTATTTCGATAAGAATGTTACTTCTGTCCACACAAATCTGGGGTGGGAGCAGGAATATTTTCTTATTGATGAGGCATTGTTTATAGCGCGTCCCGATTTGGTATTGACCGGACGGACACTTATGGGGCATGCCGCCTCAAAAGATCAGCAACTGGACGATCATTATTTTTCATCGATTCCAACCCGCGCCAACAGGTTTATGCAGGACGTTGAAAACGAGGCATACAAACTTGGAATTCCGTTAAAGACACGACACAATGAAGTAGCGCCAAATGAGGAAGCAAACCTTGCCAACGATCATAACCAGTTGATTATGGACATAATGCAGAAAATTGCACGTCGGCACAATTTCCGTGTACTGTTTCATGAAAAACCTTTTAAAGGAATTAACGGCTCGGGGAAACACAACAACTGGTCATTGGAAACAAACACGGGTGTAAACCTGTTTTCGCCGGGAAAAAATCCGAAATCGAATTTACAGTTTCTCACTTTTGTAATAAACGCGTTAAAAGCAGTTCTCGATGGACAGGATTTGCTGCGTGCAAGTATTTTAACAGCGTCAAACACACACCGTTTGGGAGCAAACGAAGCACCTCCTTCAATTTTATCGGTATTTTTGGGAACCGAAGTTTCAAATATGCTTGATTTAATGGAAGAAGCAGTTGTTGACAGAAAAATGACACCGGATGAAAAAACGCGCTAAAACTAAATATTGGCCGCATTCCCGAAATCATTTTAGACAGTACCGACCGTAACCGGACTTCGCCATTTGCCTTTACAGGAAACCGGTTTGAGTTCAGGGCAGTTGGTTCGTCAGCAAATAATGCGTCGGCACTTATTGTTTTAAATGCGCTTATTGCAAATCAGTTGCAAAAATTCCAGGTTGCTGTTGATGCATTAATCGATAAAAGTGTGAAAAAGGATGAGGCAATTTTCCAGGTGCTGAAAGATTTAATTATCCAATCGAAACCAATCCGTTTCAATGGCGACGGTTACAGTGAAGATTGGGTGAAAGAAGCAGCAAAACGCGGGCTGACAAATATCAAGAATGTTCCGGATTCGCTGGAAGCATATAATCGGCCGGAATTTAAAAACCTGCTTTTGAAACTTGAAATATTTAACGAATCAGAAATTCATGGCAGTGTTGAAGTTGAATATGAAAAGTTTATCATGAAAATTCAGATTGAATCGCGGGTGCTGGCTGATATGGCGCTCAATCATATTGTTCCAATCGCTATCGAATACCAAACCATGTTGCTCGAAAACGTTAAAAACATGAAAGAGGTGTTTACTGCCGAAGAATTCAAGGAGTTTGCAACGAACAGGATTGATCTTATCAAGGAAATTGGTATGCATATTTCAGCAATTAAAACACTTCGGAAAGAAATGATTGAAGCCCGTAAAAGTGCCAATGTTATTATTGATGCTGTGGGTAAGGCAAAAGCTTACGACACTTTAGTAAAACCGTATCTTGAAGAAATAAGGGAACACATTGATAAACTTGAATTGATTGTTGACGATGAAAAATGGCCGTTGCCAAAATACAGGGAACTGTTGTTTACGAGATAATTTCACAGCTTATAATTTTTTTCGGTTAATTATGAATTTTACTGATTGAGCAATTGTTGGGATTATGGTTCTGGAATTTGAAAATTATTATTTGTGCAAAGATGAGCCAACCAAAAGTTGTTTGCTTGCTTTACGCGACATAATCCGGCTGCAAGACAGTAATGTTAGTGAAACATGGAAGTATGGAATGCCATGCTTCAGTTATGGAAAAAAGATATTTTGCTATTTGTGGACGGACAAAAAAACCGACGAGCCGTACATTTTAATGGTTGAAGGTAAACACCTGAATAATCCTGGATTAGAACAGGGCAAACGTTCGCGGATGAAAATTTTTAGGATCAATCCAAATATTGACATACCGTTGCAGGAAGTTGAACAGTTAATCAATGACGCACTGGATTTGTACAGAAACGGAACTTTAAAAGTTAAGTAATAACAAAAAGCCGATCCGTCAATTGACAGACCGGCTTTTTATTGCTGTAGTATTTGGGTTCAGGCTTTTGCCTGTTAGTTTTTTGATTTGTCGAGCATTAAAATCTCGTTTACCAATATTTCGGTCATGTATTGTTTTTCACCATTTTTATCTTCCCAGCTGCGGTTGGTAAGTTTTCCCTCGATAGCAATTTCTGAACCTTTTTTCACATACTTTTCAACAATTTCAGCCTTGTTTTCCCCAGGCAACCAGGCGGTGCCATGTGGTTTCACTTTGTTTTTCACCTTTGCTGTCGCGGTAAATTTCGTTTGTTGCTATACTGAAATTAGCAACTGATTTTCCACCGTCCAACTTTTTTACTTTTGGGTCGTCCCCCAAGTTCCCGATAAGCCTGACACTGTTTCTTAAAGCATTCATTTTATTTATTTTTTAAGTTAATAATTGTAGGGCTGTTTCTGTCGCAAGCCCTTTAACGAAATTGTTGATTCAAAGGTAGGGCGACCTCCAGAAGTTATCCGGTTATTAAATGCTTGTAATCGACAATAAACGTTTGTAAACGGGTGCAAACGGATAAGTAGGTGTATTTTAGTGTTTTGAAAATAATTTCAAAATTAAAATAAAAAGCAGAAAAGTAAATGCTGCTTTAATGAGGTTTAGTTATGTAAATAAATGATATTCCAAGCTGTATTTATTCGATATATGGATCAATTGTATTAATAGTTCCATCATCATTGTAGGAAATTTCTGTAAGCTTAACAGATCGTAAATGCGTAACACCTTTTGACAATGAAGAGTCATGGTAAAACAAATACCATTTACCGGCAACTTCACAAACCGAGTGATGAGATGTCCAGCCAACAACGGGATTTAATATTTTTCCTTTGTATTTAAACGGTCCGTACGGACTGTCACCCATGGCATAACAAATAAAATGTGTATCTCCGGTTGAATAGGAAAAATAGTATTTACCATTGTATTTGTGCATCCATGAAGCTTCAAAGAACCGTCGCTCATTGTCTCCCGCTAAAAGTAAATCACCATTTTCATCTGTTATTTCTATTTCTTTTGGCTTTTCAGCAAACTCCAGTAAATCATCAGTCAATTTCGCAACAAAGGGCAATAAAGCTGCTTCGTTTTCTTCAGGAAGAAATGCAGTAGGGCTTTCAGGTTGAGCGGCGTTAAATGTTCCGGTCCTCCAACGCTGTAATTGTCCGCCCCAAAGGCCGCCAAAATATATAGTAATTTCCATCGTCATCTTTAAAAACTGCGGGATCAATAGAAAAACTTCCTTTAATAGCCTCAGGTTGTGCATTAAATGGCCCTGTTGGTGATGAACTTGTTGCTACTCCAATACGGAATATTCCGTCATATCCTTTTGCCGGGAAAAATAAATAATATGTACCGTCTTTTTCAGCCGCATCAGGAGCCCACATTTGCTTTTCGGCCCACTGCACATCATCAACATGCAATGCCAAACCATTATCCACTGCTTCACCATCAATACTTTCCATTGAAATTACATGATAATCTTCCATGGCAAAATGACTTCCCAAATCGTCAAATGCTTCTCCGGCATCAATATCATGCGACGGGTAAATGTAAATTTTCCCGTTAAAAACATGTGCCGACGGATCAGCAGTGTAAATATGTTTTACCAAAGGCTGTGATATTGCTTTTTGTTTAAATCATCAAAATCAATATGTTGAATACTATCTTCAGGCATATTTTAGCTTTTTTTTGGTTTTATTTAATTCTTCTTTCTTTTAAATCTGATTCTATTTTTACTTCCATGCTTTTATTTATTTCATAGAAGAATAATAAGGCAATGCCTATTAGAAATGGTAGAGCAGGAAAAATACTTACGAGCATTCTTGTTCCCTGAACTGCACTTTCGGGTTGAATAATTATTTCGCCGGCAATGGCTGCTTCTTTTGTTATATAACCATACAAACCAAGAATCCATGTAACCAATGCACCTCCAATACTCAAACCGCCTTTTAACCCAACCATCATTGCTGAAAAAATTATTGCTGTTGCTCTTCGGTTATTTTTCCATTCCGAATAATCTGCCACATCAGCAATCATTGCCCACAACAATGGAATGGTAAGACCATAGAAAAACCCGTGTAATATTTGTGATGCAAACATTAATTCAACAGAACCGGAACCAAAGAAAAAGAATATTGCAATAAATATGGTTGAGATAAATAATGCGGTCATGAATACGTCGCGTTTTCCATATTTATCGGCAAATCTCTTTGATAATGTAATACCAACGATCATAAAAATAATTCCGCCAGCGTTAAATAATCCAAATCCAGCTGATACAGGATTTTGTCCAAAGAAATTAATACCTACAGTTGACAAAAATCCAATATTGGCTTTATAAAAGCGGTTAGTTCATCTTTATCAACATAATTCTGAAAATAATAAACATACGAACCGCCTTTCATGGCAAGGGTTATAAATATTAAAGTTGTAACAACCAGTATAATTACCCAGGGTTTGTTTTTAAACAAATCTTTCAAATCTTCTGTCAAACTTGACTTTTGCTCAGGTTTTGGAACAATTCGTTCCCGGGTTGTAAAAAATGTAATTAACAACATTATCGTTCCAATTACGGCTAACCATGTCATAACGATTTCGATCCCAACTGCTTTATCACCGCCGCCGGCAGATTCAATAATGGGTAACATAAAAACCTGAACAAAAAACTGGGCGAACATTACTGCAACAAAGCGATATGATGACAAACTGTTTCTATCTCCCATATCTCCTGTTATTACTCCACTTAATGCAGAGTACGGTAAATTGTTTGCTGCATATAGTAGTAGTAAAAATGTGTAAGTTACCACTGCATAAATTACTTTGCCTTTATATACAAAATCAGGAGTACTAAAAGCCAGCAAGGCAACTACACCAAGAGGAATTGCTGTGAAAAGAATCCAGGGTCTGAATTTTCCCCATCTTGAAGAAGTTCTGTCGGCAATGGCACCTATTATAGGGTTAAACCCAAAAGCTGCAACAAGTCCAACAGATAATATAATTGCCGAAGCATGATTTGCTTCAAGACCATAAATATCGGTATAGAAATAGGCCAGATAAGTCATTAATGTTTGAAAAACAAGGTTTGCCGCAAGATCGCCCAAACTGTAGCCAACTTTTTCCTTGATTGATAATTTTTGCGAATTTGATTTCATAATAGATAGGTATTGAGATTTAGTTATTAATCGTTAGTTTTTATAAAGTTTTAAAATGCTAAATAAGCTTTTTTTGTTTAATTTTTTGTGAATTACCAATTATAACTTTGAACAGCAGGTTAAAGGATTTTGAAAATTTAATGTGTACAAACAAACAAAGTTTAAGCCATCCGGAATTATATCAATTATTTATTTGAACTTAATTTCCTGGTACTTTATTCTTCATTTGGATATTTTTCCTGATACACACATTCTTATTTTGAGTTTATTTTATTTCAATACAGCCAAAATGAGAATTTTTTTTCAGTTTGAATTTAACAAAATAGTTTGTATTTTTATTGTTAAATTATATGTTCTGTATCAGTAGTATAGTGCAGATTATTATTTACAAATGATTTTTATGGTACAGAAGGTTTAGGTTTTTCTGATTTTATATTGACTTACTAGAATTTTAATAACTATCAATCTATCAATTAACATTTAAACTTAAAAATCATGAAAAAATTTCTTGCGGTTTTAATGGTAACTTTTGTTACTATCTCCGGCTTTGCACAAAGTAGTTTGGATAATGAGTTTTATTTACGGTTGGGATATTCAAGTCCATCATGGGAACAATTTGGTCGAACAGAAGCCGAATGGAATGGAGCTTCTAAATTTGGTGTAGTTGGCGAAATAGGAACCATTTTTATGTTCAAAAAATACCTCTGCCCGAGAATATGGCAATTGGCCTTGACGTGGATTATCTTACTTTTTGTTATAATCAATTTTCATATAGCACTAGTGATGTCGATCTTGGTACATTAAGGTTTGATTCAAAAATTGGCCCGTCATTTACCTTCAGTCCGGTAAAGGATTTGGCATTTGATGCTTATGTAAAAGCTGATATTGCATGGATTACTGCAACCGCAGTTGTATATGATGGTAATGCCGATGATGCTGATGCTTATGCCAATATAGGTACCATTGGGGTATCAACAGGAATTAATTTCCGTTATAAAATTTTGATGCTTGGTTTGGAGTATAATACAGTTAGCCCAGAATTGGAAAACATTGATGACGACACTGATTTTTTTGGAAACTGGGATGATAATAGTAATAAGTCTCCCTTACCTTGTTTAAATTTCACAATTGGGTTAAGTTTTTGATTATTATCGAAGTAGAATAAACCTCCATTTGCCTTTATTTGGTTAAATAATGAAAATTGTCTTGGGTAGCTTTGTCAGTAATTTAATAAACAGCAAAGCAAAGAGGCAATTTTTCGTTTTTACCCAAATTAATATAATTTTGAAATGAATTTCAGAAGAGATTTTTCAATTTAATAAAGGCAATTTTACAGCTAATGAGTATAAGTGTTCTCAAAAAAATAGATATCCGTTTTAGCGAAGTTGATTCAATGGGCGTTGTTTGGCACGGAAGTTTTGTTAAATATCTTGAAGATGGCCGTGAATTGTTTGGTGTTGAACATGGTTTAAGTTATATGGGAGTTGCTTCGCGGGGTTATTTTATACCAATTGTTGATATGAGCATAAGCTACAAACAATCTGCAAAATATGGAGATAAAATCATTATTAAAACTGAATTTGTAAATTCCGAAGCTGCCAAAATAATTTTCAGCTATACAATTTTCAGGGAATCGGATATGATGGTACTGGTTAAAGCCAAAACAATTCAGGTTTTTACTGATGAAAAAGGACAACTTATACTTACAAACCCTCCGTTTTATACAAAATGGAAAAAATCTATTGGAATTTAGATGCAAAAAATAACCATTTCAGGCAGCAATATAATTAGTTCGTTAGGTTTTACTTCTGAAGAAAATTTTCAAAATGTTTTATCCGGACAATCCGGATTGAAATTTCAATCAAAGGATGCCCCCCAACCATTATCAAAAATTGATGCGGAAATATTTCAGGAACAAATAATGGGACTTGGTTTAAGTAAAAAGTTAACGCGTTTCGAAAAACTTTGTATCCTGTCAATAAATGATGCAGTTTCGCAATCTTCAATTGATATAAAATCGGAGGATTGCCTTATTATTTTAGCCACAACAAAGGGAAATATTGGTTTGCTGGAAACAAATAATGAGCGTTCAAAAGCAATTCATCTTTGGGAAAGCGCAGGTAAAATTGCTGCATATTTTCATGCGTCCAATAAACCTTTGGTAATTTCCAATGCCTGTGTTTCCAGTGTTTTGGCTCAGGTAGTTGCCATGCGAATGTTAAAGTCAAAACAATACAAAAACATTGTTGTGTGTGGTGCCGATTTAATCAGCGATTTTATAATCTCAGGATTTCAGTCTTTTAAAGCGCTTAGTCCGCTACCTTGTAAACCGTTTGATTTAAACCGGAATGGGCTTTCGTTGGGAGAGGGAGCCGGAACGTTGATTTTTACAAATGAAAATTCCAAAGCTTTATTTGGTGGAGCTGCTGTTTTGGCTGGAGCATCAAGTAATGATGCCAACCATATTTCAGGACCATCGCGAACTGGCGACGGACTTGCAAATGCTATTTTGTCAACTTTGAATCAGTCGAAAATTCATCCGGGTTTTATTTCGGCACATGGCACCGCCACACCTTACAACGACGAAATGGAAGCAAAAGCAATTGCACTTTCAGGATTACAGGAAGTACCGGTTAACAGTTTGAAATCATTTTTTGGTCACACTTTGGGTGCGGCGGGAATTATTGAAACAATTATTACACTTTTTGCAATGGACAAATCAATAGCAATCGGTACTTTGGGACATGAAGAATATGGAGTTTCAGAAAAAATTAATTTAATAAGTAAAACCGTTGATCTTCAATTTAATTCATTCCTGAAAATCGCATCGGGTTTTGGAGGTTGTAACGCGGCAATATTTTATTCTAAATAATTGAATATGCATATTATTAATTATTGCTCAATACGAAAAGGAAAAATTGCCAATGCAGAAAGAGTTCTGTTTTCTTCTGATGAATATCAATTGAGTTCTTTTTTAAAATCATATTATAAAATAAACAAAATATCGTACCCCAAATTTTACAAAATGGATGCGCAATGCAAATTGGCATTTATAGCATCAGAAGTTTTATTTACCGATTTTGATCGGGAAAAGTATAAAGATGAGGAAATTGCAATGGTTTTTGCCAATTCCGAATCAACCCTTTCAACCGACATGGATTATTGGGAAAGTGCGCAAACTATTGCCAGCCCTGCACTTTTTGTATATACTTTGCCCAATATTATGATGGGTGAAATTGCTATCAGAAATAAAATTAAAGGAGAAAACCTTTTTTTTATTGCTGAAGATTTCGATTCTAATTTACTTTTGCAACAAACTGAATTGCTTTTTCAGAATAATCCAACCAAGATAGTAATAGTTGGCTGGGTAAATTATGAAAGTGAGGAAAGGTATTTGGCACGTTTATTTTTAATTACAAAAACGGGTGATGGAATGTTATTTAACAAAGAGAATATTGAAAAACTAAATAAAGATTGAAATGGACGAATTAATTCAGGAACTAAAGGAAAAAATTATTGCACAGTTGAATTTGGAAGACATTGAACCGGATGAAATTGATGCTTCGCAGCCTCTTTTTGGCGATGGTTTAGGTCTCGACTCAATTGATGCATTGGAGCTAATTGTTTTAATGGAGCGCGATTATAATATAAAGATTACCGACACATCTGAAGGTCGCAATATATTTTCAACCATAACAACTATGGCTGAATATATTACAGCGAATTCGAACCGCAACATTTAGCCGGCATGTCTAGAAGAGTTGCCATAACTGGTATTGGTGTTGTTTCTGCTCTTGGTTTGGGAGTTGATGAAAATATTGCTGCCCTTCAAAACGGGTGGACGGGTATTTCATCAATTCAATTTCTGAATACACGGCTTCGTGACGAGTTTGTGTTGGGAGAAGTTAAATATTCAAACGATAAATTGAAGGAAATTCTCAATATTTCGACTGGCAAATTAATATCGCGAACAAGTTTAATGGCTTTTCTGGCAAGCAGGGAAGCTGTTGATATGGCTGGATTGAATACTGACAAATTAAAATCCTGTGCTTTTATTTCGGGAACTACAGTTGGTGGAATGGATTTAACAGAACAAATCAAAGATTTTTATTCTGAAAAGGATTTGGCTGAAATAATTTCACTTCACTCAAGTGGCGATTCAACGGAAAAAACAGCGGACTTTTTGGGGGCCGGAGGATTTTCTACCACCTACAGTACAGCTTGTTCTTCAGCAGCAAATGCAATTATGCTGGGAGGCCGTCTGATAAAATCGGGTAAAGTTGATCGTGTAATTGCCGGTGGAACCGATGCTTTGTCGTGTTTTACTTTAAACGGCTTTAACAGTTTAATGATACTGGATAGAAATCATTGCCGCCCGTTTGATATTTCGAGGTCAGGTTTAAATCTGGGAGAAGGTGCAGGTTATATTGTATTGGAAGCTGAAGATGTTGTAAAATCTAAAAAAATTCTTGCGTATTTATCAGGTTGGGCTAATTCAAACGATGCGCACCACCAAACTGCTTCTTCTTCAGAAGGTATTGGTGCAACACTATCAATGCAAAAAGCGTTGGGCGTTGCCGGAATTAACCCTGGTGAAATTACATATATAAATGCGCATGGAACCGGAACTCCCAACAACGATTCGTCTGAAGCAAAAGCTCTTGCAAATGTGTTCGGCAAGAATGTTCCGGCATACAGTTCAACAAAATCATTTACCGGGCACACTTTGGGCGCCTGCGGTGGGGTAGAGGGAGTATTTTCAATAATGTCAATTGTAAATCAGGAGATTTATGCCGGGTTGAATTTTACACAGGCCGATGAAGATATTGAAAGCAAACCAATAGTTGCATATAAAAAAACCGGTGTGAAACATGTTTTGTCCAATTCTTTTGGTTTTGGTGGAAACAACAGCACGCTTATTTTTTCAAAAATATAGAATATGGCTGTTTATATTATAGCGTCGTCAATGGTTTCGGCACAAAAAACACTTGGAGGAAATTTTTGCCCGATGAGTTTGAACGTGCCGAAAATGGCTGTTTGCGCATTATTGAGCCAATCTACAAAGATTACCTTCCTCCGGCCATGCTTCGCAGAATGAGTCGAATTGTTAAATTTAGCTTGGTTTCGGCATTTGATTGTTTGGCGCATCTTCAGGATTTTTCGCCCGAAGTAATTATTACAGCCTCAAGTTTCGGATGTATTGATGATACAGGAGTCTTCCTGATACAAATGCATGAAAATGAAGAACGGTTGTTAAATCCGACAGCATTTATTCGTTCAACGCACAATGCAGTTGGCGGACAAATTGCTTTGCTGAAAAATCTGCATGTTGCAAATCTTACTCACTCTCAAAAACAAGCATCTTTTGAAACAGCACTGATTGACGGAATTTTAATGCTTGAAGCCGGAGAAGTTGAAACCGCTTTAATTGGTGGTTTTGATGAACAAACAGAATTAAGCATCAACTTGCACAAACAAATTGGATGTTTATCGGAAGTGCAAATTACAAAGGAAGATTTGTTAACCGGAAAGAACAAAACAATTACACCGGGTGAAGGAGCCGGATTTTTTGTGCTTTCAAATCAATCTTCTTCCCTGGCAAGTGCAGAGTTGCTTGGAGTTGAAATTTTGTCGTGTGCGAATACTGATTTGGTAACTGTTACTTCTGATTTTAAATAAATTTCAGTTAAAGATTCAGATATCGATTTGTTGATTCCCGGAATTGATGGAACTCCGGCTACAAAAGATTTACTGAAATTAATGAGTTCAAAATTTAAAACCTCAACTGTTGCTGGTTTCAGGCATCTTTCAGGTTGTTTTGGTACCGACTCCACTTTTTGCACTTTGGCTGGCAAACTATGCTGTTTTGAATGCAAATGTTGGTGAAAGCGCATGTTTGCGCGGTGAAGCCAAACGCATGTTTAAAAAAGTTTTGGTGATAAATTATATCGGTAATAATTCCTGGTCTTTTATGCTTTTATCGAAATGCTAAAATTCAGGACTTTAAATATCGTTTTTGCTCTCCTGATTGTCGTTTTTGCAATGCTTCAATTCGTGGGGTTTGAACATGCCTGGATTCTCCTTCTTTTCGTTTTTGTAGTTTATGTAATTGTTGTAACTCTCGGGGTAATTACAGTAAAATGGCAGTTTTTTATGCCCATAATTTGTAATTTGCCAAATGATAGGAAAGAGATATTTTTGAGTTTTGATGACGGTCCGGGCGAAAAAACAAAAGCAATTTTGGATTTATTGAAAGATTACAAAGCAACAGGTAATTTTTTTTGTGTGGGAAAACGTTTGACTGAAAATCCTGTGTTTGCGAAATTAATTGTAGATGAAGGGCATTTTATTGGTAACCACAGTTATTCTCATACAAGTAATTTTCCGGTACAATCCCGAAAAAAAATTACAGAGGAGATAAAAAATACAAATGCGGTAATCAAAAAAATTACAGGAAAATCCAACCGTTATTTCAGGCCGCCATATGGTGTGAGTAATCCCAATATTGCAGGTGCAGTCCGGAAACTAAATATGGTTTGTATTGGTTGGAGTATCCGGTCATTTGATACGAATGATAAAGAAGGAACAAAAGCGCTTTTTAAAATTACTTCTAATTTAAAATCGGGAGATATTGTTTTGTTACACGATACTTCGCCACAAATTATTTTTATTTTAGAGCGCTTATTGATTTTCCTTTTGGAAAACGGTTTTAGAACACAACGAATTGACAAATTTTTAGATGAGAAAAATTAAGGGCGCGAATTTTTAAAACAAAAAAATGAGTAGAAAAAATCATTTAAAACTCTTTCAGGGAATTTTGTTTTTCCTTTTTTGTTCAGGGTTGGCAATCGGACAGGATTTTAAACCTGTTGCCAATTTCAACAAAATACAAGCTGAAATAAACAAAACCTCAGAATCGATAAAAACCATTAAAAGTAATTTTATACAAGAAAAGCAATTGAGTTTTTTAACAGAGTCAATTAAATCTGAAGGCCTGTTTCGGTATAAAAAAGAAGACAGGTTGCGCTGGGAATATACACAGCCATTTAAGTATCTGATTCTTTTTAACGGTAACGAAGTTGTAATTAAAGACGGGAATAATACAAATGTTTTCGATGCCGGTTCAAACGCTTTGTTTAAGCAAATTAACAATTTGATGCTTGGCGCCGTAAAAGGTGATTTGGGCAAAAACAAAGATTTTGATTTTTCATTAAATGAATCGCCAAAACAATACCAGTTGTTGTTGAAACCAGTAAATGACAATATGAAAAAATATGTCGCCGGTGTTGAAATATATTTCGAAAAAGGTGATTTGGCTGTGTCTTCAATTAAAATAATTGAATCAACAGGAGATTTTACAAAAATAACTTTCTACGATAGAAAATTTAACGAACCAATTGATGAGAAAACTTTTACTTCTAATTAGTTGGTGCGTTTTCACCGTTTCCTGCAGTACCCAACAAAATTTTTCAAAAACCGAAAATAGCTCCATTCATTCTTCGTTTATCCCTATTTTCGGAACAGATGCAACAGAAGCAATTTTCAGGGGAACAATAGATGTAAGCGGGAAATATTTTTCAGGCATTTTTGTGTTTAAAAAATTGGCAGACAATAAGTTTCGCGCTGTTTTAATGTCAGAAGTAGGGATGACTTTGCTCGACATGTCTTTCACGCACAAAGACTTTTATGTTAATTATTGTATCGAACCACTTTCAAAAAAGGGACTCTTCAAACTTTTGTACCACGATTTTAAACTGGCACTTGATGAGCCGGCCCGGCAAAATCTGAAAAGGAAAAAGAACCTTGACATCGATGTAAAAACTATGGTTTACAAGAAAAAGGATAGCCGGGATTTTTATTACTTTGCAGATGGAACTGTAACCAAAATCATGTCGAAAACATTGTATAACAAAACTGAAATTCAGTTTAAAGGTTTGAACAATGGAAAAGCAGATGCAATACAAATCCAGCACCGGCCCGTTAAATTGCGGATTGAGCTTACAAGAATTAATTGAATATGTTACTTAATGACTTATTTTCATATACAGAATTAGAAGAAAGTTCGGATTCACTTTTGAAGTTCAAAATTGAAATCAAGGCAAATCATGCCGTTTTTGAAGGACATTTTCCCGGAAATCCGGTAATGCCCGGTGTTTGCCAAATGGAAATAGTTAAAGAAGTTATGTGCAGCTATTTTAAAAGAGAATTGGTTTTCAATTCAGTTGCCGACATGAAATTTATTAACATGTGGCTGCCAAATGAAGCAAAATATGTTTTCCTGGATATTTCAACTGATGCAATTGAGAACGGTTTTAAAGTAAAAGCCGTCATTTACTCAGATACAAAGACTTTTTTTAAAATGCGGGGGGAGTTAAATGGCAGTTTCTGATTTGTTTGAAGCGTTAAAAATATGTGTGATTATTCCCACATATAACAATGACAAAACCCTTGCTAATGTTATTGATCGGGTTCGGGTTTTTACAAATAATGTTATTGTTGTAAACGATGGTGCTACCGATAATACTTCTCAAATTTTAAAAGATTACCTGCTTGCGTTGCATATTGTTACCCACAAAGTAAATAAAGGGAAAGGCCGTGCTTTGCAAAATGGTTTTGTTAAGGCACTGGAACTTGGTTTTGAATATGCTATTACCATTGATTCTGACGGGCAGCATTTTCCCGAAGATTTACCCCAACTTGTTTCCCGATTGGCAAATGAACCCAACTCGCTGATTATTGGAGCAAGAAACATGTCGCAGGAAGGTGTTCCCGGAGGTAGCAGTTTTGGTAACCGTTTTTCAAACTTTTGGTTTTGGGTTGAAACCGGAATCCGGCTTCCAGACACACAATCAGGTTACCGTGTATATCCGATCAAATTATTTTCAAAAATCAAATTCTTCAGCCCAAAGTTTGAATATGAGATTGAAGTTCCCGTGCGCGCCGCCTGGAAAGGAATTCCCGTAATCAGCGAACCTGTTCAGGTGAAATATGAACAGGAAGGAGAACGCGTTACACATTTTCGTCCTTTTATGGATTTCTTCAGGATAAGTGTTTTAAATACCATACTTTGTACTATAGCTTTTGCATATATAAAACCCCGCGACTTTATAAAACAGCTTTCATGGAAGAATTTAAAAGCGATGCTTGTTTTTACCGAGGAGGGGAATTTTAAACTCGCTGCATCAGTTGGATTTGGGGTTTTCATGGGGATTGTTCCTATTTGGGGCTACCAATTGATAGTTGCAATTGCTTTGGCTTATGTTTTTAAGCTGCACAAACCATTGGTAATATTAGCCGCTAATATTAGTATTCCGCCCATGATTCCGTTTATAATTTTGGAAGTATTTTAACCGGTGCTTTCGTTTTGGGGCATCCACTGTCAGAAATCAGGTTTTCAAACGCTTTCGGATTGGATTCAATAGCAAAACAGTTTATTGCAATATTTAGTTGGCAGTATTTTGCTTGCCATTGTTTTAGGTATTTTTAGCGGAAGTTTTACATATTTGTTGTTATTGCTCTTTAGGAAAAAACATAAAAGCTGATGGGAACTTTTTTTTGGGAAATATTCAAAATTATTAAACGGTTTCGTTTTGTCAGCCTTTTGGTTTTGGTTGCCATAATGTTATTTTTTGGATTTGGTATTTCCAAAATTCATTTGGAAGAAGATATTTCGGAAGTTCTGTTGAGCAATAAAGAAACAGAAACCGTGAACAAATTGATGGAAGACATCGATTTTTCAAACAAAATTGTACTTGTTGTTTCTCAATCCGATACAAGTTTGGCTCCGCAATACGATTCATTAATTGCCACTGCAGATAAATTTATCGAATTTTTAAGTCCGGCTGACAGTTTAATCGGCACTTTAAGTTTTGGTGTTGAAAATGAAATAGTTGACCTGACTTATGATGTTTTTTACAGGAATTTGCCACTTTTCCTTGAAGAAGAAGATTATAAAACCATTGAAAAAAAGTTAAACAACGAATCAATTGAAAATACCATTCAAGGGAATTTTAAAGCTTTGATGACGCCAGCAAGTATGGGAATGCGTTCATTCATTTTAAAAGATCCTTTGCATTTTACACCAATTGTTTTATTGAAATTAAAGAACCTTCAACTCGGAGATTCATACAAACTATATAAAAACCAGATTTTTTCGGGTAACGGCTACCACTTGTTTTTCTTTATTGAAACAGCTTACGGAACTTCTGATACAGGAAAGAATTCATTGCTTGTCGAAAATATTCAAAAAGCGAAATCAGCGGTTGACAGCACTTTTAATACTGTTGATTATTACGGGGCGCCCGTGGTTACTGTTTGCAATGCAAATCAGGTAAAACGCGACATATTCTTAACCGTTGGTTTGGCATTGGTACTGCTTGTATTGGTGATTAGCCTGTTGTTTCAGTCGGGACGGATTTTTATGCTGGTTTTTCTTCCTGTTGTGTTTGGTTTAATTGTCAGTCTCGGGAGTTTTTATTGGTTTTATGGCACCATTTCGGCAATTGCGTTGGGAGTTGGTTCCATTTTAATGGGTATTACAATAGATTATACAATCCATTTATTTGTTAATTACAGATCAACCAAATCAATAAAAGTCACACTCTCATCTATTTCACTTCCGTTAATTATTAGCAGTATTACAACTGCAATTGCATTTTTATGTCTGTATTTTGTCGATTCTCCTGCATTGAGAGAATTAGGGATTTTTGCCACCATAAGTATTTTAAGCGCCGCCCTTTTTGTGTTAATTGTTACACCTCAGTTTTTAAAGGAAAAATTGTCGGTAAAAGAAACAAAAAGCATCAGAACCTTAAACAAATTTGTTTCAATTGAATTCGACAAAATAAAGTATTTACAATGGGGAATCGTGATTTTTACATTATTAAGCATTTATCCGGCAACCCGGGTTATTTTTAATACTGATTTGGAAGCTTTGAATTATCAATCGCCTTACCTGAAAAAAACGGAGGAAAAATTAAAAACGATAAGTTCTGAAGCATTTCGTTCGGTATTTTTTATTGCACAGGGAAACACTTTTGATGAAGCACTGGCTACTTTGGAAACACAAACCTCTCAAATTGATTCGCTGAAAAATGAGGGTATAATTCAGAATATTTTAACTGTATCTTCAATTTTAAAGTCGAAAGGCGAACAGCAAATACGTTTGGACAGGTGGAATTCTTTTTGGACAAATGAAAGAAAAACCAATTGCATTGAAAATGTAAAATCCGCCGGCGAAAAAAATCAGTTTAAACCCGGGACTTTTAATGAATTTGAAAACCTGCTGAACAATAATTTTACATTATTGTCGGCTGCAGATCAGGATTTTATAGTAAATAGCTTTTTCGAATCACTTGTAAAGAAAAAAGCTGACAAAGTGTATTTATTGAGTACTTTAAAAGTTGATCAATCGGAAAAGGAAATGCTTTATTCGGTACTTGGTAAAAGCAAAGATGCAATGCTTTGGGACAAACAGCACTTCTCGGTTAAATTGGTTGATGCCTTGAAAAACGATTTCAATCAACTGGTTTGGATTTCGTTGTTTGCAGTATTTGCCGTTTTACTTATTTCTTACGGGCGCATTGAACTTGCAATTTTAGCAATGATCCCATTAATTGTAGGATGGTTATGGACACTGGGTATAATGGGCTTGTTTGGCATCGAATTCAATATTTTCAATATCATTATTTCTACTTTCATATTTGGTTTGGGAGTTGATTATGCAGTTTTTATTTTAAATGCATTGATTGAAGAAAGAAAATTCGGTCACAATGAATTAACTGCCAGTAAACTTTCTATTTTGCTTTCGGCGCTCACTACTTTTGCAGGCATTGGTGTGCTTATTTTTGCCAAACATCCTGCGCTAAAATCAATTGCGGCATTATCGATTATCGGGGTTGGTTCAATACTTTTTCTGAAGCTACACCTTACTTCCTGTTTGTTACAGGTTTTTGTATTTCAATAACGGCAAAGACCGCACTGCACCCGTAACTTTATATAATCTTTTTACTTCAGTTTTTGCTTTTGTGCAGTTTCTTACAGGTTGTGCAACTTTAACCGGGCTGATTCCTGTTTTGTTGATTTTACCGGTCAGGTTAAAAACCAAAAAATATATACTTCACCGCCTTTTACAATTTCTCAGTTTTTTTATTGTTTACAGTATTTTCGGTATCAAAAAGAAAATGATAGATCGTAAAAAATTCGATTTATCAACGCCGAAAATTATTGTAAGCAACCACCAGTCGCATCTCGATTTAACTTTGATACTACTGCTGAACCCGAAAATTATTGTTTTAACAAATGATTGGGTTTGGAACAATCCGTTTTATGGATTTATTGTCCGGTTTCTTGATTATCATCCAATTAGCAAAGGAATGGAAGAAATTGTTGATCCATTGCAAAAATGTGTGAATGATGGATATTCGATATTGGTTTTCCCCGAGGGACACCGCACACATGATGGAAAAATCAGCAGGTTTCACAATGGTGCCGTTTTTTTATCTGAAAAATTGAAGTTGGACATTTTGCCTGTATTAATTCATGGTGCAAATCATTGTATGGACCGTAACGAGTTTTTATTCGCAACGGACAGGTTACAATAAAGTTTCTTGACCCAATCAAAAAAGAGAATTTCCTGGAAAAGGAAACTTATATTTCAAGAAGTAATGAGCTTTTAAAATTTTTCAGAAACGAATTTCATGATCTATCTCAGAAATTGGAAACGCCCGATTACTTTTCATCAAGGTTAATTCAATCCTACATTTACAAAGGCCCGGTTTTGGAATGGTATTTACGTGTAAAAATCAGGCTTGAACGTAATTACAATTTTTTCAATAACACAATTTCGCGCGATGCAGTAATTTGTGACATTGGCTGCGGTTATGGTTTTATGTCGGCCATGTTGAAATTGGTTGCGCCTGAACGGCAAATATTTGCCATTGATTATGACTCGCAGAAAGTTGAACTGGCAAAACTAGCTCATAAAAATAAAGAAGGCCTGGTTTTTATATCGGGTGATATTTTAAATTTGGAAATACCAAAAGCGGACGCAATTATTCTTGCTGATGTATTGCATTACATGCCCGAGAAACAACAGGAAAGCTGCATCAAAAAATGTATGGCAAGTCTAAATGAGAACGGACAGATTATAATCCGTGATGCCGACACTGATTTGGCAAAACGCACAAAAGGTACAAAGTTGACAGAGTTTTTCTCAACACGCCTGCTAGGTTTTAACAAAACTGAATACGAAAAATTGTACTTCTTTTCAGGAAAAAATTGAGCAGCTTGCTTTGTCAAATGGATTTAGCTTCGCACGCATCGACAAAACAAAGCTAACTTCGAATATGATTTACGTTTTACAGCGAAAAGGTAAAATTTAGTTGGAAATATACGATGTCATAATAATTGGGAGTGGCCTGGGCGGTTTGGTCAGCGGAAATATACTTTCAAAAGAAGGTTTAAAAGTGTGTGTTCTTGAAAAAAACGAGCGCATTGGCGGAACTTTACAATCTTTCGTTAAAGAAGGTACAGTTTTTAATACAGGTTTGAATTATACCGAAAGTCTTGGTAAAGGAGAAATCTTATAAAATATCATTTGAAAATGATGGCGTTGAATATCCATTTGCCCAGGGTCACGACTATTTTGTTAAAAGATTAACTGAATATTTTCCAAAAGAACGTGAAAATCTGCTAAACTACCTTCGTCAAATGGAAGTGGTTTGCAACAGTTTTCCACTTTACAGTTTGGAAGCAAATCAGACTGATTTTTCGGTTTTGGAAAAACAGCAAAGTGTATCGGCGTTTTTAAAATCATGCACTTCAAACCAAAAACTTCAAAAAGTATTGGCCGGAATGAGTTCACTTTACGCAGGTGTTGAGGATGAAACTCCAATGTATATTCATTCGCTCATAAATTACTCGTTTATAAAAAGTGCCTGGCGTTTTGTTAACGGCAGTTCGCAACTGGCAAATCTTATGGCTAAAGGAATTGTAAATAATGGTGGAGTTGTTCAGAAAAACAGTAAAGTTGTTTCGCTCGATGGCGCTGCATATCAAATAACACACGTTTGTCTGGAAAACGGGGAGCGCCTGCAGGCCAAATGGATTATTTCCAACGCACACCCGGCTTCAACTTTGAAATTACTGCCTTAAGGAATGGTTCGCAAAGCTTATAGCAACCGGATTCTTTCGTTGCAAAACTCGGTTGGAATGTTTAGTTTGTACCTGGTCTTGAAGAAAAACAGTCTCAATCAATTCAATTTTAATTATCATCATTTTCCAAACTCAAATGTGTGGGGAACAAATTATATTGAAAAAAACTGGCCTGAACATTTTATGTTGTATTCGCCCGCAAATTCAAAAGCCGGAAATTATGCAAACGGGCTGGTTGTTTTATCATACATGAAATTTGATGAACTGATTAAATGGCAAAATACAACCCGATTAAACCGACCACCTGATTATTATGATTTTAAAAACCTGAAAACAGAGATATTACTGGATGCAGTTTCCAAAAAGTTTCCAAATATCCGGGATCATATCAAATCGGTTTATTCAGCCACACCATTAACTTACCTCGATTATACAGGAACGCCTGAGGGTTCAGCTTACGGGATAAAAAAAATTGCAGATAATCCAATGTCGTCGCTTATTTTGCCACGTGCAAAAATCAGCAACCTGTTGTTTACCGGGCAAAATTTGAATATGCATGGCATTCTGGGAGTTACAATCAGCGCTGTGGCCTGTTGCCAGGAAATTGTTGGGAACGATTATTTATTTGATAAAATCCGGAATTACTGATCAACCTTTAACCGATATTATGAAAGCGAAATATGATATTGTTGTAATTGGAAGCGGACTCGGCGGCTTGAGTTGTGCTTACATTTTAGGGAAATTTGGTTACCGGGTTTGTGTTCTTGAAAAACATTTTCAAATTGGTGGAAACCTGCAGACTTTTGAAAGAAAAGGATGCAAATTCGACACAGGAATGCATTATGTGGGCAGTTTGGGGCCCGGCGAAGTACTGCACAGGTTTTTTAATTATCTCGGTTTATTATCGAAAGTTGATGTAAAAAAACTTGATGAAGATGCATTTGATGTAATTAATATTAATGGCCGGAAATACAATTATGCAATGGGCTATGAAAAGTTTGTTGCAGGTTTAATCAACGATTTTCCTGATGAAGCAGAGGCTATAAAAACCTACGCGTCAAAAATTAAGGAATTGGGCGAAAATTCTGATATCTACAACTTGCGCGAAGTTGATTTAATGGACCTAACGAACATTAATTATTACGGGATTAGCACTTCCGATTACATAGCATCATTAACTGAAAATATTGATTTGCGTTCAGTTTTAGCTGCATTGAACCCTTTGCATGCAGGAGAAGAAGCTATTACGCCACTTTATGTTCATGCGCTGGTTAACCATTTTTTTATTACAAGTGCATGGCGGCTGACAAAAGGCGCTGATCAGATTTCCGAGGCCCTGGCTGAATCAATAAAAGAAATGGGTGGAGATGTTTTTACAAGAGCTGAAGTCGTTAAATTTCATTTTAATGATTTGCTAATGTCCGCAGTTGAAACTAAAGCCGGAGATATTTTTGAAGCTGAAAGTTTTATCTCAAACATGCACCCGTCATTAACAATGGATTTTATTCCTGATGATAAAATTCGTAAATCCTACAAAAACAGAATGAACAATTTGAGGAATACAATTTCTTCATTTACTGTTTATTTGGTACTTAAAAAGAATCAGGTTCGTTATCAAAACAAGAATTTTTATTACTACAAAACCAACAAAGTTTGGGGTGTCAATAATTATAATGCAGGTGACTGGCCGCAGGGATTGATGATTTATTTTACCTCCGATGCTGCAAATCCAGACTTTGCTGAAAGTGCCACCATTATTACTTACATGAAATACGATGAAGTTAAACAATGGGAAAATACAAGTATTGGAAACAGGGGAAAATTGTATAAGGATTTTAAAAACCTAAAAAAAGAACAATTATTAATCAGGGTGGCAGAAATATTCCCTGAATTAAATGATGCAATTGAATACAGTTATTCTGCAAGTCCGCTGACATATCGGGATTACACTGGAACACGCGAAGGAAGTATGTATGGAGTTATGCGCGACTGTACCAGGCCAATTGAATCGTATATTTCTCCACGTACTAAAATCCCGAATTTGTTTTTAACGGGGCAGAGCATAAATTTGCACGGAATTACAGGTGTACTCTGTGGAGCCTTAATTACATGCGGAACTTTTGTTGAAATCAACGAAATCATAAGGGAAATTGATAAATGTTATCCTGCAGAATTTAAAGTAACCAATAATGAATTGGCAGATTAAATTGCTAAAAATAAGAGGTTCAGTAATAAGTTTTGAATTCAATGAAAAAAAGATATAAAATACTAATTGCCATAGTTTTAATAGTAGCAATTGCGTTTGTTTATCTTTTTTCGGTAACCAAAATGCATGAACCTGAGCATCCTGAAATTTCTGGTTCAGAACTTACTGTGAATGTTGTAAACGACTCCCTGATTACCTGTAGCGATAGTTGGTTAAAACAAAACAGGTTTGGAATTTGGGAACTTTACATTCAGGGTGATTCATATTCAATGGGTTTAAAAAATGGGATTCTTACAAAAGATTTATTGCAGTACCAGGAAAAAGTTTTTGTTGAACAGATAAATGAATTAGTACCTTCAAAATTTACCTGCAGTTTTTTACGTGTTTTTTTAGGTTGGTTTAACCGAAAAATGCTCGATTATGTTCCCGAAGAATATCAACTTGAAATTGCCGGCGTTTCAAAATCGGCATCCAGTCAATTCAATTTTATAGCTCCTCCTTTTCAGCGGATAATGAGTTACCACGGGGCGCACGACATGGGCCACGCGCTTCAGAGCCTCACTTTGGTTGGCTGTACATCGTTTGGTGTTTGGAATGGTTTTTCTGCTGATTCAAGCCTTTTAATTGGCCGGAATTTTGATTTTTACGCCGGCGACCGTTTCTCTGAAAATAAAATTATTGCTTTTGTGAAACCTGAAAATGGGTACCCTTTTATGTCGGTAACCTGGGGCGGAATGATTGGTGTTGTTTCGGGAATGAATACCGAAGGATTAACGATTACTTTAAATGCCGAACCATCTGGTATCCCGTTCATCAGTAAAACTCCCGTTTCAATTTTGGCACGTAAAATTTTGCAATATGCTTCCACAATTGATGAGGCTTTTGAGATTGCCAAAGAATATGAGATTTTTGTTTCCGAATCGTTTTTAATTGGCTCTGGAAAAGAAAACAAAGTGGCTTTAATCGAAAAAACAAACAAGCAAACCACACTTTTTAAACCAACGATTGATAGAATTACTGTAACAAATCATTTTATCAATTCATCTCTGATTCAAACCGATAAAGAAAAAACTGATTTTAATGATGCATCGCATTATCGCATGGAACTTGTTAATTCTTTAATTGATAGTATTGGCGTGTTTTCTGTTGAAGAAGTTGCCGGGATACTTCGTGACAGAAAAGGAAAAAATGGCGAAAACATAGGTTTTGGTAACGAGAAATCTATTAACCAGCTAATTGCGCATCATGGAATTATTTTTAAACCGCAGGAAAAGAAAGTTTGGGTTTCGGCAGCGCCTTTTCAATTGGGAACTTTTGTTGCCTATGATTTAGACGAAATTTTTGCCGGCCCCGATTCTTTTGCTACAAAAACCACTTATTTGAGTGATGAGAATATTGCACCTGACGAATTTCTGGAAGGCGACGAATACAGTCAGTTTCTTCAATATAAAAATGCACTTTCAACCATTCAGCATAAAATTAAAAAGCAAATCAACAATTACTAAAAATGAACTTGATGAACTTATTTCTTTAAACAAAAACTACTATTATCCGTGGTTTTTAGCCGGAAATTTTTACTACGAACGGAAAGAGTTTGAACTTGCACTTTCGTATTTTTCAAAAGCAATAAAACTTGAAATTCCGCAGGAATCAACATCTAATGAAATTCGGGAATTGATTGAAAACTGTAGGAGGAACTTGTGAAAGGCCAAAAAAATAAATAATGCAAGTTGATGTTTATACCAGATTATAGAAAGCCTGACGGAGGAAGATATCTAAAAAATTAAAATACTTAGATGAAATTGGATATACAGTTTGCCTGGTTTGCTTAATGTATTTACAAGCACAAAATCGCTTTTCCCTTTTGCCCGCTTTTTAAGGAACACCAAATTGAAACGGAAAAGATTAAAACAATGGCCGACCTTGTTTCAATTCCTGTTACTACAAAGGAAATGCTGCAAAAAAACAATATGGATTTTTTATGTGTTGACCGTAGCAAAATTATAGATTATATAACTACTTCGGGTACTTTGGGCGAGCCGGTTACTTTTACCATGACCGAAAATGATTTGGAGCGTTTGGCATACAACGAATATATTTCCTTTTTTATGTGCAGGCGGTTCTCCAACTGATATTTACCAGTTAATGGTTACAATGGATCGGCGGTTTATGGCGGGGTTGGCTTATTTTTCAGGCATCCGTAAAATAGGAGCAGGCGTTGTGCGCGTTGGTCCGGGCAATCCCGAGTTGCAGTTTGATAGTATTCATCGGGTTCAGCCAACAAGTATAGTTACAGTTCCTTCTTTCATAATCAAACTCATCGAATTTGCTGAAGAAAATAATATCGACATGAATAAAACTTCAATAAAAAAAGCAATTTGTATAGGAGAAGCTTTGCGAAACAACGATTTTACACTGAATACGCTTGGTAACCGCATTGCAGAAAAATGGAATATTCAGTTGTTTTCAACTTATGCCTCCACCGAAATGGGCACAGCTTTTACCGAATGTGAGTATGGATTGGGTGGTCATCATCACCCGGAAATGATAATTGTTGAATTTTTGGATGAAAACGACAAGCCCGTAAAAGATGGAGAACCCGGTGAAGTTACGATCACAAACCTTGGAGTTGAGGGAATGCCTCTGCTGCGGTTTAAAACCGGTGATATTTGCAATCATTATTACACACCCTGCAAATGTGGTAGAACAACAATGCGTTTAGGCCCGGTTATCGGCAGAAAAAAACAAATGATTAAATTTAAGGGTACAACGCTTTATCCGCCTGCCATGTGCGATATTTTAAATGACATAAAAGAAGTAAAAAACTATATTATTGAAGTTTCAACAAACAGTATAGGAACCGACGACATTTTGTTAAAATTAGGTGTTGAAGCTCCTTCAAAAGAGTTGGAAAAAATGATTAAAGACCATTTTCGTGCACGAATAAGGGTTGCTCCGTTTATTCAATTCGAAAAAGTTGATGAAATACAGAAATTGCAATTCCCAAACATGAGCAGGAAACCAGTTACTTTTATTGACAAAAGATAAATTGCAATAATATTTCAATAAGAAATACTTTTTAGTTAAACTTCGCCAACAAATAAATTAAGCAAAAATATGCACGATAATTTCGATAACATTAGATGTTATACCGATGATGAAGCTGTTGAAGCGCTCAGGCGCATGGTTGGTTATGATGAATTTTACCCTTTGTTCAGGCATGTTTTTCCTGAATTGTCAAAAACGGAATTGACAGAATTATTTCTTTCTATTACTGGTTCCTTCGATTTTCAAAAGAGGGTGGTTGATAAAGCTGTAAAAACTGTCATCAAATTAAGTATGGATGAGTTTACATGGAGCGGTATTGAGAACATAAAAAGTGATGGAGCATATTTGTTTGTTGCTAACCACAGAGACATTGTTTTAGATGCGGCATTGTTGCAAGTCGTTTTGGTGAGCAACAATATGAACACCACCCAAATTACGTTTGGCAGCAATTTAATGACAACCCCTTTTATCATAGATTTTGGGAAAACCAATAAAATGTTCACAGTATTCCGCAATCCGGATAGCAGGGAACAAATACGAATATCCAAACAACTTTCGGAATATATGCGGTTTGTGATAGAAGTGAAAAAAGAATCACTTTGGATTGCGCAGCGTTCAGGAAGAACAAAAGATGGAATTGATATTACTCAGCAAGGCTTACTTCGTATGTTTTCGATGAGTGGGAATGGGAGTATAAAAAAGCGGTTAAAAGAATTAAACATTGTCCCTCTTACCATTTCTTACGAGTTTGAACCATGTGATTATTTAAAAGTTTATGAAACTTATCATTCACAGCAGGGGAAATATATTAAAAAGAAAGGGGAAGATTACAGGAGTATTGCAGAAGGAATTTCAGGTTACAAAGGGCGTGGAAAATTAGTTGTAGGCGAACCGCTTACAAATTTCTTAGACTCGTTGCCCGATCCAATGGACAAAAAGGAACTGTTTAAAGCTGTTGCTTTGGAAATCGATCGCCAGATATATAAGAATTATCAGTTGTGGCCTTCCAATTATATTGCTATGGATATTTTGAATGGTAACCAGAAATATTCTTCAAAATACAGTACTGCTGAAAAAGAGCGTTTTCTGGAAATGATGAACAAAAAAATGGCCTTGGTTGATTTGAAGGAAGAGGATTTCAAAAACTATTTTCTTCAATTGTATGCAAACCCGGTTAGGTTTGCTTCAAAATAAAATAAAATGACATTTGGTTATTTCGAATGGAAATAAATTATATCAGGGAGTTTCTGTTTTGACTTTAAATCATATTTTTGCTCAAAGAATTACCATAATCATATATCTGTCAAATGCTAAAAACATCATTAAAATCAACTATAAATTTAGAAGATTTCGTAGAAATTGTTTACAGGAATATTCCTGTAGAAATCCCTAAGGAAATTCTTTTTCAACTTAAAAAATCGTATGATTTTCTAACTGATTTCTCAAAAGGCAAAATAATATATGGGATTAATACGGGGCTTGGTCCAATGGCGCAATACAAAATTCAGGATGAAGACCAGGTTCAACTACAGTTAAATCTAATTCGAAGTCATGCCGTTGGAGCCGGAAAAGTGCTTGATGATGCGGATTTAAAGGCTACAATGCTGGTTAGGCTAAATTCTTTTTTACAGGGAAAATCAGGGATTGATTTGTCTTGTGTGAATCTGCTCTCTCAAATGATAAATAAAAATATTCTCCCTTTTATTCCTGAACATGGCGGAGTTGGAGCCAGTGGCGATCTTGTTCAGCTTGCACATTTGGCTTTAAATATGATTGGTGAGGGAAAAGTTAAGTATAAAGGTGAGTGGCAGCCGTGCAGTACAGTTTTTGAACAGGAAGGTTTGCAACCAATCAATATTAAAATGCGGGAAGGTTTGGCTATTATAAATGGCACTTCTGTAATGACAGGAATCGGAATTAATAATCTACTTGAAGCTAAATCGCTTTTAAATTGGTCGATTTGTCTTTCATGCATTACAAATGAAATTGTTGAGTCATTTGACGATCACTTTTCGGATGAACTTAATCTTGCAAAAATGCATAAAGGACAAATTGAAGTAGCCCGGCAAATGCAAAATATTCTTTTGGGAAGTGAACGGATACTTAAAAGAGGTGATTATTTCAATACAGAAAAGTTGAATGGCACAAATGTATTCTCAAAAAAAGTACAGGAATACTACTCGCTTCGTTGCGTTCCTCAAATTTTAGGACCAGTGTCTGACACCATAAAAATTGCGAAAAGTACTTTTGAATGAACTCAATTCGGTTTCCGATAATCCCGTAATTTCTTTAAGTGAAGAAGAAGTATTGCATGGAGGTAATTTTCATGGCGATTATGTTTCATTGGAAATGGACAAATTGAAAATTGTTTGTACACGTTTAAGCATGTTGGCAGAGAGGCAGTTAAACTTTCTTTTCAATAACAGGTTGAATAAAATTCTTCCACCTTTTATTAATTTGGGTACACTTGGACTTAACCTGGGAATGCAGGCAATGCAATTTACTGCAACTTCAACAACTGCCGAAAATCAAACGCTTTCAAATCCAATGTATGTTCATTCAATTCCAAACAACAACGATAATCAGGATATTGTGAGTATGGGGACAAATTCAGCGCTTATTTGTAAAAGGGTAATAAATAATACACGACAAGTAGTTGCGATACAAATTATTGCTGTTTTACAGGCAATTGATTATTTGAATATTGAAGATAAATTGTCGCCATTCACCAAAAATATTTATAAAATGGCACGCTCAATTGTTCCTAAGTTTGTTGAAGACACACCAAAATATGAAGAGATAGCAGCAATTGAAAAATTGATACTCGAAACTGAACTTTGCCTGCCAAAACCGGCAAAAACCAAAAACGTAAAATCACTTTAATATGAAATATGCGCTTATTACCGGAGGATCTCGTGGGATTGGAAAGGCAATTTGCATTGAATTGGCAAAAGATGGATTTTATGTACTGATTAATTATCGGTCAAATACCACAGAAGCCCAAAATACCTTAAATGAAATTACAGAAAATGGTGGTCAGGGTGAACTACTTCCATTTGACGTTTCCAATGGGGAAGAGGTGAAAAATGCCATTGAATGCTGGACACAAAATAATCCCGGAAAAGCAATTAATGTTTTGGTAAATAATGCAGGTATAACAAATGACAATTTACTTGTTTTCATGTCCTACGAACAATGGAATTCGGTTTTGCGAACCAACCTGGATAGTTTTTACTTCACCACAAAACAGGTAATAACCAATATGATTGTAAGTAAATGGGGTCGTATTATCAATATTGTATCTTTGTCGGGGCAAAAAGGAATGGCCGGACAAGTTAACTACACTGCTGCAAAAGCAGGTGTGATAGGAGCCACAAAATCGCTTGCGATGGAAGTTGGCAAGAAGAAAATTACTGTAAATGCCGTAGCTCCTGGTTTTATTAAAACCGATATGACTAAAGGTTTAGACGAAGATGAGCTAAAAAAACTAATTCCCCTTAACCGTTTTGGAACAGCTCAGGAAGTAGCTTATGCTGTTGCTTTTCTGGCTTCAGACAAAGCTGCTTATATTACCGGCGAAACAATTTCGATAAACGGGGGAATGTATAGCTAATAAATTGAATATTGCTTTTTTAATAAATTAGAAAATGAAGAGAGTTGTAATAACAGGAATGGGAATTTACTCAACAATAGGCAAGAACGTTGAAGAAGTTAATAATTCACTATATAACGGAATTTCAGGAATTGGTATTGATCCCAAAAGAATAGAAGATGGTTTCAGATCGCCTTTAACGGGAATTATTGAACGTCCGAACCTTAAGGATTTATTGCCAAGAAGGTTGCGTATTGGTATTCCTGAGCAGGGCGAGTACGCGTATGTTGCAACCATGGAAGCACTTGAAATGGCGCAAATTGATGAAGATTTCAGACTAAAAAATGAAATTGGTATTCTGTATGGAAATGACAGTTCGGCAGTACCGGTTATCAATGCTATTGATATTGTGCGCGAGAAAAAAGATACAATGCTGGTGGGGTCGGGTAGTATATTTCAATCCATGAATTCCACAATTACCATGAACCTTTCTGTTATCCTTAAGCTTCGTGGAATAAATTTTACTATAAGTGGCGCCTGTGCAAGTAGTTCTCACGCCATAGGAATGGCAATGATACTTATTCAGCAAGGATTACAGGACATTGTTATTTGTGGGGGCGGACAGGAGGTAAATGCCGAATCTATGGGATCTTTCGACGGATTAAGTGCTTTTTCGATGCGTATTGATGAACCGACAAAAGCATCACGGCCGTTTGACAGAGATCGTGACGGACTTGTTCCGAGCGGTGGTGGGGCAACAGTAATTGTTGAAAGTTACGAATCGGCAATAAAACGTGGCGCGCCCATTTTAGCTGAACTCACCGGTTATGGTTTTTCATCAAACGGCGATCATATTTCAGTGCCAAATGTTGAAGGACCAACCCGCTCGCTCGAAAATGCACTGAAATACGCAAACACCCGACCCGATGAAATTGACTATATAAATGCGCATGCAACTTCAACCCCGGTTGGTGATTTAAATGAGGCACAGGCTCTCTTCAATGTTTTTGGATCGCGTCCACCTGTAAATGCTACCAAATCAATGACCGGGCACGAAATGTGGATGGGTGGGGCAAGTGAAATTATCTATTCAATTTTAATGATGCAAAACTCTTATATTGCACCTACATTAAACTTCGAAAATCCCGATGAATATTCTGCTAAATTGAATCTTTCGGGAAAGCGGATTGAAAAAAAGATTGACACTTTCTTATCCAATTCGTTTGGTTTTGGAGGAACAAATTCAACACTTATTTTAAAAAAATATAATAAAAAATAAAACTATGACAAGAGAAGAAATAATTGAAAAAGTAAATGGGTTTTTGATTGATGAATTCGAAATTGAAGAAGCCCGAATTTCACCGGATGCTAATTTTAAAGACGATTTGGAACTTGAAAGTCTTGATTTTGTTGATATTGTAGTAATTATTGAGCGTGATTTCGGGTTTAAAGTAAAAAGTGAAGAATTAATTCACATTCGTCAACTGTCAGATTTGTACAATTATATAGAGGAGCAAGTAAAAAATAAGAACTAATGTCTTTGTGGAAGGGCAAAACCCGGGGAGGAACAGCAGGATACAGAATTTTTATATTCTTACTTCAGAACATAAATATTCAGTTTTCTTATGCATTACTTCGTGTGGTTGCTGCCTACTTCTGGGTCTTTTCGAACAAATCGCCGTTACTCTACTTTTATCAAACCCGCTTAAATTTTTCCGGCTGGAATAGTTACAAAGCTATTTACAAAAACTATGTAATGCTTGGACAATGTCTGTTGGATAAAATTGTTGTTATGGCTGGCATTGAAAATAAATTTACTTATGATTTTATTGGGGAAGAATATTTGCATGAACTTGCAAATAGTAAAAATGGAGGCATTTTAATCGGGGCACATTTCGGAAACTGGGAAATCGCGGGACATTTGCTGAAACGAATAAGTATAAAAGTACATATTGTAATGCTGGATGCAGAACATGAAAAAATAAAGGCCCTTTTACAAAATGTATCAAAAGAAAAATTATCAGTTATTCCAATAAAAAATAATTTCGATCATCTTTATGCAATCGAAGAAGCACTTGCGAAAGGTGAACTTATTGCCATTCACGGCGACAGGTTTTTACCAGGGGCAAAAACAGTAACTTGTTCTTTTTTAGGTGAAGAGGCACTTTTCCCGACAGGACCATTTTATATGGCTTCAAAATTTAAAGTTCCTGTAAGTTTTGTATCTGCAATAAAAACAAGCAAATTTCATTACCGGTTAAATGCCACAAAACCAGTAAACATTATTTATGTCAATAGTTTAAAAACCCGAAATCAGGATTTAAGGAAACTGATTGAACCTTTTGTCATGAATTTAGAGAAATTGGTAGAGGAAAATCCCACGCAATGGTTTAACTTTTATCAGTTCTGGAATAAAGATTATGAACCAAATAAAACAATAAATACCTAAATAATGAATTTTGGAAACGACAATAAAACTGCCCTGCAAGCAAAATTCGATGCGCAGAAAATTGCATTTGGACCCATTATGTTTCAGGCAGCACGTGCTTTACAAAACCTGGGGATTCTCGAATGCATCAAAAAACAGAGAAATAAAGGCATCAAAATTTCAGAAATAGCAAGTGAACTTAAACTTTCTGTTTATGGTGTAAAAGTTTTATTGGAAGCCGGTTTGAGCTTGGAACTGGTGAGAGTGGAAAACAACAACTATTTTCTGACAAAAACAGGTTTTTTTATACTCAGCGACCGGCTGACACAGGTAAATATGAACTTTGTTAACGACGTAAATTACAAGGGATTCTTTTCTCTGGAAGATTCAATTCACACAGGAAAACCGGAAGGATTGAAAGAATTTGGCAATTGGGAAACTGTGTACGAAGGACTGTCGCAGCTTCCTGAAAACGTTCAGAAAAGCTGGTTTGATTTTGACCATTATTATTCAGATAATGCGTTCCCCGAAATTTTGCCTGAGATATTCAGAGAAAATCCAAAAAAGCTTCTTGATGTAGGCGGAAACACCGGAAAATGGGCTATTCAGTGCGCTAAATTCAATGATGAAATTGAAATTACAATTCTTGACCATCCGGGACAGTTGGAAAAAGCGAATAAAAATATTGACAGGAATGGATTTACCGATCGGATAAAAGGGATTCCAATAAATTTATTGGACCATTCCATTCCTTTTCCTTCAGGTTTTGATATTGTGTGGATGAGCCAGTTTTTAGATTGCTTTTCGCAAGAGGATATCCTTGAACTACTTATCAGGGCAAAAAACGCAATTAACGGAAATGGCTCGATATACATTTTGGAAACATACTGGGACAAACAAAAATATGAAGCCTCAACATATAGTTTACACGCCACTTCGTTGTATTTTACCTGTTTGGCAAACGGTTGCTCGCAAATGTACCATTCAGACGATATGCTTGCTTTGATTGATCGGGCAGGACTTTATGTTTTCAAAGAATTACACGATATTGGCGTTAGCCATAGTTTATATGAGTGTAAACAAAAATTATTGTGATAGTTTTATGTATTGAATACAATGAATTTCATTGATATCTAAATTGACTTAACAAGTTTATTAATGGTAATTTGTAAGAACATAATTGATTTAATCCCGCAAAGATCACCATTTTTGTTGATTAACAAATTAGTGTCAATCGAAGATAATATAATAACGTGCAGTTTTACAATTCCAAATAAGCATGTTTTGGTTGAAAGCGGTAAACTCAACGAAGCCGGGTTAGTTGAAAATATAGCCCAAACTGCAGCTGCCGGAAACGGTTATTTAGCAATGGAAGGCGGTTTTAAAATTCCTGATGGTTTTATTGCCGGGATTAAGAATCTAAAAATATATACTCTTCCATCAGTAAACAATAAACTCTTCACAAAAGTATTTCAACTTGATAAAGTTATGGGATATAGTTTAATAAAAGGTGAAGTTTGGGAAAATGAAAATCTTGTGGCAAGTTGCGAAATGAAAATATACTGTCCGTAATAAAGCTTTTAAAAAAACGTATAAAAGCTATTATTTTTGAATATTGTAAGTGAAGCAGAAATTATAAGGAATAGAATGATTGTACCAGGATTTAAAGTTGAGGTTGTAAGAAGTCGTGATTAAAAAAGCTGAAAATAATCAGGTTAGAAACAGCACTGCGGATATTAAAATCACAGAGATCTTATTTTGATTCCGGGCAACACATTTCGGAAACGTTAGCAAAATGAGATTGAGTATTGGCAAAAAGTATAATTAAAAATGTAAAATAACTTGTATCATGAAAGAAATTGGATTGTTGATTTTTGCGATTTTGGTTAGCATTATTTCGATTAATGCACAGGATTCATTTAAAAAAGAAGTAGCATGGATGGGACTTGATTTCACAGAAGCGAAATTATTAACCTCTGCAGATTTTACCGATCCGGTAGCCATAAAAAATAATTTGTTGGTTTCATGGAATAATATAATCTTAAAAGAATCTGAGAAATTTGATGTTGCAGGATTTTTTGGAATTGAAACTTTATCATATGATTTGGAGACAGTTAAAGAACGAAACCAATCAATTGATCCCGACAAATTGGTAGTTGACAATTCACCGGAAAAATTCGAAATACAAAAAGTGGAATCCATCATATCTCAATATCCCAAATCAACAGGTATAGGTTTGGTATTTATCGTTGAATCCTTCAATAAACCAGATGCTACAGGGACTTTTTGGGCGACATTTTTTAATAGAGAAACATTGGAAATTATTTCCACAAAAAAGTTGGTAGGGGAACCTTCGGGAGTTAGTATTCGGAATTTCTGGGCTAACAGTATTTTTAAGGCAATGAAATCCAACGGGAATAAGAAGTGATTCTTTAAAATCTCCGGATCATAATAAAGACCAAATTGCAGTTAAATGGAATTTGGTCTTTTTTATAATCAAAAAATGGGATGGGGAAATTTGAATGAGATTCATCATTTAGTATTGAACCAGTTTGCTAAAAACATGAAAATGCTTGTTAACCTGATAATATTCAAAGCGAAGGTAGCAGCTTTCACATCTTTAAAAACAGATAATCATTATTCAGAATTGTTTTATTTATGCAATATTATTCCCGATTTAACCTGATTCCCTTCTTTTAAAATGGAGTAAATAAACGCATTTCCGTTTTGCCCCAATTCATTGTAGGTAAATTCAATGGCTTGTCGCCCCGGAACTGCAGTAACTGTTTTTCTGCAAACTAGCTGGCCCAACAGATTTTTTACAGAAATATCTACTTCGCCATGAGTTTGTGAATCGAATTCAATTACAAATTTATCGCTGAAAGGATTTGGATAGATTTTAGGTTCAAAAATATCACTTGTGGTTATTTCATGATTGGATACAACAAATGCAGGTTCAATTTTATCAATTTGCGTATCAATCCAATCCAATCTGCTGCTTATCCAGGTTTTCAGATAATTTACTTCGTTTGCATAAGTACCACCAATATAATTGTTTGGCCAAACATAGGTGTTCAGTACATTGAACTTTTCAAAATTTCTCACCTGAGCTTCATTCAAAACATTCTGGCACGAATCGATAAAATAATTGATTGTATTTTTACTTATTACATTTTTTCTGAGTTTTTCCCATCTGTATTTAAGTAAAGTTTCAAAGTATGGGTCTTCTCTGAATCTATCCCACCAGAAGGGAATTTCGTACCAGTCGCCGGCACCAATTCCATCCGATGCCCAGCCAACTGTATTCCCTGCACTGAAAAAGTTCGCGTTTCCAAAACAAATATTGTAATCCCAAAATGGAGACATGGTAAGTTTTCCGCCTTTACTGTCCTTGTCCTTATGAAAATAAACGCTCACCCTGTAACCATCAAGATTGCGGCTCAGTTCGGTAATAATAAAGTAATCAATAAAAGATTCCACGTCAATATAAGCCCTGTATCCCAAATCAGGATCTTTGAAATCGTTTCCGTGCAGGGCATACTCAAAATCAATAATATGCGACTTTATATAATTTCGTTGTTGAGCAGTTAGATCTTCATATTTCGGATCTACATATGAAAACGGAACATCAACACTGCCGGTCCTTCCATAAAATGGCGAGTTCCAGCTTCCTTCCTGATCCCTGTCGATACTGATTATATATCCGCCAGTCAGTTCATCTCCTGAGTTATCTTCAGGTTTTAAAGTGGCAATATCAACACGGTTTTTATCAATTTTAATTTTCTCAACAAACAGGTAAACACCCCTGTATTCTCCGTTAATTTCAACTTCCACAAACCGGGTTCGCGGATGCCAGCTGTTTCCCATGGCATTGCCAATGCTGTATGCCAGCGCATTTCTCATCAACGACTTGTCGGAATACGGCCCATGAAGTACCCAATCGTTTTCCTTTGGCAACCCCAGCAACGAAACACTGTTGTTCGAACCATTACTAAACCTGGTTTCAACGCTATAACTTTTTTTAGGAAACATTTGTGCCGTATTTCCCCTTATTTCAATGCCAATAAGGGCAAATCGACAGTATTATAATTAACCGGCTTCTGAAACCAGGCAGGGGTTTCGCTAAAAACAATACCATCTCCTGCAATTTCAGCATTCAGAAAAATCCTTGCCGACAAATCTGACGAACTTAAATTCGTATTTAAAATATGGACTGCAAGAATGTTGACGCCCTTTACTAAAAGTCCGGGATAGATCATAAAACGTTCAGGTTGCCCTCCGGAATAAAGTTGTGCTTCGTGATCTGGTGTCACATTCGCGTTAATTCCGGGTTTTCCATCAGGCAGGTTTGCTGATCTAGCGATTTCAACACCATTTAAATACGCTGCAAAAGCATCATCATAATCTATGTCTAAAATCAGATTTTTAATATTAACCGATACAGGTATTGTGATTTTTTTACGCAGGAACATCGATTTTGTAACGGCAACAACTGTATTGTCGTCATTGTCGCCAAAACCAAATCCTCCTTTTCCGGTTTCCCAGTTCTGATCGTTAAAATTAAGAGCAGTCCAGTCTTCTGTCGGTTCCGTTTTTGGTAACTGATATTGAAATTCATCGGATTCACTGACAATACTTTCCCAGTGCGTTTGACTTTTCAATTGAGAAAAACATAAAGTCAGTAAAATTATAAATTGGATTTTCAGCATTTCATTTTAGTTGTCTTATTGATTCTATTTAGCGATTTTGCCCTTTAGCATTGTCAGCGAATGTGCCGGAAACGCATAGGTAAACATTTCGGCTTTTTTCACTTTTACTGATTGTTTTTTCTCTGTTTTTACCGAAGTTTTTCCAAAATCATTCTCGGCTTTTATATCAGGTCCGTTTACTTCATAAATTTCAAAATCGCCGTCGAACAAACCTTCCTGTGAAATCAGGTCGGTTGTTATTGCTTTGTCTTTGTGCCGGTTAATAACTGCAATTACTACTTCGCCATTGTTGTAAGCTGCAGAAACATCCAAATAGGGAACATCTTTTTGCCGGGTTGCCTGTTCAGCAGGTCCGAGGTAAAACTCATCGGTGTCGTATGTATCACAATCAACATAAACATTGAGAGAGGTGCCAAACATGTTGTTGGCAAAAAGTTGCAAAGGGTAATAAATGGTTTGAAGGAACATGCCGTCTTTTTCAGCAAAAACCGGGGCAATTACATTAACTAATTGCGCCATATTTGCCATTTTTACGATATCGGCATTGCGAATAAAAGCATTCAGGAAACCACCGATCACCAAAGCATCTTCCAGATTGTAGCGTTCTTCGAGTGCGCGTTCTCCCGTCATGGTTTCTTCCTGGCGCCAGCGGTACCAAATATTGTATTCATCCCAGGCAATGTAAATCGGGTCGCGGTTGCCACGGTTGGCTTTTTCCATTTCACGGTCGATCATTCCTTTCACAACTTTTGTACGTTCTTCAAGAACCAAAGGTGACGATACAAAATTGTAGTAGTTGTCCTGATGGTTACCAACGTACATGTGCAAAGCAATGTAATCTACAACATCGCGTAATTCAGCCAGAATTGTTGCATTCCATTTATGCGGGTCGTTATCCGGTCTGAAATTGGAAGCACCGGCTGCTACAAGTTTAATATTCGGATCGGTGAGGCGCATAAGTTTTGCAGCTTCGCGCGCTTTTTTACTGTAATCTTCGGCATTTAAATGTCCCATTTGCCAGAATCCATCCATTTCGTTTCCAAGACTCCAGTATTTAATGTTGTGTGGTGCCGTATATCCGTGTTTTTTGCGTAGTTCGGCGTAATAAGGTCCTTCCTTCACGTTGCAGTATTCCACCCATTGCTGGGCTTCCTCGATTGTTCCTGTACCAAGATTCACGGCAAAATACGGTTCAGTCCCCATTCTGCGGGCATAATCAACAAATTCGTTGGTGCCAAACTGGTTCGTTTCCAATCTTGCCCAGGCCAGTTCCATGCGTGAAGGACGTTCGTTTTTTGGTCCAACCCCATCTTTCCAGTGGTAATTGGATACAAAGTTTCCACCAGGATAACGGGTCAGCGGAATACTAAGTCCTTTTACAGCATCGAGCACATCCAATCGAATTCCGTTTTCGTCTGAAAGTGGATTTCCCGGATCGTAAATACCGCCATAAACGCATCGGCCAAGATGTTCGACAAAATTTCCGTAAATATTTTTATTTACCTCGCCAATACTGCGATCGACATCAATTTTAATCCGGGCGTTTTGTGCCTGAATATTTCCGGCTGTAAAAAGCCCAAAAACCGTTACTGTCAATATAAATCTGCAAGTAATTTTCATATGTTTCATTTTATATTTTTTTAAAGTTCCGCAACTACCGGCCAGCCCTCGTTATCCCAATCAAGTTTTTTGATAATCAGTTTTGGTTTTCCCTCATCGGATGCATCGTAGCCATGAAAAATGATGTAATCAATTCCATTAAAAGTGTATGTTGAGTTATGACCAACTCCAAACCAGTTTTCATTGCCTTGCAAAAGTATTGTTCCACCGCCGGAATTCATCGGTTTTCCTTCTTTATCAAGGTAAGGACCGGGAATGGTTTCCGAACGGCCTACTATCATTTTATAGGTGCTGTTTACACCTTTACAACAATAATCGATGGAGGCGAAAAGGTAGTAATATGAACCCTTTTTAAATATGAAAGGCGCTTCGATGGCATTTCCTCCGGCGTCAATTGGATTATTTTCAATTGCAGGCGGATTGGTGTCAGAAGATGACTTTTTCCGCGAAGCAATTGTGGGTATTTTTTCCAGATCTTCAGCGGGTGCAGTAGCTTCAGGATTCAGTTTTACCAGTTTCAAACCATCCCAGAACGAACCGAAAGACAGAAATGGTGTACCGTCACCGGCAACAATCAGATTTGGATCGATGGCATTCCAGTTTGTTTTTCCGGGAAATGATTGTATTACTTTTCCATGGTCTTCCCATTTGAAATCAGGATCATTGGGATCGAGTGTTTTGTTGGTGGCAAGCCCGATACACGAGGTGTTTTTCCCGAATGCCGAAACAGAATAATACAGGTAATATTTTCCGTTATAAAATGAAATATCGGGCGCCCAAATGTGTCCTCTGAAACCACTTACCGCTTCCACAGCCCATTTTGGTGGTTCCGAAAAAACAGGTTGTTCCCGTTTCCATTCCTTCATATCGGTTGATGACCACACGCTGATTCCTCTTCCTGTGCAAAAAATATAATACGTGTTGTTTTGTTTTGCCATAACCGGATCGTGTACAGAAATGCTCTGGGCATGAGATTCAATAGCAACTATGAGCATGACAATCAGTATGTTTACAATCAGTTTCATTCTGTTTTTAGATTTGATCTGCACTTAAAGTCAAAGATTTTAAATAAGTCTTTTCACATTAAAGTGATATTTAACCGCCAATACATTAGCTATTTAAATCTCTGATTAATACTGATTGCAATGTTGTAATTCTATGAATAAAACAAGGACTGAATTTGGGCTAATATTGTCACAAACTCGTCGGATTTATTAAAAATGAAATATTGAACAGTCTTGAAATCCTAATTCTCTTTCAATTTTTGCAGGTATTCACTTGGAATCATACCAAATTCTTCCTTGAAACACTGCCTGAAATAGCTGCTGCTGTTAATTCCAATTCTGTACATGATTTCTGAAATATTGTACTGACCGGTAAGTAAAAGTTGTTCTGCAAAGTTGATACGTACTTTCCGTATATATTCATTGGCAGTTAAATTTGTAAGTGCCTTAATTTTTCGGTATAACGTTGAATGACTCATGTTTAACTGTGCTGCTATATAGGAGATATTCAACTCTTCATCTTCCAGGTTTTCTTCGATGGCATCGGTTAAATTTTTTAGAAATTTTTTATCCAATTCTCCAATTGATTCATTTAACAGCTCTCGTTTTTGTTTAAACCCGGATGATTCGGACAATGAATATTTCTTTCGGGCATTAAGAATGTTTTTTAACCTGCTTTTCAATACATTAATGCTGAATGGTTTTGTAAGATATGAATCGGCCCCGACATCATACCCAATTTTTTGATCATAAGACGAACCTTTGGCAGTTAAAAGAACGACTGGAATGTGGCTGGTGCTGACATCAAGTTTTATAAGTTTACACATTTCAATCCCGTCCATAACAGGCATCATAATATCGCTTATAATTATATCAGGAATTTCTTTGCATGCAATTTCAAAACCAATCCTGCCGTTTTCTGCACCTAAAACACGATAGCCGGAACGAAGTGTTTGCATCAAAAAGCTACGTAAATCGAAGTTGTCTTCAACAATTAACAGAATTGGTTTTGAATTGTCATCGGGCATTTCATCTTCTGTTTCATACCCCGATTCTTTAATAATTAGTTGTTCTTTGAGCACATTTACCCTGTCTTCAATGTTAATGTCGGTTAGGGCAGCGGTTTGGCTTATTTCATCGGTACCAAACCGGTCATTTGTATATGGAATGCAAACGGTGAAAGAACTGCCTTTTTCCGGTTCACTTTCAACTCTGATTTCGCCGTGCAGGGCCTGTACAATTTCGTAAGTTAATGCTAATCCGATTCCTGAACTGGAAAAGGAATTCTCTGAATTTGTTTGTCCAACTTTATAAAAACGGTCGAAAATATGCGGTAAATGTTCTTTTGCAATACCTGATCCCGAGTCTTTTATACAAATTGAAACAAATGGCGCCGGAATATAATTTTCAATTTCGCTTTGTACAAAGTTTACCGACATTATAATACTACCCGAAACCGGCGTATTTTTAAATGCATTTGATAAAAGGTTGTACAATATGTTTTCAATTTTTTCAGTATCGAACCAGGTTTCAACGTTTTGTTCTTCTGCCAAAAACTGATAATCGATTTGCTGATGTTCAGCAAGTTCCTGAAATGATTCGAAAATTCCGCCAAGATATTGAAATAAATTTCCTTTGCTGACGCTCAGTTTAAGTTTGCCGTTTTCAATTCTTCTAAAGTATAACAACTGGTTAATTAAGTGCAGCAAACGTTGCGCATTACGGTTTATAATACTAAGTGTATTCCTTGCATTTTTATCGTCTTTGAAATTTTGCATTAACTGCTCCAGCGGATCGATAATTAAAGTTAGAGGAGTGCGGAATTCGTGTGAAATATTGGTAAAGAACCGCAACTGATGCTGGGTTACAAGTTTTACTTTTTCGTTTAGTTCAATTACTTCGTCGCGTTGTCTGGCAATTTTTATGTTTTGTTTTTCCAGCTCCTGTTTCTGCTCTTCAATCCGGTGTGTGCGCTCGCGGACTTTTGTTTCAACTTCCGTTTTTGTTCTTTCAGAAAACGGGTGCGTGAACGGATGTATAACATTATCAATGCTGAAACGATTAGCACGGCCAGCAATTGAAACCACAGAGTTTCCCAGAACGGAGGTTTCACATGAATAATCAATGTTGTTGGAATTTCGTTCCACACGCCATCGCTGTTGGCAGCTTTTACTTTGAAAATGTATTCGCCCCCCGATAAGTTTGTATAGTTGGCAAAACGTCGTGATGCAGGAACTTCTACCCAATTTTGGTCAACACCTTCCATTTTATAGGCATACTTAATTTTATTGGGAAGGAAATAATCCAGGGCAGAAAATTCAATGGAAAATACGGCATCTTTATACGATAGTTTTATTTGGTCGGTCTGGTCAATGGGTTTATCAAGAATTACCCTTGAATGGTATTTATCGCCAACTTTAACAGGGTTGTTGAAAATCGAAAATTCAGTAAAAACAGGTTGCGGGGTGATTGGATAGGATTCAATTTGTTCGGGTGAAAAATAGTTTAGACCATCAATTCCTCCAAAATACAGGTTATTATTTTCGTCGGAAAACGAGGCCGACCAATAAAACTGGTCGCTTAATAATCCATCGCTCGTATAGAAATTTTGAAATTTTTCGGTTTCAGGATTAAATTTTGACAGACCTTTATCGGTGCTTATCCATAAATTTCCATGCAAATCTTCTTCAAAAGTGTAGGCTACATTGTTACAAAGTCCGTGTTCTTCAGTGTAATTTACAAAATAACCTTCCTTTTCATTTTCAACATATTTACAAATGCCGTTTCCATAAGTTCCAACCCAGATATTCCCGTTTTTTGTTTCCAGTATTGAAATAACATAATTTCCCGGCAAAGAAGTGGAATCAGAGTTTTGATTGACGAATTTATCGAATTTTATGGAGTTGGTTTGCGCTGTTAATTCAAGTAAATCATTAATTAAAAATCGATACAAACCGTTTCTTGTTCCTACCCACACCTGTTTTTTTTGGTCGGTGAGTAAACAACCAACTTCAATTGCATTTTCAAGTTTCATTTTATCGTGAACATGCAAAAACGAATTCATGCCGGGATTAAAAATATCCAGTCCGTTATTTGTACCAACCAATATTTTCGTTTTATCCAATTCTTCGAAACACGAAACCAGATTGTTACATAAACTTCCCGGATCGGATGGGTTATTCGTTAAAATACTGAACTGGTTTTTGTTTTCTGAAAGAAGAAGATTTATTCCACCTCCCCAGGTTGCTACCCACAGATTCTTGTTACTATCTCTTAAAATTGAAGAGATAAAATTGCTGCTGATACTTCTGCTGTTTTCCGGCTCAAATTCAAACCGTATGTTTTTTTCTCCATTAATACTAAGCTTGTTAAGGCCACCGCCTGCAGTTCCAATCCATAAATTATCATTCTCTTTAAATATTGAGTTGATTGTATTGTGGCTAATTGTATTGCTGTTATTAGCTTCGTGAATTATCGAATAAAAAGGTTTCTGATAGGTACTGTAATAATTTATTCCGCCTTTTTCTGTGCCAATCCAAATATTGCCAACATCATCGGCATATAAAGAATTAACAAATGGACTGTTGAGGTATTTTGTTGTTTCTGTTTCATCAGAAAGATGGGAAAAGGTTTTTTCCCCGTAATTGAAATAATTCAAACCGCCAAGTGTTCCAACTATTATTATTCCGTTATTGTCTTCAATTATATCATTAACGGCAGAATGATTCAAATCGGTTTCCACATTGTTGTCAGCCCCAAAATAAGTAGTTTGCCTGTTGTTTTTATCGTACAAAAAAAGTCCGTTTGTTTTGGTGCCGGCCCACACATTTCCTTTTGAATCCTGAAACAGCTTTGATATATTTTGATTTAAAAGATTTTCCTCAAGTTGTTTCCATTCCGGTTTTGTTTTCCCCCCTGTTAAGTTAACAGCTACCACGCCACTGTTTGTTCCAATCAACAAGTGATGATCATTTAACAGGCACAGATTATTGATATTCTGATTTAACAGTAATTCATTGAAAACTTTAGTACCGGTTATTGAATCATTTTCATCGTAACTTAATTTCCAAAGTCCGTTTTTTTCTGTTGCAACCCACAAAATACCGTTATCATCTTTTATAATGTGAGTTATAGAAAAATTGGCAACATTTTGGTTTAGAGAATTGTTGCCGGCAAACTGTTGGAGTTGGTAATCGAAATTCACCAATCCTTTGTCTGTTCCAATCCATATGTTTCCAAAACTATCCTCGCAAAGGGTGTGTATGAAATTGCCCGGCAGAGAAACCAGATTTTTATTTCGACGGTAGGTTTTAAATGTGTACCCGTCATAGCGGCAAACTCCATTCCATGTTCCGAACCACATAAACCCCCGACTGTCTTTTAAAATACAGTCAACAGTATTTTGTGGTAACCCATTGTTTGTAGTAATATAACTGAGTCTTATTTGCCATGGATTTGTTTCAGGGTTAAATGCATAAACAACACAACTCATTGCTAAAAGAGTGAGGTTTATCAGTAAAATTTTTAAACATTTCAGCATACTGGTTCTAAGTTGCGTACTAAGTTTGCAAATTTATTTAATTAAAGTTCCTGAACAAGACTGCAGTTTTTCCCTTGTGGTGTGGTAAATAGGTGTAAACTTCAGGAGATTATTTCAGTGGTTTAACTTTCTTTTAGTTTCTGCAGGTATTCACTTGGATTCATTCCAAACTCTTCCTTAAAACACTGCCTGAAATAACTGCTGCTGTTAATTCCGATTCTGTACATGATTTCTGAAATATTATACTGGCCGGTAAGTAAAAGTTGTTCTGCAAAGTTGATACGTACTTTCCTGATAAATTCATTGGCAGTTAAATTTGTCAGTGCCTTTATTTTTCGGTATAATGTTGAATGACTCATGTTTAACTGTGCTGCAATATAAGAGATATTCATCTCTTCATCTTCCAGATTTTCTTCAATAGCATGGGTTAATTTTTCAGAAATTCCTTGTCCAACTCTCCAACTGAGTCATTCAGAATTTGTTGTTTATCTTTAAATCCCGATGAATTTGCCATCGAATATTTCTTTCTGGCATCGATAATGTTTTTAGCCTGCTTTTAGTAAATTACTGCTAAACGGCTTTGTCAGATATGAGTCAGCCCCAACATCGTAGCCTATTTTCTGATCATATAAAGAACCTTTGGCAGTTAAAAGAACAACGGGTATGTGACTGGTACGAACATCCTGTTTCAGAATTTTACACATTTCAATACCGTCCATAATTGGCATCATGATATCGCTGATAACAATATCGGGAATTTCTTCACACGCAATATCAAAACCAACTTTGCCATTTTCAGCAGTAAGTATTGCATAGGAATCACTTAATGAATCCTGAATATATTCAACGATTTCCGGATTATCATCGACAACCAGAATAACATTTTTCGAATTTTCTTCAGTTTCTTCTGCATGATTCTCCTCAGGAAAATAGTGAATTGCTTCAGGGTAACTTGTGTTTGTTAAAAGCCTGACTTTAAAAGTACTTCCTTCATTTAACCGGCTTGTTACGTCTATTTCTGCTTCGTGCAATTCTACCATGTTTTTCACAAGCGCCAAACCAATTCCTGTTCCCATTATTGGGTGTGACGCGTTTTTAGCCTGAAAATACCGTTCGAAAATACGGGGTAAATTTTGTTCCGAAATTCCGTAACCCGTATCGGCAACTATTATTTCCGCAAAGTCAACATTGCCATCCGTAATATGTTTTAATTCAAGACTGATAATTCCTTCTTTTGTGTATTTGAATGCATTGGAAAGCAGATTATCTATGATGATGGTGATTACATCAGGATCAAAAAACAGTTCAACTTTATGATTGGGGATTTTTATTTTGAAATCAATAGCTTTGTTTCGGTTCAAATCTTTATATTTTTCCCCGATTTCGTAAATGTATTTAGCCAGATCGTCTTTAATTACACTCAATTTTCGGCTTTTGGTTTCTGATTTTCTGAACTCGAGGATTTGATTGACGGCCTGAAGCAAACGATTGGCAACCCTTTGCATCATAAATAATTTCTTTTTTTGCTCAGGTTTTAATGAATCCTCAGTTATTAAATCCTCCAGCGGACCTAATATAAGGGTCATTGGTGTTCTTAATTCATGTGTAATATTGGTAAAGAATTTAAGCTTTTCTTCGTTGAGATTATGTTCCTGCTGGCGGCTCTTTTTTTCCAAAAGCAGGTCGTTTTCAATTTTTAATTTATTCCTGTAGAAACGGAAAATATAAAAGACTGCTACTGCAACAATTATAAAATAAATCAGTTTAATCCACCACGCCAACCATAAAGGCGGTATAATCTGTATGTTCAACGAAGTTTCATTTTCCGACCATTCATAGTTTTGCAACCTGGTTTTCAGATTGAATTTATAGTTTCCGGGTTTCAGATTTCGAAAAGTAACTTCATTCCCTGTGTTCACCGGAAACCAACCTTCATCAAGTCCTGCCATCTGGTATAAAAACTCCACTTTATTTGAAAGTGAATAATCCAACACGTTAAAACGAATCTGAAAAGAATTTTGATTGTGTTTTAGTTCTATCTCTTTTTTAAATGGAATATCGGCAAACTGGGTTAAATCTTTTTTACTGTTTATCGCCGAAAAGCCTGTGAAAGTGGCATCAGGAGTAGCAACTGCAGCTTGCTCAAGATTTTGGTCAAACCACGTTGTTCCATTTCTCGAACCAAAATAAATTTTACCGCTTTTTGTTTTGGTTACAACTCCGCTTAAATAATCTCCAATTGTAATTCCGTCGGCAACATCAAAATTACTCACATGCATTGTGTTCAGGTCAATATGACTGATTCCGTTATTTGTGCTCAGCCAGATTTCGTCCGGAGATTTACCTTCAACTATAGCCTTAATATTTGTTTCCTTTAGTCCTGAAATTTTTCCAATTCGCATCACTGAATCAACCAGCTGCGTTTTTATTAAAAAAAGATCGTTTTGACTGCTGATCCACATTCTGTCGCCGGAATCCTTATAAATCTGATTTATAGCATAAAAATCATATTTCAGATTATAATTCTGAACCAGGTTGAAATTCTTATCAAAAACACAAAGAGCGCCTATTAGCGTCCCAACCCATAAATTGCCTTTATTATCTTCTGCAACAGCTCTTATTATATTGTCGGGTAGTTCTGAATTGTTTGTATTGAAGGTGCCTCCGGTTCCGGTTTCCAGGTTATACTTGAACAATCCGATATCGGTTGCAATCCAGAGGTTGTTTTGGGAATCCTCAAAAAACATGTAAATCGGATAATTTTTGAACTCATTAAAATATTTAAATGAGGTAAATTTTTTCGTATCGCTGTTATAGAAATAAATTTGTCCTTTATCGGTTCCAATCCAGATTATGTTCTTGCTGTCTTTAAAAACAGTTGTAATGGTCTGGTTTTCTCTGGTTTGTCCAAAGTCGGTTATATGTTGTATTTTTTCACCATCCTTGTAAATACTTATTCCACCGGTTCCATTGGCAACCCAAACATGATCATTCTGATCTGCACAAAGCCCAAGTACTGCCTTGTCATTCAAACTGTTTGTGTACCCAATGTAGGGGAGGTAAACAATTCTGTTAAAAATACTTTCCTTTTTTGGTATAAAGTTGATGCCGCTGCCATAACCTCCAAGCCAGATATTTCCGAACGAGTCCTGAAAAACACTTTGTACTGAAAGGCTGGATAAACCTTCATGTGTTTCAGATGCCAGAATATGATCGAATTTAATCTCTTTTGGATCAGAAGCAAAAGATAAAGCTTTTAAATCCAATATATTAACACCGCCACCCTCCGTACCGATCCATAGTTTATGGTCATCAGTTTCTATTATTCTTTGGATGAAATTACTGGAGATAGAAGAACTGTTGGCAGGATCATTTTTAAAGTTGGTAATTCTGTTGGTTTCGGGAATATATAAAGAAAGCCCGTTTCGTGTCCCAATCCAGATGTTTCCCTTTGTATCATTTATAATACTTGTTACAGTGTTATCCGGAAGTGATGACGGGTCATTGGGGTCGTGTTTAAAATTAACTGCTGTCTTTGTTTTTAAATTTATAATACTAAAACCGTCATTTACATGTCCGGCGTAAATTTTTTCATCAGAAACATACAACACACACCAGTTATAATTTGAACCCAAACCCGGTGTATTTAATTGGTTGTAGTTGGTAAATTGTTTTGTTTCCTTGTCAAAAAAGTCGATACCTCCGTCGTAAGTGGCAAACCACAGGTTCCCACGGTCATCTCCATCAATACATGTTACTCCGTTTGCAGCCAGGTCGTTTTTCCCTGGATTTGAATAGTCATGCTCATAATGGGTAAATTGATGTGTTTTGTAATTGTAGGCATCAACACCATTTTTTCTGATGCAATCCAAACTACATCATCATATTTATCAGCATAAACGAAATTCAGAACATCGCTGCAGATGGAATTTGTATCAGCGTCTGAAGATTTAAAAACCTTGAATATATTTGAATCAAACCGGTTTAATCCATCTTTGGTACAAACCCAGATAAAGCCATCCCTGTCCTGAGTTATACTTATTACATTATTATTCGACAAACCCTTTTCAATGCCTGTTTTTTCAATCTTTATTGCTGAAACAGGATTCAAAAAGAGATAAAAAAAATAATTAAACAGAACCAGATATTTGATAATCTTCATACAGTTACTTTTTGTTAAATAATGATGTCTTGTAAATTTAATGAAAATCTTGAAGGACAAGTAAGTTGACTGATTTTTGCTGGGAGATTGACGAGTTTATAAAGTGTATATTTTTTTAATCAGGGTAGTTTTATATGGTTAAAAATCTTCATGAATTGATATCTTAAATCAGATATTTCAATTTCAGAAATATTCGATCATTTCTGAATAGATTCTTGTAACACACGACAAAATAAAAACATAGAGAAATAGATGTGAAGAGATTAAAAACAAGGATAAACCAACAGAAGAACCAATCATGTTTAATCGTGATAAATTACTGGTGTTAATACTTTTATTAATTGTTGGCAGTGCAATTAATTGTAAAAGGAATCAGGAAAAGATAATTCGGACGCAATTATTCGATCTGAACTGGAAATTTAGCCTGGGAGATATTCAATCGGCTAATCTGGTTGAATTTGATGACAATAAATGGCAAAATATTGATTTGCCGCATGATTGGAGTAAAGATAAAGAGCTACTTAACAAAACTGCATCCGGTTTGAATTTATCAATTCCATTAGAAGTAGGATGGTACAGAAAACAGTTTACAATTCCTGAAGATTGGACAAATAAAAGCATAGTTATAAATTTTGAGGGACTGTGTCATCAATCTGAAATCTTTGTAAATGGTATCACAATTAAAAGTTCAAATTCCGAAAATACTTCCCTGCAGGCAATACTTAATCCATATCTAAATGCCCATGGTAAAAATGTAATTGCGGTTCGTGTAACAATACCCAAACATTTGGATTCTGATTTCTGCACTGAATCAGGAATTTACAAACATGTCTGGCTGGTAATTAAAGAGTCGTCTGATTTAAGGAACAAAAAATCGCCATTCAAATAATACTTCTCAAAAACGGTGATATTAAAATCATTGGTATTTTTGAATCATTCTTTTTTATACACTTTGGCAAGTGATTGCTGATTTTTGTATGATTACACAAAATGCAATTGCAGATTTTCTTATACTTGTTTGACGAGTTTGTATTAAACAGAATTATTGATTCGGATTACATTTGCAGAAACCAGAGAATCAAGGAAATTACTATGTTTGAAAAATAAATGAACACTGAACCAACTAAAAACATGAATTCATCCCTTACTTTGGATTTCTGCCTTTTCTATCTTTTGCCTGAAGCTAATAAAATGAAAATCTAACAATGAAAACCAATACCATACTTTTTGAATTGATTAAACGCAATTTCATTAAAACCATTCTTTTTGTGTTTGCCGTGGCTTTATCATTTATGGATTGTGCTGCTCAGAAAAAGCCGGTTTCATTTGCAAAAGGCGAATTCAAAACATGGGCGCAAACGCCGCCAATGGGCTGGAACAGCTGGGATTGCTACGGCCCCACAGTGGAAGAACATGAAGTTAAAGCCAATGCAGTTTACATGGCTGCTTACCTGAAAAAATACGGTTGGGAATATATTGTTGTTGACATCCGCTGGTTTGTGGAAAACGACAAAGCAGGTGGCTACAATCAAACCGATCCGCGTTATGTAATTGACGAATACGGTCGTTACCAGCCTGCTGTAAACCGCTTTCCATCGGCAGCAAACGGAAACGGTTTTAAAGACCTTGCTGAATTTGTACACAGTAAAGGTTTAAAATTCGGGATACATATCATGCGTGGTATTCCCAAAATAGCTGTGGAAGAAAAGTTGCCAATTCTGGGAACCAATGGAATAACTGCCGATCAGATTTATTCAACCGAATTACAATGCCCGTGGTTGCGTGACAATTACACAATTTTAGCCGAAAAACCGGGTGCTCAGGAATATTATAATTCAATTTTTAACTTGTATGCGAGCTGGGGCGTTGACTTTGTGAAAGTTGACGATCTTTCCCGTCCGTATCACAAAGCCGAAATCGAACTGATCCGAAATGCGATCGATCAGTGTGGGCGGCCAATTGTATTAAGCACATCACCGGGTGAAACGCCGTTTAAAGATGCTGACCATGTTAAGGAACATGCCAACATGTGGCGCATGGTTGACGATGTTTGGGATACCTGGGGGCATCTGACCCACCTGATGGACGTGGCGCAGCAATGGTATCCGTTTATTACTCCCGGCGCCTGGCCCGACTGCGACATGATCCCGCTCGGCAGGATTTCTGTTCGTGGTGAACGTGGCGAAGATCGCATGACACGCCTTACACCCGATGAACAATATTCACTGATGACATTTTTTACAATTTTTAAATCACCACTGATGTTTGGGGGCGATTTACCCAGTAACAACGAATTCACGCTTTCGCTGCTCACCAATAAGGAAGTTCTGAAAATGCACGGTGAAAGTGCCAATGTTCGGCAGCTTTACAAAGAAAATGGCAAAGTTGCCGTTACTTCTCAGAATCCTGTTACTGGTGAAATTTATCTTGCACTTTTTAATATTTCAGACCAAAAAGAACCGATGAACGTAGGAATTGAACTCTCGAAACTTGGTATTGAAGGAAGTTGTAAAATCATGGATATGTGGTCGGGAAAAAAACTGGGCAAATTCAGCGGAACTTTCGAAAGTGAGCTCAATGCCCATGCCTGTGGTTTGTTTAAAATCAACTAAATACGAATGTTTTGAACAAAATGATTACAAACAATAAAAATTTACCCACTGATGGTAAAATTCAGGGTTCCGCAGTTTTAAAATACTTACTCCCGGAAAACGCGTTATCAGTAATTGAAAATAAATCAATAAACAAACAATAATTGTGAAATGAAAAAATTAGTCATAGTCTTATTACTTGGAATAAGCTGTTTTTATGCGGGTTCTCAAATTGCTTTCGAAGTTGATTTGCAAAAATCAGGTGCTGAAATTCAGCCCGATATGTACGGAGTTTTTTTTGAGGACATCAATTTTGGAGCCGATGGCGGTCTTTATGCCGAACTCATTAAAAACCGGTCTTTCGAATTTGATCAGCCCTTTGTTGGCTGGACTCCATTTGGAGATGTATCCGTCAAATCCGAAAATCCATGTTTCGAACGAAATCCGCATTATGTGCAAATGAACGAAAGCGGGTTGCGACGCGGAACCGGGCTTGAGAACGAGGGATTCAGAAGAATTGGTTTCAAACAAAATGCAGGGTACAATTTTTCATTTTACGGGCGGTCAAATGATGGTGGTGAAAAAAAATTCAGGATTGAACTTGTCAATTCACAGGAAGAAATTATTGGAAAAACAGATATCCTTGTTCAGGGAAAGGAGTGGAAAAAATATTCTGTCAGTTTAAAAGCCGGCGTTACCGATGCAAAAGGAAAATTACGACTTGTACTTGAAACTCCTGGTATTGTTGACATCGACCATATTTCTCTTTTTCCTGCAGAAACCTGGAAGAATCGTGAAAACGGTTTGCGGAAAGACCTTTTGGAAGCACTTTATGATTTGAATCCCGGAGTTTTTCGCTTTCCCGGTGGCTGCATCATCGAAGGAAATACCCTCGAAACCCGCTATCAGTGGAAGAATAGCGTTGGCCCGGTTGAAAACCGGCCCTTGAATGAAAACCGCTGGAACTATACTTTCAAACACCGTTTCTTTCCCGATTATTATCAAACCTATGGATTGGGTTTTTATGAGTTTTTCCTGCTGAGCGAAGATATTGGAGCAGAACCTTTACCCGTTGTGAGTTGTGGTTTGGCTTGTCAGTATGAAAGTACAGAGTGTGTGGCGGTCGGCGATTTACAACCTTACATCGACGATGCATTGGACTTGATTGAATTTGCCAACGGCCCTGTTGATTCAAAATGGGGAAAAATCCGCGCCGAAATGGGGCATCCTGAACCATTCAATCTGAAATACATTGCCATTGGAAACGAACAGTGGGGAGAAAGTTATGTGGAGCGTCTTGTTCCGTTTATGGAGGCTTTGCGTAAGAAATATCCCGAAATAAAAATTATTGGAACAGCGGGACCCGCTCCCGATGGTGAACATTTTAATTATTTGTGGCCTAAAATGAAGGAACTCAAAGTTGATTTGGTGGATGAACATTACTACCGCAGTCCTGAATGGTTTCTCGAAAATGCGGAAAGGTACGATAGTTACGACCGTAACGGGCCAAAAGTATTTGCAGGTGAGTATGCCGCTCATCATCGCAGTCGCAACAACAACGCGGTTTCTGCAATTTCCGAAGCTGCATTTATGACGGGTCTTGAAAGAAATGCCGACATCGTTCATCTGGCCACTTATGCGCCTTTGTTTGCACATGTTGATGCCTGGCAGTGGAAACCCGATATGATTTGGTTTGATAACCTTTCGGTGGTTCGGACACCCAATTATTATGTGCAGCAAATGTATGCCCAAAATGCCGGTACACATGTGTTACCCATAAAACAGGAGGGCAAAAACATAGCCGGGAAAGATGGTTTATATGCCAGTTCGGTTATGGATGACGCTACTTCTGAATTGATCGTGAAAGTGGTGAATTCCTCAACGGAAGCAAAAAAAATCAACATCAGCATAAAAGGTCTCCAACAGTCGGTTCACAACCAGCGGATTGCAGTTATTGAATTGCACACACTTGTTCCTGAAGCGGTAAACACCATTGATAACCCAAATAATGTTGTTCCGGTTCATTCGTTTATACTGGCTGAAGAAGCTGGATTTACGCTGGAAGCACAAGCCAACGCTTTTTATGTTTGCAAACTAAAAATTCAAAAAGAGAAATAAACAATGCCATCATTACTTAAATACAGAATTCCATTGAATACATTTCGTGTATTTGTGGCCGGCTTACTTTTAATGAGTTTAACTTTTTTTCAAACGGCTACGGCGCAGGTTGGTTTTGGTCAGGCCGAAAAAATAAACCAAAACTGGAAATTTATTCTTCATGATATTGAAAACGGGGAAAAAGCCGATCTGAACGACCAAAGTTGGAGAACCGTTGACCTTCCGCATGACTGGAGTGTTAAACAGCAACTGAGCCCAACACTGGCGAGTGCTACCGGATATTTGCCGGGTGGGGTTGGCTGGTATCGCAAACAGCTTTTTATTCCAAAAGAAAATGAAGGCAAAAAGTGTACCTGTATTTTGAGGGTGTTTACAATCACAGTGAAGTGTTTGTCAATGGTCAGTCGATCGGAAAGCGGCCAAACGGCTATATTTCTTTTATGTACGATGCCACTTCACAAATTAAATATGGTGAAGAAAACCTTGTAGTTGTCAGGGTTGATCATAGCCAATCTGCCGATTCACGCTGGTACACCGGTTCCGGAATTTACCGCAATGTTTGGGTGGTGTATTCAAATCCTGTACATATTGCGCAATGGGGTGTTTTTGCCCATCCTGAAAAACAGAAAAAAGGCTACAATTTAAATTTGGAAGTGGAAATGGAAAACAGTTTGGATGAATCTTCTGCTTTGACAGTTACAAATGAACTATTTGACGATAACAATATTCCTGCAGCAAAATCTTCCGATAAAATAACTGTTGAAGCCAAAAAGACAGGAAAAATTAAAACAGTATTACATGTTTCAAATCCCAAACTTTGGTCTTTGGGTAATCCGAATTTATACAGTGTAAAGACATCAGTATTTAAAGACGGACAGTTGATTGATGAAACAACAACGAAGACAGGATTTCGGGAGTATACCTTCGATCCGAACAAAGGTTTTGCATTAAATGGTGAGTGGATGAAGGTGAAAGGTGTTTGTCTGCATCACGATGGTGGTGTACTTGGTGCGGCAGTTCCGCGTGAAGTTTGGCAAAGACGGTTGCTCACCTTAAAGGAAATTGGCATAAATGCAATACGTACAAGCCATAATCCGCAGGCGCCCGATTTATATGAGCTTTGCGATGAAATTGGATTGCTGGTGTTGAATGAAGCTTTTGATGAATGGGAATTTCCAAAACGCAAATGGATTGAGGGATGGAATGTTGGAACTCCCGGTTTTCAGGGCTCTTTCAGTTTTTTTGAAGAGTGGGGTGAAAGAGATTTGACAGATATGATTAAACGTGATCGGAACCATCCGTCTGTTTTTGCATGGAGCATTGGCAACGAAGTCGATTATCCGAATGATCCTTATTCTCACCCGGTTTTGGATGGTGGCGGAGATACAGGATTTACACAAGCTATTTTTGGCGGATACAAAAAAGATGCACCCGATGCCATGCGTTTGGGAGATATAGCCAAACGACTTGTAAAAGTTGTAAAACAGTTTGATCCATCGAGACCGGCAACTGCAGGTTTGGCAGGAGTTGCCATGTCAAACCAAACTGCTTATCCTTCTGCTCTGGATATTACGGGTTATAATTATACCGAAAGTTTATATGATCAGGATCATGCCAAATACCCCGAACGGGTGATTTTTGGCAGCGAAAACCGCCACGATATCGATGCATGGAAAGCAGTAACATCCCGCGAATTCATTTTTGGGCAATTCCTGTGGACGGGAATAGATTATCTGGGCGAATCAGGCCGCTGGCCATCACGGGGTTTTTATTCAGGGTTGCTCGATTTTGGCGGCTTTATCAAACCAAGAGGTTTTTATCGCCAGTCGTTATGGTCAGAAAAACCTATGGCCTACCTTGGAACTTATCCTGTTCCTGATGGAAGAGGTAGAAACAGGGGGCTGTCGATTGATGCATGGCCAATCTGGAATTACGAAGCCGGACAGTCAATTCGGGTTGTGAGTTACACAAACGCTGCTCAGGCTAAACTCATGCTCAATGGAAAGGAAGTGGGCGAAACTAAACCGTATGACGAAAAAACAGGAGTCATTTTCTGGGATATTCCTTACGCTTCTGGTAAGCTTGAAGTCGTTGGTATGGATGCTGCCGGAAATCAGGTCAGCCAATATGCAATTCAATCTTCTGCACGTCCCGATGCTATAAAAATCATTTCAAAAGAAATTAAAGTTGAAAAAGGCGGAGTTTCACAGGTTATAATTCAGGTAGTTGATGAAAACGGAATTCCGGTAATGCTTTCAGAAGATGAAATAACCTGTCAGATTAATGGAGATGCGGTTTTGCTTGGTCTTGAAGCCAGTAATAATTCAGATATGTCTGATTATACCGATAACAGGCACAGGGTTTTTCATGGAAGGATGATCGCCTACATAAAAACAGGAGAAACTGCTGGTGACATTTCTGTTCAATTCTCGGCTAACTGGCTAAAACCAGCTGAAATAAAAATCAATGTTCAATAACGAATTCAATAAAAAATAATAGATACGAAAATGAATTTCTCATTTCACAGAAAAAAGATACTCTCCATTTTTATGATTTTTACGGGTGTCGCCATTGTGTTTGTTTTAAATGCCTGCAATTTGAAAAATCAGCGGGTAATGAACTATCCGGCTATTTGTTTACCTATTTCACCGGCAACGGGCCAGGCGAGGAAGCCATTCGCTTTGCGGTAAGTATCGATGGATATAATTACCGGGCATTAAACAACAATGAACCTGTTCTGGATTCCAGAGAAATCAGTACTTCGGGTGGTGTACGCGATCCGCATATTTTGCGAGGAGCCGATGATAAAACATTTTACATGGTTGCCACCGATTTGTATGTGCCCGAACAGGGCTGGAATAATTTCGCCCTGATATTAATGAAATCAACCGATCTGATAAATTGGGAATCTTCATTTGTAAATATTCCCGAAACCTTTCCGGCAGAATTTGGCGATGTGGACCGTGTTTGGGCACCACAAACCATTTACGACGAAGAGGCAGGTAAATACATGGTTTATTTTTCGATGAAAAATAAGGGCAGATTTCCTGATATCATTTACTTTGCTTATGCCAACGAAGATTTTACATCTTTTGAATCGGCTCCAAAACAGCTGTTGTATAATCCGGCAAACAATGCCTGCATTGATGGGGATATCATAAAAAAAGACGATAAGTTTTATCTTTTCCACAAATCAGAAAGTGGTGAACCGGGAATAAAACTGGCTATTTCGGATAAACTCACGGAAGGTTACACTTATCAGGATTTTGAGCGAATAGACAAGGAAACTGCTAGTGTTGAAGGTTCAGGAGTTTTTAAATTAAATAATTCGGACAAATGGATTCTGATGTATGATGTATATGGCTCAGGCCGTTACCAGTTCACAAAAAGCAGTGATCTTGAGCATTTTGAAATCATTGATGAGGAAATCAGCATGAACTTTCACCCGCGGCATGGAACAGTTTTACCCATCACAGGGAAAGAAATGCAAAGATTGATTGGAAAGTGGGGGAGGTCTGATGATCCAATGGTGGAGATAAAATCACCCTTTCTGAAAAAGCTAAATATAGATTTGAACAGTGAGACTGCAACTATTCACCTTCCGGTAAAAAGAGGAGTGGATCTCACTGCCTTTGATCCGCAATTTGAATGTTGGCCGGGGTTCTCAGTAAAACCTGAAGGTCCGCAGGATTTTTCAAAAGGTCCGGTAGCATACATAATTTCAGCAGCTGACAAGTCGGAATTGAAGTATGAGGTGACAGTTTCTGAAGACCACAATCCGGTGCTTGAAGGATATTATGCCGACCCTGATATTTTGTATGCTGAAAAAACCGATAGTTTTTACATTTATCCTACAACCGATGGATTTGACGGATGGTCGGGTTATTATTTCAAAACCTTCTCTTCAGCAAATCTTGTTGACTGGAATGACGAAGGAACCATTCTTGATTTGAAAAAAGATGTGAGCTGGGCCAACCGCAACGCATGGGCACCTTGTATTATCGAAAAGAAAATAGGTGATGAATACAAATATTTTTATTATTTCACAGCGGCGCAAAAAATCGGGGTAGCTGTGGCTGACCATCCAACCGGGCCTTTCACCGATAGTGGAAAAGCACTTATTGATTTCAAACCCAAAGGAATAAAAGGAGGACAGGAAATCGATCCGGATGTTTTCACTGATCCCAAAACCGGTAAAAGCTACCTGTATTGGGGAAATGGTTACATGGCCGGTGCCGAACTGAACGACGATATGATTTCTCTTAAAATGAATACACTAAAAACATTCAACATTGACAATACTTTCCGCGAAGGAACTTCAGTGATCTACCGCAATGGAACTTACTATTTTATGTGGTCGGAAGACGATACCCGCAGTCCGAATTATAAAGTTCGCTATGCAATTTCCGATTCGCCAATGGGTAAACTTTCTATTCCTGAAAAAAACATTGTGATTCAGCGTGATTCAGTGACCAATATTTTTGCAACAGGCCACAATTCAGCCATTCAGATTCCGGGTAAAGATGAATGGTACCTCGTTTACCATCGTTTTACCTATCCGAAAGGTGTTGAAATGCCCCGCGGTTCAGGAGGTTTTCACCGTGAAGTATGCATCGATAAAATGGAATTTGATGCGAATGGAAATATTTTGGAAGTAAAACCAACTTTTAAAGGAATTGAATCTTGCATTGAAAAATAATTAACTTTAATTAAGTATAAACAAATAAAAAACTAAATCATGGCTTTATTGGATTGGATTGTAATTGCCGCATTTGGGGCTGTTCTTATTGGAATTGTTGTTTGGGTTTTTAAGCAAAAGGATGAAACTTCAGGAGACTACTTTTTAGCCGGACGGGATGCAACATGGCTGGCAATTGGTGCTTCAATTTTCGCATCGAATATTGGTTCTGAACACCTGATTGGGCTTGCGGGTGCCGGCGCTTCAAGCGGTATGGCCATGGCACACTGGGAAATTCAGGGTTGGATGATACTTGTACTCGGATGGGTTTTTGTTCCATTCTATTCAAGAAGTATGGTCACTACTATGCCGGAATTTCTGGAACGACGATATAACAAAGAATCCAGAACAATATTATCGCTGATTTCGCTGGTAAGTTATGTGCTGACAAAAGTTGCAGTAACTGTTTATGCCGGAGGATTGGTCTTTAAGGAAGTATTTGGAATTGAGTCTATTTGGGGCATCGATTTCTTCTGGATTTCGGCAAGTGGATTAGTATTGATTACAGCCATTTATACTGTCATTGGAGGTATGAAATCGGTGTTGTACACTTCAATTTTGCACACCCCCATTTTGTTGCTGGGTTCATTAATAATTGTGGTTCTCGGCTTGCGGGCGCTTGGTGGATGGGACGAAATGATGCGAATTACAAGTGCCGTGCAAATAAACGAATACGGTGACACAATGACGAACCTTATCAGAAGCAACCGCGATGAGAATTTCCCTTGGCTGGGTGTGTTTATCGGTTCCGCAGTAATTGGTTTCTGGTATTGGTGTACCGACCAGTATATTGTTCAACGCGTATTGTCAGGTAAAAATGAAACACAGGCCCGCAGAGGAAGTATTTTTGGCGCTTATCTGAAACTAACACCGGTTTTCCTATTTATGATTCCGGGTATGATCGCTTTTGCCATGGCTCAAAAAGGTGTCGTCTTAAATGGGAAGGTATTTGTTTTAACATCTTCTGATGCCGCATTTCCAACCCTTGTTTCCACCCTTCTTCCAGCCGGTGTAAAAGGATTGGTAGTTGCAGGTATTCTGGCCGCTTTGATGAGTTCTCTGGCTTCTCTTTTTAATTCATCGGCCATGCTGTTTACCATCGATTTTTATAAAAAATACAAGCCCGAAGCAAGCGAAAAGAAACTCTTAAGTGTTGGACGAATGGCCACCATTGTTGTAGTTATCCTTGGTATTTTGTGGATACCGATTATGCGCAGTGTAGGAAGCGTGCTGTACGTATATCTGCAGGATGTTCAATCTGTTCTTTCTCCCGGAATCGCTGCGGCTTTTTTGTTGGGTGTACTTTGGACCAAAGCCACACCAAAAGCCGGAATGTGGGGTATGATAACAGGTTTTGTGGTAGGTGTTATTCGCATTAGTGCGAAAGTAATGTACACATCACTTGCCAAAGCCGAAGGTTATACTGATGTAAAACTTTGGGCCGCTGATACAGGGGTGAGTAATTGGTTTTACGAGGTGTTTTATGGAGTTAACTGGTTGTTTTTCAGTGGGGGAATGTTAATTCTGAGTTTAGTGGTAATTTATGTTGTCAGTCAGTTTACAAAACAGGCAGAGGCTTCACAATTACAGGGTCTCACATTTGCATCGGTTTCGGCTGAACAAAAAGCAATTTCAAGAGCCAGCTGGAATCACTGGGATATTATTCATTCAGCAATTATACTTGGCATTACAACCGCATTTTATATCTATTTCTGGTAATTGAAGACTTATTATTGGAATCCGGTAATAAATGATGAAAGTTACTGATTCCTATAATTTATTACGTTCCTGCTGGCCTTATTATTAAAAGGGTTAATTCTAAATCGACAGTATTTTTGTACATAACGGAACTGAAAAATATTGAAGAAAAGAAAATCTCACTTTTAATAAAAGATTTGCAAGAACGTAATTTTTTTTATCCGGACAATCATAAAAACTCTTACAATTCAAAAAGTTATAACCGGGTTAAAATACTATTTGCAGAGTTTCAAATATGTAATTGACTTATTTGTGACACATGGCTTTTGACATTGTTCGTAAATTTGTTTGTTTGAACACGACTCGAATGAACAATAAAACAAACCGGTTTGAAAACAGAATTTCAAATACAATGTTGAAAGGCAAATTCATGAAATGGGGAATAATTTCAATGTTATCCGTATTGTGCTTTGGATTGGAAATTACCCCGATTTCTGCACAAATTACTTTTACATACGAAAAAATCAGCAGTGCGGGAGATAATCTTGCGGCATATCCAATTTCTGACAGAACAGTACCTTTTAGCATATCTGATATTGGAGTTAACAAGCCCATTATCTGGGGGCTTGATCTGGCCTGGTTAAGCGAAATCAACATTAGACGGGGTATTGCTTTTATGGGAGCAGATCAGATTGATGTGGTGCGATCGTCGTTTATGCCAACATTACCTTTGGTTAATGGAGAATTGCAGGGACAGGCACTTACAAATACAAATCTGAGAATAGATATCATTAATAAGTGGTTGCCCAGGAATACTCAGGTTGCACTTAATTGTGATCATCCCAGTGTTCATTCTTATTTTTATGGCAATCCGGCAAATTGGGCGGCACTTATCGATGTTACCACAAGAATGCATCAGGAAGCCGGACGTGATGTTATTTCAGTATCACCATTTAACGAACCTGATTATACATATACGGGTCAGGGGACCATTCAGGACTTTTTAAACATTGCCGTTGAGTTAAGAAAAAATTCAAGGTTTGATTCCATAAGAATTTCCGGTGGTAACACGCTAAATTGTGACCAGGCATTACCCTGGTACAACACCTTAAAAAGTTGGCTGGATGAAGGAAATACACACCAATTGGCTGGAAGTTTCGACAATTATGCCACTTTTTATAAATCGGTTCATGCCAATGGACACCATGCCACCAACGACGAATTGCATAATGTAATGGAGTCAATGGTTGGTGTAGAATATGGTCTACAAACCGGTATTTGGTGGGGAACGGCTGATCTTGCCCGTGGAGAATTTGTAAAAGCCAGTGATGGTGTGCGCCTGGCATATGCTGAACACAGGCAAAACTGGACGGCAGCTTCGGTTTACAAAAATCCTGATGGAAAGGTTCAGGCTTTTGTTGGCTCGTCGGAAAGACAGGCAGTAACAACAACATATTCTTTTATTTCAAAAGACAGGGATGTTTTTTACGACGGTCATGGCCCCCAACGTGAATATCAGGTTGAGATTCCCGGTGGTACCGGTTACCAGCAGGGGCAAACCAATGCCGAGAATGTGGTGAATATTACCTGGGGTGATGATATACAGCCTGTTATTAATGGAAAATATCTTTTGGTAAACCGGAATAGCGGGAAAGTGATGGAAGTAGCCGGAGGATCTTCTGCGGCCGGCACAAATGTGCGTCAGGCAACAAATACAGGGCTGTTTATCAGCAATGGAATGTTACCCCTGTAAGTACGCGCATTGGTGGTGATTTTAGTTATTTCACAATCACGGCAGTAAACAGTGGTAAATCGCTTGACGTATATAACTGGTCGCTTGACAATGGTGGAAACATTGCTATCTGGGATGATACAAAAGGAGGCAACCAGCAATGGTATCCTGAATATTCCGAAGATGGCTGGTTTTATATTCGTAGCCGGCATAGCGCACTTTGTCTGGATATAAACAATGCAAGTGTTGCGAATAGTGCCAGTGTTGTTCAATGGGAGAAGAATGGAAGAACCAGTCAGCAATGGCGATTTATTCCGGTTGATGCAACTGTTGAGTTTGAAGCTCCGTCAAGCCCAAATAATCTGATAGCAACAGCCAATGCTGAATCTGTTCGGTTAGACTGGGCTGCCAGCCAGGAAGATGATATTGCCGGCTACACTGTTTTTCGTTCCGAATCAGAAAATGGCCCATATAATACAATCGCACGAAAAGTTCCCACAACTTCTTTTGTAGATAACACTGCCACAATAACAAGTCAATATTTCTATAAGGTAAAAGCGGTTGATAAGTCACTGAACAGCTCTGATTATTCCGGCCCGGTTCAGGCAAATACAACCGGCGACAGTACCCTTGTAATGAATTTGAAGTTTGAAGGTAATCTTCAGGATAGCACAATAAACCTGAACCACAGTGCATCGTTTGGCGAAATTTCGTTTATCGGTGGTAAGGCAGGTAATCATGCTTTAATTCTGAACGGAGACGATAATTTTCTGCAATTACCATATAATGTGGCAAACCAGGAAGAGATTACAATTGCAACCTGGGTTTACTGGAATGGCGGAACTCCATGGCAACGCATTTTTGATTTTGGCAACAATCAGTCAGAATATATAAATCTTACACCACGGTTAAGGTTGTCGGTTAAGAACGGTAGTGCCGAACAAAGGCTTGACGCACCGGCAATTCCCACAGGGGAATGGACACATGTGGCTGTTACTCTTGGTTCGCTGGGGGCACAGATATTTGTAAATGGAAAACTTGTAAATGAATCAGGTTCAATCAATGTAAGTCCGCTGGATTTTAAACCAATCTTAAATTATATTGGAAGGGGTCAGGAATCGGTTCCAATGTTCGATGGTTATATTGATGATTTCAGACTATACAACTATGTTTTGTCAGCCGAAGAAATTGCCGGAATTGTTTCAGATGTTGCCACAAATGTGCCTGTTATCGCCGGTAAGGCTGAAACAAAATTTACTGTTTACCCGGTTCCTGCAAACGACATTCTGAAATACAAATTCAACAATCAGATTGAAACGGGTGAGGCAGTACTAAATCTTTACACAATTTATGGAAAGCTGATATTGCAAAAGGATTTACGCAACATGCAAAGTGGAGAAATAAATGTTTCTGATATACCAAACGGAATTTACATGCTTGAATTAATTAACGGAGAAGAAATACTGACAAGCAAAATTATTATTAATCATTAGTCCGAAAAAAAATAAAAAAGATGAGTTTTCACGGATTGTATAACTGGATATCTTTTCAAATCAGAAATCGAAATTATTGTTGTTGCAGTTTAGTTTTTGCCAAGTTATTTCTGTTTTTATTAATAACGAGCCTTACATTTTCATCAAATGCAATTGAAAAGCAAACAATTGAAAATTTAACCGATGAAAACAGGGTTCTTTCCTCAGCAATAGAATTGCATCTGACCTCTGAAAATTCTCCACTGATCAACAGCACCATTTCACTGAATCATGAAGATGCCTGGCTGTTTTTCGACAACATTCGTCCTTCAGAAGTAATTGCTAATCATATTTCGGGTGTATTAATCAATGGTGAAACGCTGAAAGTTGGAGTGAATGGCAGGGTTGCCATGTACGCACACGGAACCGTTATTATGCCATTTGGTTATGGCTATAAACCGCTTTCAATTTATACCGAAGATAATTTTGGAGGAAATTCGAACCAACTAACTATTGAAACCTATCATAACCATCTTGGGGAATTTGATAATACCATAAAATCATTCAAATTAAAGCGCGGATACATGGCAACCTTTGCCAGTAACGACGACGGAACAGGATATAGCCGTGTGTTTATTGCCGACAAAGAGGACCTTGTATTTAATGTGATGCCGGCAGAATTGTACGGTACAGCTTCGTTTATTCGAATATTTGAATACGAATGGGTTACAAAAAAAGGCAAAGCCGGGTGGAATCCAAATGATATAAATGCCACGAATTATTATGACTGGAACATTGGTGGCAATTCATCAACCGATGTTGAATATGTGGCTATTCGGCAAAATGGAGGTTGGCCTTCGTGGAACGATATTAACAGCAAACAAAACATTACTCATCTGCTTGGTTTTAACGAACCCGACCGCCCTGATCAGGCAAATAAGAATTTCAATGATATGATTGAGCAATGGCCGGATATGATGAAATCAGGACTTCGGATAGGTTCCCCTGCCTGGTCGAATCCCTGGGGCGGAAATGGAGGAAACCTGTTCGATTTTATAAATAAGTGCGATGAATTAAATTACCGGGTCGATTTTGTAGCATTGCATTGTTACTGGGGCGGAAAATCACCCCAAAACTGGTATAACGATTTGAAATATATTCATGAACAAACCGGGCGGCCACTATGGATAACCGAATGGAACAACGGTGCAAACTGGACTACCGAATGGTGGCCCGATGCCAACAGGGCTTACACGACAGCCAATGCTCAAAAACAATTAAACAACATAAAAGGAATCCTCCAGGTTTTGGATACTGCCAGTTTTGTTGAACGCTATTTTATCTACGATTGGGTTGAGGACTGTCGTGCCATGATATTGAATAGCGGATTAACAAAAGCCGGTGAATATTATACAGCGAATAAATCGCATATAGCCTACAACAGCGAGAAACAAGTGATCCCGCACTGGAGTTATACCAAGCCAGAACTGAATTACCGGTATTTTTCATTGAAACATTCAATTCGTTTAAGTTGGGAAGATAACAACGGAGAACTCAGCCGGGAGTATAGTATCGCGAAAAAGGTGAATGACGGAGACTTTGAAACCATCTACTCCGGCACTGATATTTCAAAGCCTTTTTACCCTCGATCCGCTGGATACGATGGTTCAGGGTAAAATTACATATCAGCTCAAAATTTTACTGCAAATGGAGAGCAGCTCTTTTCAAATGAAGTTTCCAATTACCAGATTCCTATCACGCAAAAAGTGACTGCAACCACAAACAATTCATTTAATTTTTACTTCGAACCCTGGCTGTATCTAAGCAATTCAAAACTAACAAAATCAGAAGATATTGCAGCTTTGGGTATCCCGGCCGGTTCATACGATTTTGGGGGACTTAAAGCCGAGGCCAAATCATTGACAGGAATAACACGCGAAAGGAAAACTGTAAACTTTGATCAGGTATTTGATACTGAACCGGTAGTATTTTGCACAATAGCGTCTGACGGTAATTTGTATCCATTAACTGTTGGTGTGCGCAATGTAACCACAACCGGTTTCGAATTGTATCAATTATTTAGCAATTGAGCAAGGGAAAGGAATAGTTGAAGGAAAGCGTATTACAGTTGGGACGAATTACGGTGAAAATGGCATTTCTTCTGATTTGGTAGCAATACCGTATGATTCAACTTACACAGAACCAGCTCTTTTTGCAGGCCTGCAATCTACAAATGATACTTTTGCTTCCACATTGCGATATTCAAAAACGGTTGATTCACGATTTGAAATTATCAAACACAGGGAAATATCGGGAGGGGAATCTGCCATGCAAACTGATGATTTTGGCTGGATGGTAATAGATTTCGCCGCTGATCAGCCGGATGTTGAAACCGGTATTAATGATTTGTCGTTGCGTCGTTCTCTTGAATTTTATCCAAATCCGGCAAAACAGGTTGTGCATTTTAATTTTGATGAGCCCACACTTGTTGAGGTATTTGATTTAACCGGGCAAAAACAGTTGGAATCAGTTGTATCGAAAACTTTAATTATAAGTTCTCTGTCAGCCGGAAGTTATATACTAAAAGCTGAGGGCAAATTACCTGCAAAATTGATCAGTTTAAAGTAACAAACGGTTAAAAGGATAGTGGTTAAAATAAAATTAATTGCAGGATATACATTGGAAATTAATTTTCTAACAAAAGAACTCAACTGAGTATTAAAAGTGTTGAAAAATGTCACTTTTTAAATAAATGTAATACTTACACTTTAAGAATAACAGCATAAATTTTACTTGACGAATTTGTGAACATTAAATGTCGAAAATGTGCTTTCGTTAAAATATTCATATAAACTATATTTCAACCATAAAATAGTACTGATAAAACACTTAAAATTTAAACGATTATGAAAGAAAATTTACTTTTAAAATTTTGGACATTCTTAACGTTTGTCAGCTTTTTCGGCGCGTCTGCAGCCTTTGGGCAGGCAACTTTAAAACACTCCTACACTTTTGATTCAGGAACCTACGATGAAACTACGGTTTTTGATCAGGTAGGTACTGTAAACGGTACAATCGGTGGTACTAAACTTACCATCGCCGACGGAAAAGCTACAGTTTCGGGTGCAACTGTTAACAGCGATGGATGGATTTCGCTGGATGGTGTAGCTCTGGCATTGAATACCTATTCAGCGGTCACGCTTGAGGCATTTGTTGAAACGGGTGAATTGTTAAATTCAAGTTTTACCATGTTAGCCTATTTTGGAACCGCTACTCCTGGAAATAGATGTTTCTGGATTCAGCCGACAAGATCTGGTAATGAAACAAGAATTGAAACCAATAACGGAAGTACTACCGTTACTGCACTAATGGGTGGTTATGAAGTGGATGACGGAAAAATACACCATATTGTTGCTGTATTGAATGCTGAAGCACTTACATATTATATTGATGGTGTTATTATAGCCACAACACCAACCGGTGCGGATTATGTTAGTACGTTGGGTACCGATGTTGCGAATCTTTTCAGGGGAGTTGACGGTTGGAACGATCCAAATTATAATGCATCTCTTTTGGAATTCAATATTTATGATGGCACACTTGACCAACATACGATTGCACAAGCTGCCGGCGAATTTTTAGGGCTTGATCTTACAAACCCAAAGCTGGAAAATCTGGCTACAAATGTAGGAACAATGGACCCCGCATTTGAAACAGAAACTGATATTTACGAGGTTACAGTACCATACGGAACCACAACAATGACAATTACTGCAGATGCTGTTGTTAATGGTGTTTTAATAAACATGTTTGATGGTTTGGGCAATGAGTTGGAAGACGGAGTTGTTACATTCGACAAAGATGAAGGTATTGATGTTGAAATTGAGGTAACTGCACTCGATGGTTTTACAAAAAAATCCTATTATTTGTCAGTTTTTCCTGAAGACGGAGAAGCTTCTGCAACACTGGCTGGCATTAGTTTATCAGTAGGCAGCCTTATTGAAGATTTTATGATGGATTCTACAAGTTACACAGCGCTGGTTCCCGATGGAACAACAGCTGTTGTAGTAACCGGTACGCCAAACTGGGATGGAGCAACAGTTACAGGTGGAGGAAATATTACTCTTACAGATGGAATGGGAACGGCCATTTTAACTGTTACTTCACAAGACGCTTCTTCTTCGATGGTCTATTCAGTTCAGGTTTATACTTCAATATTTGCTGAAAACAAGGATTTTTACCTTGTTCACGAAACCAATGGTTTTGTAGCTGCCGAAAGCGGTGCAGCTTTTAACCAGGTTATTCTTGCTGACGCTGTTTATCAGGATAGTTCACAAATCTGGCAGTTTGAAGACGGTGGAGTTGATGGTCAGTATTTTATCAGGAATAAAGCTGGTAATTATATGTGTCTTTCACGTACTTCAGCCAATGCATGGGATTTGGAGGTTTATCCTGAACTTCCTTCCGTAAACCTCGACAGCGCCCGTTTTATACCAGTTGAATTTGAACCCGGAAAGTTCAGAATTATTTCGGTGAGAAAGCAGCAGGCCAGTGCAACCAATAATGTATTGGGTTCGAATGATGGTGATCTTAATTCAGCACTGTTTAACGACAAATTGGCAAATAATCCGCTAACTGTATTCAGTATCAAATTGCCTGAAGATGTGGTTTCTCAGTACGACCTCCACCTGTCAGATCTGACTGTTACGGGTGCTTCACTCAAACCTGTATTTAATCCTGCATATACAAAATATTCAACAACTCTTCCTTCAGGTACAACCTCAATTAATGTAGTCGCTACGGCCCGGGATGCAGCAGCAATTGTAACAGGAACAGGTACAGTTGATGTTTCCGGCGGAAAGGGTACAATAACTGTTACTATCACAGCGGCTTCTGACCCAACATATAAAAGAGAATATGTAATAAACTATATGACTGATACGGAACTTACCTTAACTCACTCTTATACTTTTGCTGACGGAACTGCAAATGACATGGCCGGAAGTGCTGACGGAACCGTACATGGAGGTACATTTGCCGATGATGCATTTATTTCGGCAAAAGAGGGTGATTATATAATTCTTCCGGCAGCGGATATTGCCTTGAATACATATCCGTCAATAACAATGGAAGCTCACGTTACGACAGGTGTAAATCCGGCATGGACCATGCTTGCTTACTTTGGAGGTTTGCAAAGCGCCAACTCTTATTGGATGTCCATTGCACGTAATGATAATGTTAGTATGACAGAAATTAATACAGGTGGAGTTACTAATGTTTCGGGAGCTGAACCAGGCGCAGGCGAAATTCATCACTATGTAAGTGTTGTTAGCAGTGATAGCATTTTTTTGTATATTGATGGTAGTTTAGCAAGAAAGGCTGCAACAGGTGCTAATGTATCAATAAGTAAAATCAGCAATGCGAATGGATGGTTAGCCTTTGGTGGATGGAATGATCCAACATGGATAGGTACAATACATGAATTCGACATTTACAGTGGTCAGATGGATGCTGCAACTGTTGCGCAACGTGCGATACATTTCCTGGGAGGTATTCCTGATGCAACCTTATCATCTCTTACTGTTGATATGGGAGAATTGATTCCTGCTTTTGATCCGGAAATAACAAGCTATTCCGTGCTTATTCCATCAGGTGCAACAACTATCACTGTTTCTGCTGTTACAAACAGTGACAAATCAACTGCTGAAGGTGCTGGTCCTGTTGATGTTTCATCGGGAAGTGGAAGTGCTTCAGTTGTGGTTACTGCTGAAAATGGTTCAACTAAAACATACAACATCGAATTTAGTACACCAACAGAATTTACCCTGATGCATTCCTATACATTTGAAGACGGTACAGCTGCTGATGCAGTTGGAGATGCTGATGGAATCCCGGCAGGGACTGGCACAATTGCTAACGGCGCTTATACTGCTGCCACTAACGGAGATTATATCGAATTGCCTGCTGCTGATATAGCTATTAATGCATATTCTGCAATTTCTTTGGAAGGTTATATTTATACTGATGTTGATAATACAGGATCAACAATGATGGCATATTTTGGTGGAAATGAGAATGGATTTGGTGGAAATGGGTACTTCTTTACACCAGACAGATCTGCTGAAAGCCGGACTGCAATATCCTGCGGTAATCTAACTGCACCATGGACCGCTGAACAAGGTGTTACTGGTCCTGCTGTAAGTGTGGGCGAAAAACATCATGTTGTAAGTGTACTTACTGATTCTTCAATTAAATGGTACATTGATGGTATTTTGGTTGGAGATGCTGAAGTTTCAGGCCCTAATTCAATAGCCGGAATAAGTTCGGCAAATGCATGGCTTTGCAAAGGTGGTTATACTGCAGATCCAACCTGGATGGGGAGCATTGATGAATTTAATATTTATAATGGTGTTTTGGATGCCGGTACAATTGCAGAACATGCAGAACAATATTTAGGTGGCGGAGGCTTAACTTTAATGCATTCCTATACTTTTGAAGATGGAACAGCCAACGATGTTGTTGGTTCCGCACATGGTGTTTTGGAAGGTGACGCCGCTGTTGCAAGTGGAGCACTTTCCCTTTCCGGAACCGGATTTGTTACATTACCTGGAGCAGATATTAATATACCTTCATACGGCAGTATCACCATTGAATCTGTATTTAAACAGGCAACAGGAATAACTGATAAATTTACAGCAATAGCTTCTTTTGGCAATGTAAATCCTTCTGTTGACTGGATGGGCATCAATTATATTATTATGCAGCCGACAAGGCAGGATAATGAAAATAGCAGAACATCTATTTCATGCCTTAACACCACCGACCCATGGGCCACAGAAAATGGAGTGAATGGTGCTGAAATTGCAGATACACTGACACATTATTTTGTAACTGTAATTACTGAAACAGACATAAAATTATATATCGATGGTGTATTGATAGGAACCTCGCCATTAACTGGTAACAACTCTTTGGCAAATGTAGGCACTTCTGTTGCTTTAATTGGTAAAGATGTATATCCCGGGGATCCATTATGGCAAGGTAAAGTTGATGAACTGAATATCTGGCAAGGTGAAATGGATGCAGCTACCATTGAAGAAAGGGCAAAGAACTATTTGAATATTGCCACCTTAAAACACTCTTACACTTTTGAAGATGGAACAGCCAACGATGTGGTTGGCACTGCACATGGTACTCTGGAAGGAGATGCAGCAGTAGCTGACGGAATGCTAACCTTGTCAGGAACCGGATTTGTTACTTTACCAGGAGCAGACATTAATATTCCTTCATACAGCAGTATTACCATAGAAACCGTATTTAAACAAGCTGAAGGGATGACTGATAAATTTACAGCAGTGGCTTCATTTGGCGATGTTAATCCAAGTGTGGACTGGATGGGAATCAATTATATTATTTTGCAGCCAACCCGACAGGATAACGCCGATATCCGGACTTCCATTTCATGTCTGAACACGACTGATCCATGGGCTTCTGAAAATGGTGTGAATGGTTCCGAAATAGCAGATGATAAAACTCACCATTTTGTAACTGTAATAACTGGTACAGAAATCAAATTATACATTGATGGTGTGCTGATTGGAACTTCTCCTTTAACTGGCAACAACTCTTTGGTAAATATAGGCACTTCAGTTGCTTTAATTGGTAAAGATGTTTATCCGGGCGATCCATTATGGCAGGGTTCTATGGAAGAACTGAATATTTGGGAAGGTGAGATGGATGCAGCTACGATTGCTCAAAGAGCCAATGATTTTACAACAGGAATAACAGTTGGAGAAATCAGCAAGGCTTCGATCCTGGTTTATCCAACTTATTCATCAGGAGACTTTACTGTTAAAACTGGTTCAACTAAGGGAATGATTTCTGTTTACAACCTGGTTGGAAAATTAGTTCTTCAAAAATCGATTGAAAGCAGTGAACAGAAAGTAACATTACAAAATGAAGGCATGTATTTGATGAGAGTTGAAAGCGAAGGAGTATCAAAAACTTTTAAAGTTTTCAAGACAAGATGATAGTCTTATGATTTAGTTAATTTTAATTTAAGGGCTGTCCGTCAATTGATGGATGGCCCTTTTGTTTTTTTTGAGTTTTTAAATAGTAAGTTTTTTGGCCAGAGACAAAGTAACAGATAAGCTGTGCTGGGTTGCATGTTTATATTTGTTTATAAAAGAAGGATTATGAATTTGAGAAAATTTATCAGGTTGTTAGTTTTAACCACATGTTACTTTTTAGTTGTTTTCGAAGTTATGGGACAACGATGGCCTGCAGGTATTCATGATCCATCTAAAATTGTAAAATGTGATGATACCTACTGGGTTTTTGGAACAGGAGATGGAATCTACAGTATTTATTCAAAAGATATGATAAGCTGGCAGGCCGGACCGACACCATTTACAAAGACTGCCTTTCCGGCCTGGATAAAAAGTTATGTTGGTGCATTCGATGGAAATTTCTGGGCACCTGATATTATTTACATGAATGATAAATACTATTTGTACTATTCATGTTCGGAGTGGGGAACAATGACATCTGCAATCGGGTGTGTTACAAACAAATCACTAAACCCGAATGACCTGGAATATGAATGGGTTGATGCAGGTTTTTTAGGAATTTGGTCGTACCAGCCCGGATTGGCGCTAAATGCCATCGATCCATCGCTGATGAGAGGGCCTGATGGTAAAATATGGATGGTTTACGGTTCATTTAACGAACAGGGAATTGTTGTTACTGAAATTGATTCGGTTTCAGGTAAACCCAAAACTTATTCGGGTAATCTTCCCGGCACAAGCATTGCAAATTCATGGACAGGTCCGCAAAGCAACAACTATGGTGAAGGCGAAGGCGCTGCAATGATTTATCGCAACGGGTATTATTACCTCTTTTACAACAAAGGAGGATGCTGCGCCGGAATTGCCAGTACCTATTATATGGTTATGGGAAGATCGACAAATCCCAGGGGACCATTTCTTGATAAATCAGGAAAGGCGATGAAGCTAAACGGGCAAACAAGTGGCGGAACGGTTGTATTGAAACATGACAACAGTCGGGGAACTGACGACCGCTATTTTGGGCCCGGACATTTTGGCTTGTACAGCGAAAATGGTGTCGATTACGTCACATTTCATTATTATGATCCCAACGGGTTTTACCCAAATCCGGCTGTGAATAATCAGGGTGGTCCAACTTTGGGGCTGGCAAAACTGGTATGGGATGAGGATGGTTGGCCTTCCGTTTCAATGGATTTCGTAGAAAAAGGTGTATATACAGTTGAAAATGGTTTCAGTAAAAAAGTTGTTGATGTTTCGTCGCAAACGTTGGTAAATGGTGCTTCATTATTTCAGTATGCTGCCGACACAACATACCAAACCCAGAAATGGGTTTTCAACACATTGGGAAGTGGTGAATATTCAATAAGTAACTATGCCAGTCCTGAAATGTTTGTTGAAGCTGGCGGCACGAACGAAGATGCATTGTCGGTAACTTCGGAATATATTGGAACTGTAAATCAACGATTCAGAACCGTTACTTCTCCCAACGGAAAATCCATAATCTATCCTTCAACAAAAGATATTGGCTGGGGTATTTCGCTACCTACAGTCAGTGACGTGAAAATTTCTCTGAGATCAGTCACCAACCATGATTATCTGCGATGGAATATGATTCTGTTCAATGAAACACTTTTTATATCAGAAACCAAACTTACCATTGAACAAACTGCCGGAACAAATAATGATATTATTGTTGAAAGTAATGGTTTATGGAGTTCTTCAGTATTATATGATACATGGTTAAACGTGGAATCTGCAGGAATGGGAAACGATACTCTTAGAATTTCGTTTGAAATGAAAATTCCGGTGCAAATGATCGAAAAAACAGAATTTATATTACATCAAACGGAGGAATTTCAAAAATTATAAACATAACTCAACCAGGTAAACCAACTGCCACGGCTGATTTATCGGATAATGATTATTTTGAAATATTTCCCAATCCGGCAAGTCATGAAATTTTTATTAAAAGCGGAAAAATTGGTAAACTGTCCGTTTATAACCAAACCGGTCAAAAATATGCGACTTCAACCTTGTAACAGGTAAAAACCGACTAAATATCAGTGATTATAAAAATGGTATTTACCTTTTGAAGCTTGTCTCCGACAACAAAACTATTGTAAAGAAATTCATTAAAAACTGAAAGTAAAAAGTTAAACTCAATCTCACCGGAACCTTTATTTTTTCAGGTACCAATTATTTTCATCCATTAATTTTGAACGAATTGCCTGTTCGTTGCCTGTATGTTTTGCCGCTACTTTATCAGCCAGGTAGGCAGGATTATTTCTTCGCATTGCAATCCTCATCAAATCCTGAAAGCGGCTGCCTTCGAATGCCGTTTCAAGCGCCAGTTCTTCAATAATTTTATCTTCAACATAAATAATTGAATCCTCCTTTGAGTTAAAAAATGGAATTACATAATCAGTAGCACGGTCCATATTTCCGCAACCACGTGAATGAATACCTATGTTTTGGTCGAAAGCAATATTGCTGAAATCTACATAATCGATAAAAGTGCCTGTAGAATCGGTATAAACGCTGTACTTTTCATGGCGCGGCACAATTGTATCCACTGACAATGCTTCCTCGTTCATTCCGTGTTTCAAAACAGCAAAGGCAAGATTGGGTTTACCGGCGCGGTTCACTGCTTCGGCATAACGGAGGTAGAGTGTAGCAACCCTGTAAATCATCACTGCTTTCGATACTTCGGCTTCGCTCCAAATTAAATAGTATTTGAAGATCGCATTAATATTGTTGGAGCCGGTGGTACTGTAGTATGATCCCATCGGGCCCCGCAAATCTCCGGGAATAGTTGCATTTTCATTGAAGTAGTAAATTTGTGTGTCCCATTTGTCCATTGCGACCTGCGACGGTGCAATTTCATAATTGGGGAAAGTCATTTTTATACAATTCATCTTCTTCACCCAATTCTGTCGATCCTGCGATCAACGTAATTTGTTCGTTGTTTGTCAGTTCAAAAATATCGAGGTAATTCTGATCAAATGGATCTCTTTCAACAAAAACACCGTTGTCCACAGTCCAGATTGAATTGTACCTGTCGTCGATTACATATCGATTATTTTCAATCAATGAATAATATTCCTGAACTGCATTTTCGTATTGTCCGTTCCACATGTAGAGGTCTCCAAGTAAAAGAGGAATAGGGAAAAAAGCTTTTCGCTTGTCATATCAACGCCAAGCGAGATTCTTCCCGGTGATTCAACGTATTTTACAGGTTCAAGTTCCTGTATCAAAACAGGAACAAGTTCCCTGATCGAATACTCGGGAAACTGGGCTTGACCGGCTTGTACAGTTAACAGTGGTTCCTTGTAATATTTGGCTGTGCCGTAGTTCAACGCAATTTGCATGTAAGTCCAGGCCCGTATCGCCTTGGCTGCTGCATATTCTTTTAAAAGCGATTTTTCTCCACCCGAAATTAGTGCTGTGTCGATATTGTTGATTAAGTAGTTGCAGTGGTTAATCACCGAGTAATAATCTTCAATTTTATTGTAGGGATTATCCATCCCGATTTCAAGGTTGTTGATCTCCTGAAGTTCGAGACCTGCATTTTCAGTTATATCCATCAGATCGCCCCTGAGTTCACCCAGCACCACATAACGATCGCCCAGTTTTTGAAGTTGAGTGAAAATGCCCATCATAGAATAAATTGAGTCGTTGGGTGAATCGATCTGATGGTTTTCCGGAAACATATTACGTTCGGATTGAACATCAAGCATCGAGTCGCAGCTTGTGGCAATCACTGTCAGAAAAATTAGTCCGGGTAATATTTGATTTAATTTCTTCATCTTTCTTTTCTTTAAAACGGTTCCTGATTTCGTGTTTTTTACAATTTCCTATTACAGATTACAGGTTCATTTTTATACCGATAAAATAACTTCTTGTGAGCGGCAGCAAGCCGGCATCTATTCCCTGGTACAATACTTCGTTCTTCACAGAAACTTCCGGATCGCGGCCCAAATAATTTGTAAGGGTAAACAGGTTATTTGCAGAAACATATATTTTGAGTCCTTCAACAAATGAATTTTTCAAAGGAATGTTGTAGCCCAGCGACAAAGTTTTAAAACGCAGGTACGAACCGTCTTCTATCCACCTGTCAGAAAAACGTGAATTGCCCATCGGATCCATATAAGTTACTTTGGGCTGAATGGTTTCCTGACCTTCATAAAACCAGCGGTTCAGCATGGTTGTGGTTTGGTTTACCGGCATACTGCCCGATTCAAGATTTGCACGCAGGGCGTTGTAAATTTCGTTTCCGTATGAATAAGTGAAAAGAATATCCAAAGTAAAATTCCCCACATCGATTTTATTGCTGAATGAACCAAAAAAGTCAGGATTTGGATTACCAATTACCTGTCTGTCGTTTTTATTAATAATACCATCATTGTTCAAATCGACAAAATGCATATCGCCGGCTTTAAACTGTTGCGTTACTCCTTCTTCATCTATCAAACTCAGGTTAGCCGCTTCAGCAGACTCTTCACCGGTAAAAACACCAAGCGTTTTGTATCCGTAAAATACACCGGCCGAATTTCCGACTGAAGTAAGAATATCTGCTCCGTACAATGTTGTAATATAATCACTGTTATCAGGCAATGATTCGATTTTATTGGCATAATGTCCGACACTACCTCCAACTTCCCATTTAAAACCGGCTAGATTAACCAATTTCAGATTGGCTGAGAACTCGAAACCTTTATTCGACATTTCACCGCCGTTGCCCCAGTAATTTCCGTTACCAAGTACTTCGGGTAATGATTTCATGAATAAAAGGTCTTTGGTTTTATTGTTGTAAAGATCAGCCGTAACAGACAAACGGTTACTAAAAAGAATTGCATCAACACCAAGACTTGCTTTGGCCGTGGTTTCCCACTGTATTTCAGTATTGCCAATATTTGCCAGAACCAAACCATTAGCCCTGTCCATATATCGCGTTGATTCGAAGTAAGCGCTCCATGCATAAGGTTCGATATCGTCGTTTCCCGATAAACCATAACCAACACGCAGTTTCAGCCAGTTGATGGCTTTCATGTCAGCCATAAAAGTTTCGGAAGAAATCAGCCAGGCTGCATTGACTGATGGAAAAACAGCCCAACTCCGGTTAAACAACTGAAAACCACCTTTTGTATCGCTGCCAAAACGCGAGGAAGCGTCGGCAGAAACTGCAACTGACAGCAAATAACGATTATCAAAACTGTAATCAACCATGAGATAATCCGATATTGATTTTACGCGGTTGTTTGCACCGTTGGTGCTTCTGATAACCTGGTCATCCAGGTTCCTTTTCTGGTCGGAACCTGAGTTATGACCTTCGCCGTAATCCATTTCATAATAGTTTGAAATATAACGGAAACCGGCAATTGCTTTTATTTCATGTACCTCTTTTATTTGTTTACTATACCTTAATTGTGTGTCATCAAATAAGCTGATATTTCTCATTATCTGGCTTTTGAAAACATTTTCCGAAATCCCGATTCCTGGAAGTTCACGATTGACAACACCTACCATCGGGCTGTAATAAGTTTCTTTGAATTTGTCGATGGCATAATCAAGTTGCGAACTAAGTGTCAAAACTGGTGAGAGTTTGAATTCGGGTTTGAACCCAATTGAAAGCCGGTAATGTTTGTTTGTATTTAAAGCATTTGCAATGATAGCCGTAGGATTTCCAACACTAAATTCATCGGCATCTTCAATATCTGTGGTCAAAGTACCGTAGGTGTGTAGGAATAGGGACTCAGAAACGGAGCTTTTTCCATAGCGAGAAAAGTGGGTGATGTGTATGGATTAATGCCGTCATCGAGTAATGTGCGGTCGATGGTTGTATATCCTACATTCATCCCTAGTTTAATGTTCTCGGTAAGAAAAAAATCGGCATTGGTTCGGGTAATCAGCCGTTGCATTTCGGTTGTTTTTACAATGCCCGAATTTCCTGTATAGCCAAGCGAAAAGTAATACAGCGCTTTATCATCACCGCCATTTACGCCAATATTATAGTTTTGTGTAAAGCCTGACTGGTAAACTTCATCGTCCCAATTGGTGTTGTTGTGGTATTTTTTATAGGTAATCGAATTTGGATCATCATTCAAAAATGGCATTTCGTCAATCTGTTCTGAAGTAAGACCGGTTGATCCCAAAAGATCGGTGGTGTAAATGCGAAACTGATCGCCATTCATTGTCGGCAGTGAAGATGTTTTTTCGGTGAGGCCGCCATATGCATTAAAAACAATTTTAGTGGCCATGTCTTCTCCCCGTTTTGTTTTTATTACAATAACCCCGTTTCCTCCTTTCGAACCGTATATCGAAGTTCCGTCTTTGATAATTGATACGCTTTCTATGTCGCTTACATCGATATCGTTCAGTGGATTGTTTTGAAAACCGTCGTTAACAGATTGTATATCGGAAAAGTTACTTCGGATAACTCCATCGACAATAAAAAGTGGTTGTGCATACATATTCACCGAGTTTAATCCACGAATGAATAATGAAGCACCCGAACCAATATTGCCCGAGCGGCTTATTGCATGCACGTCTCCACCCATTTTTGACTGGATGGCATTATCGACAGTAAATTCTGAAGGATAACCAATATCACGCGTGCCACTCACAGCATTTACTGCTGAACCTGAACGCACCGGTCCGGCAAGTCCTTCAATATCTTTATATAAATCCTTATAAACTTCTGAATAAAGATCTATTTCAAGCATATTTTTTCCCTGTACCGGCACTTCAAGCTGATTATAGTCGAAAGCGATTACGATCAGTATTTCTGCAGCAGAACTGATTTCAATTTCGAAATTTCCCTGTTCATCAGTAGTGGCGGCAGACTTGTGATTTTTTGAACGAATTTGTGCAGCATTTATCGGTTGCCGGGTTATTACATCACGAACTGTCCCTTTTACCATATAAACCGATTGATTAACTTTTGTCATGGTATCGGTAACTGTAGAGTCGGTTACTGTTCCAGCATCAGTTTGGCCAAACGCCATGTTTCCAACGGCTAAAATCCCGGCTACAAAGATCGAACGCAGGAATTTTCGAAAGAAATAATTCCTCATAGTATTTTTTAATTTGATATCTCTGTTCATTTTCATCATTTCTATTTTTTGAGCCTATTCCAAAACAGGTTCTAAAATGATACAATCGATACGCATTGTCCGGCTGAATTCACCTGACTGTTCTTCCTGCGTTGTTATATTACTGCTAACTTCAAGTTTTACAGCTACTCTATCGTAATCTGCATCAATTACGTTGGCAAATTCAAAATCGAATTGATCAACAAACATTTTTGTCAGCCCTTCCGGATCAGTTATGTTATTCCCGGGTGTTACACGTTTGATGAATGTACTGCCACTTGCCCTTCGAATGTAAGTAAGCTGAAACGTTACCTTGGAGGGAGTGAGATTGTTGGGATTCACTATTTTAGAAGGTACAAACACACAGTAAATGTTGTATTTCGCTGATAGGGTATTCGGAATTGAAAATTCAACTGCCGGTTCAGTTGAAGTTGGATCAACCAGTATATAGTAGTTGTCGGATGCTGTAAATTCTGTTCCGAAACTGGAACGAATGAAAATATTACTTCCCGTATTTGATCTTCCAAAGGTTTGTTCCGCTTCAACTCTGATTTCCTTAAAAAAGGAAGACGTATCAGCGAAAGGCATTTTATCGGTAACATAGGCAAGACCATTACTTAGTGATTCGTAATCAAGACCCTTAAATAATTCATCGGGATTGTAGAATACGTTTCCATAAGTTGATGTAAGTGAGTCGGATTTTTCAGGCTCGCTGATACGTCCGCGGTAAAGCATATCCTGAATAAGTGTAAATCGGGTCAGATCTCTTTGGCGGGCTACACTACCGGCATCATTTGGGAAATTATAATAACCCTCAATTCTTGAATAGGCTTCGTTCCAGGCATTATTGTCGGGCATGATTGCGGTGTAAATGCTGTCTTCCAAGTCAATGGAACCCAGTCTTTCCAAAACGGGATTCCAGATCACGAACGCACTGTCGTAGATTACCTGGCCGGCATCATTGGCACCAATTTCGATACTGTTTTCGGCATCAAAAACCCTTTTTGACTGACCATAAATATATTCGCGTAGAGAGTCCACGCCATCTGTCTTTCCAAGGTATTCCCAAAGATTATTTACATAAGGTGCATAACCATCGATCACATGTATTAAACCGTTTTTTGCCGGCTGATTGATTTCTGATACAGTGTTTTCGCCAAAAGTATATCCCGAAAGGTCTTTTGAAAAAAGTACATATTTACTGTTCAGCATCCTGATGAACGAATTATCGACTCCTGAAGTGGTAATCCTGCTGCGTGTTATGTGGTTTTGTACTGTTTTTCTCACAAGTTCGACATCAGTTAAATTCAGACCGGCAAGTGCATCATTTTTTGGCGCCCAAACCGTGTACGACTGCGAAGCATTCAGAATTTGATCGTAACCGGTTATTTCAAGCATGTTGGAAAAGGTGCTTAGTTCCGGTTGACCTTTAATATATTCGGTCACTGTTTTGTCCGGAAGATCAAAAGAACCTGCATCATAATGATCGTCCCATTCTTTTGTACAGGCTGCAGCCAGCAACAAAACTATCAAAGCCGAAAGGGGAACAAAACCCTTTAAATATTTGTATCTCATTTTCAGTAGCATTTCTATTTTAATAAATGTCTTCGTATTCCAATACTTCAAGTGGAACAAACTCCAGGTAGTCGAACATAAATTCACCCGATTTCACAGCTTTAACAGTAAAGGTGTGTGTACTGTATTCATTAAAAGTATAAATACCCAAAATCCGTCGAAGTACATCCTCGCTCATGCGTGCACTTGCACCCGTGTACCACCACTCTGCGATAACACTATAACTGGCGGGGCCTTTCATGTATCCGCGGTTACGCATAGCCTTATCATTTTCAAAACCTTCCTGGTCGCGTGCATCGGTTCCTGGATATTGATAACCAATATCCGGATCGTTGGCTAAGGTTCTTAAATCGAGCGGTATTCCGGTTGGTATTCCATCCCAGTATAATTGAGCCACACCACGACCTCCGGTTGGCTGATATCCGAAACGTACTTCATAGGTACCTGGTGGAATGGCGATTGTTGTTATTTCAAAATCATACAAACCAACCAAAAACAATTCGTCGCCCTGATAATCCATAAACCTGTCATCGGCATTAAAGTAATGAACATCAGTAGTTGCAGAGGCTGTAATCCGATCAGCGTATCCATTTGGAATGTGCCACCGTTCTGAAAATAAGCCTCCACCTATCCTTGAATTTCCCACACGAATATTGTTATTAGCAAATTCGGGGAAGAAACTGGAAACATCCATTCTCAAACGTTTTGTTGAAAGCATGCGTTCCACATCGGCATTATAAACCAATATGTTGTCAATTTCGTGATATACTCCGTTTAATGCATCGTTATCGAAATTGGATGTCAGGCGGATTGCTTTTCCTGATTCGGGAATCATATTTATGATATTGTATTCATTTGTTGTGCGTAGCGTACGGAACTCCATTAATGTATTCGGACACAGGGTTTCGTTGTATTCGAACATATCCACAACCTTTACTGAGTGGGTTTCGCCGGTAGTTTCATAATTCATTCCTGTGTTGTCATATTTCTCAATAAGCATCCTCATGGGGAGTTTTTTATTGAGCAGGTGATAGGCAACAAACCGGTTTAAACTGTTTTTTCTGTCTGTAACATCAGTAATCGATGCATCTGCGGGATACAAGTTATCATAAACCTGTTTCGCATATGCTTTCATGTCGTTTAAATTAGTGATGCCATGTTGGGAATAAGTCTCATTGCTTTCTATTAAAGCTGTAAAACCGTATTTCCTTTCCCGTGGTATGCGGACTTTTGCATAGTTATATATCGTATTTGAGTTTTCCATTGCAACATACTCTGGGTCGGGCACATAACTTTCATCTTTAATTAAACTCAGGTTGATATCCAAACCGGTTGCCTGCAAAGCTTCAAAAAAGAGTGAAAAATCAGCATCATTGGATATTGCTTCAACCAGTGTATTCTCGGAAGGAGAAACTACTTCAGATATTGCATGAACGACACCATTGTGTGCTTCTATATCCCTTTCCACAATTTTTGATGTAGTATTAATTGTATAAACCGGTCCAGATTCATCAGAAGAAATTCCAATATCCACATAACGTCCACTCATGGTTTGTTTTGGTAAAAACCCTTCAACAAAATCTTCGGTGGTTATGGAAAAGTCTTTGATAATATGATCATAAGCTATTTTCTTTAATATTTCAACGGTAAAATCGCTCATGGAGTTTTACCTTTGCTTTGGTAAAACCTTTTCATCGCCTCGTTATCGGGCAGAAAACAGGTATAATCACCATAGGCATTCAGCAATCCCATTACACCCGTTGTGTCCAGTAAATGAGTAAACTCAGAGTAGGTTTCTGGTCGGTTTTTAATATACTGACCAACAGTTTCCCCGGTGAAAGTATAGAAATTGTCGCCTACGTCATCACTGTTACAGGCTGGCAAAATGAACAACAATGCTGCAAATGCGATCATTGTCAACAAAGTTCCTCTTTCCCTGAAATTTACTTTTGCAAACATGTTGTTGATGACTGTATGATTTATTTTATAGATTTTCATGCTTTTAACTTTTACATTTTATCCTATTCCTCACCGTTAACCTTATAAAATTCATTTTGTACAAGGGCAGAGTTCGCCTTTAGTTCATCTGTATGTACCGGTAAATATAATGCATCCATAACCGACATTTTTGTTGACTGGCTTGAGGCACCGCCCGTGAATTTTTTTGATACATAGCTCATCAGCGGTGCCGGTGAATCTACACGTCGCGACAAACGCATCAGGTCGAACCATCGTTTTCCTTCGAACATCAGTTCACGCTGGCGCTCTCTCATGTATAATTCATCAAGTTTGAGTTTTGAAGTGTAATTATCAGCTGTCAAACCTCTTTCATCTTCTTCAATATTCGATCTCATATAAACCGTATTGATCAGTCCAACTGCCTCGGTTGTGTTGGTCCCGAGCTGGATCAGCGCTTCAGCTTTCATGAGGTAAATTTCAGAAAGCCTGTAAACTATCCAGTTGGCAGTTACATTCCGGTAATAATAGGAGCTGACCTTTGTTGTGGCATTTTCCTGTCTTTGTGCACCGGCATATTTAAACACATAATAACGATCACCACCAGTTTCCTGGCGAAGAAAATCTTTTTCACGCAGGTCTTCGGTACTTTCTTTACTGCTGCCTGCATTGAAGTTAAACGGACTGAATTTTCCGGTTACAAGAATACCCGGGAAACTCCATTGCCCCGCTTCGTTGCCGTAAGCGCCAAAGAAGTCGCGCACCACCCAGTTGAACATCAAATCATCGTCAAATTGCAATTCAAAAATGCTCTCCTTTGAATTACCCTGGTAAAAAACCCTTGAAATTACATTTTCACCCGTTTCAAGTTCCAAATCAGTATTGTTCATTATCAGATCACACATTTCAACGCATTTGGCATATTCCTCCCTCCACAGATAAATATCGGCCAGTAGCGCTCTAACTGCATTTGTCGTAATTCTGCCTTTTGTGTATGTATTGGTTTCGTAATTGTCGCGCGAATATTTCAAAGCGGTTTGCAAATCGTTAACAAGGTGGTCGAGAATTACATCTTCTGATGACTGGGGAATTCTGTAATCCTGTGCATCGTCGATACTTGGTTCTTCAACCCATGGAACTTTTTCAAATGTACGAACCAGGTAAAAATACATCAGTGCGCGTAATGTAAGACCCTCTGCTTCCATTGCGTGGAGCTTCGATTCGGTGAAGTTGGCATTGAGCTCAACAACTCCCGGCGCATAATGTAAAAAGTTATTGCAATTATCTATTACCGTGTAGAAGTCACCCCAGCGGCAATATCCGTTGTCTGCTGAAATATCTACATTGAGCATTTTGTACATGTCAGTGGGCATGTTTCTTCCGTAGGTTACGTTGTCTGATCTCAGTTCGCCCCAAACCAGCATCCTGCTCATCACCTGTCCCTCGGTCACTGATCGGTAACATGCTGCAAGCACCTGGTTCACCTGACTTTCGTTCTGCCAGAAATCATCAAGTACGATTTCACTCTCGGGTTTTATATCGAGCCAGTCGGTACAACCCGACGAAACAAATATTAACCCTGTTATCGATAATATGTAAATTAGTTTTTTCATTTTCATTATCAATTAGTTAAAAGGTTACAGAAATTCCCAGTGTTGCATCTTTCGAACGTGGAGTAGGAGAGTTGTCAACGCTCACGCCAAAAGAACCGTAGCCAACCTCAGGATCTACACCCGTATATTTCGACAATACCCACAAATTGTTAATGGTACAGTAAAAACTCACCTGTTGCAACCTGAGTTTATCCAGTTTCGCTTTTGGAATAGTATAGTTGAAAGTAAGGTATTTCATACGCAAAAACGAGCCATCTTCAACATAACGGTCGCTACCCAGCCAGTTGTACCCGTAATTGTACAATGCGCGTGGCATTTCGGTTACATCACCGTCTTTTCTCCATCGCCAGTTTACCGAAACACTTTGATTGTTCAGGTAATACATGTTTTCGGCATTCATTCGGGCCATGTTAACAATCTTGTTTCCATAACGGAAATTGAAAAACGCTGTTAAAGAAAAGTTTTTATAACGGATGGTTGAGCCAAATCCGCCATTCACTTTTGGATTGGAATTGCCCAGGTAAACAATATCCAGTTCATCGATATTACCATCCTTGTTTATATCCTCGTAAATTGCATCACCACCTCTGAACTGATAAGCGTTGCTCCTGCCATAGGCAAAATACATCGGAAGCGGGTTTCCTTCTTCATCAGTAAAAACATAACCGTTTTCATCACGTGCCACAGGAGCATTTTCCTGAACTTCAGGAATGTAATCATTGTATTGATAAACACCTTTGTACTTGAATCCATAAATAGACCCAAAAGAGTTACCTTCCTGGAGACGAGACAGGTAAGTGCCGTTTGTATAGTCGTAGTCTGCATTATAATTGGCAAGAATATCGTCTCTCAATTCTCCAATCGTGTTAATATAGTTTGATAAGTTGAAATTAAAATCGATAGTAAAATCCTTTGCCTTGATAGCCCTGTTTGTATAAAAATACAATTCCCAACCATTGTTGTCCATTGTTCCGACGTTTTGCACCGGAACACTTGAGAAACCTGATGAACTGGGAACTTGCAGGTCCTTGAACAGGAGGTCTTCCGTATGTTTGTTGTACAAATTGAGATCAAATACAAATCGATCGTTTAGAAATCCAAGGTCGAAGCCAAAGTTAAATGACGTTGATTTTTCCCACCTAAGGTCAGCCAGGCGAAGTGTTGTCGGGCGTGTTGCCGGCATGTCGATATAACTTCCGTAAGGAGAATACCGGCTAAAGTGCAGGTATTCAGCCGAAGGTTGATTCCCGGTAATTCCCCAGCTTGGACGAATGGACAATGTGCTCAGCCATTTTTTTGTGGGCTGCATAAAAGATTCGTCAGTAATAATCCACTTGGCAGAAATTCCCGGAAAGTTTCCGTATTTGTATTTTTCACCAAATTTTGTACTTCCATCCCTGCGAAATGTAACTCCAAGTATGTATTTGTTCAAATAAGTATAGTGTCCCCTGAAAGTCAGGGCATTGGATCGGTAAGCATACCGGCTGGAAGAAATACCAGTTGAATATCCGTAAGCTGAGGCGTCAACAATATCGCCGGTTGGAAGATTGGTAACTCCCATACCCTGAGAAGCGCTGTTTCCTGTAATTATCTGAAATGAACCCTGAACCTGAAGGAAATGGTCGGGATTGAAAATTTTGGGTTGCCAGTTCAGGCTGTTTTCAGCTAACACAGTTATACTTTCCGCATCGTAGCTATCAGCCAGATTAATGGCTCCATCGTTCCACGGTGCATTTGAAACTTCTGCAGGGAGAAATCTGCTTACTTTATCGTTGTTTATATCGAATGAAACATCCAGGTTATACCGAAGTGATTGTATTCAGGATCTAAAGGTCGTACTGCAATCTGAATATTGGCCTGATACGATAGTTTTTCAGATTATTGGTGGCAAGTTTGGCCATTGCTACAGGATTTCGCAAATCACGCTGCGATCCGTGAAGACTGGATGAACGTGAAATATTGTAGAAAACATCCGTATTGTTTCCATTCAAATCCTGCTGATAAACACTGACATTGGGCATTTTTTTATAAGCAACACCCAGAATACTTCTGTAAATGTCGTTATCAGTCCAGTTTCTGTCGTTATCTGTATAAAAAAACGATAATTCAGAAATAAATTTAATCCGGTCAGAAACAGAATAATCGAGGTATGCTGTTGATGTGATCCTGTCCATTTTCTGCCCGATAACGATTCCTGTTTGATTCAGAAAACCGGTTGAAACCCTGTATCTTGCGCGTTCACCACCTCCGGAAACATTCAGGTAGTGGTCGTGTTTAAAACCTATTTGGGTCACTTCATCTACCCAGTCGGTGTTATTGTTAAAATTCTCGTATTCCGAAAATGTGGGATCGTATAGAAATTCACGGACGTTTGCAGCGTTTTCATCCTGTTGCGGATTGAAATATGCCTGTTTCATCATCATTGTGTAATCGTCACCATTCAGCATGTTTAATCCTTTTGGTTGTTTTGCTGCAGTAAACCGATACGAATACTGAACCCTGGTAGGCCCCTGTGCTCCTTTTTTGGTTTTGATAACAAGAACACCATTGGCTCCTTTCGAACCCCAAACTGCAGTTGAAGCAGCGTCTTTTAATACGGTAATTTCCTCAATGTCATCGGGGTTAATACTTAACATGTTCGCATATTGTTCCTGGTTTGCAGCTGCAAAATCAAACGAAGGATCAACATTAATTTCGTAGGGAATACCGTTTACCACAATTAAAGGCTGTGTATTTGCATTTATTGACGAAGTTCCCCTGATCCTCATGGTTGCTCCCGAACCAAGGTCTCCGGAATTGGCTACAATATCCAAACCTGCAATACGCCCTTGCATTGCTTCATCTATTGAAGTTACCTGAATTCCTTCAAATTCTTTTGAGCTTAGTGTTTGGATGGCAGTGGAAACCTGTCGTTGCGGAATTTCGAAGTTTCCGTCAGTAACCTTTTTTTCAGCGGTAATTACAATGTCTTCGATAACCTGCAAATCTTCCTTCAGTTTTACATTGATTACTGTCTGGTCCCCAATTTTCTGCCCCTGGGTTATAAATCCCACAAAGCTGAAAGCAATGTTATTTTCCGGATTTTTAATTTTCAGAACATACTGTCCATTTATATCGGTGATGGTTGCACTGATAATTCTTTTTTTATCGTCAGCCTCAATCACAGTTGCTCCCACAAGGGTTTCTCCATCGGTTGCCGAACTTACCGTTCCCCTTAACACCCGCTGAGTTTCGGAACTCTGTCCCAACGAAACAAAAGGAATAAGGATATAAAAAAACAGAATTGTTCCAACAATTTTAAATTTCATATCTGTTGTCATATTATTCAAACCTCAAAACATTATCAATCTGATGGATGACCGCTGTTGAAGAAGTAACAATGGATGAATTCGAGAATTCAGTACCGGCACCCGTACCATCAATTTCACGGTACGCCTGCGGATTACCACTAAAAATGTAATCCCGTGTCAGAATGTTGTATAGTCCATTGCTTCTTATCAGGTTAGCTGAACCCCAATTTTCAGTATCCAGTTTTATGTTTTCACCATCGCTGGTTATTCCCAGCCTGTAATATTTGTCTTTGTAAGTTCTGAATTGTGTTTCCAATTCGTTTTGTTTGAGTGTTGCCGTTTGATATAGCCTGTAGAAGGTTTCACCGTCAACAAACAATGAATTATCCTGAAAATGGTAGCGCAAAACGCTCCAGTTTTTCAGTTGCTGCTGTTTTTTGCAAATTATCGGTTATTGCATTTATCTGCTCCCAGTTCATTATCAAACCATCGTTAACTGCTTTTTGAATGGCTTCGTTTGTAGGTACATAAACCGTATAGTTAAAAGTGTTGAAGAATTTGATATTAAAATCGATGCCGTAATAATTGGTCTTTTTTACAAAAATTTCCTTTGATGCGGGAAATCCGTTAAGCAAAGCAAAGAACTCACTAAACTCGGGAGTTTCGCTCAGTATTTTATAAACTGACTGTAAAGGAGTCTGCAATGGTTTATCGATAAAATAAGTAGTACCGTTTTGCTGTCTGTAAACGCCATTGTTTACAACATTTACTTTGGTGCCTGATTTAACATCATACCCCGCATGTACTTTAAGTTCAGCACCTGTTCCCTCAACAAGCAAAATATTGCCGTTTTTGCTGAAATAATATTTGGCTCCTGATTCAACATTACCAACAACGACGTGGGTGTCAAGCATGTCAAGTAACCGGTTTGAAATAAATACCGAACTTGTAATTGTATTTACAGAGTCGCCTACTTCCCCGGTCAGCGGATCATAAGCATAAACTGTTGCGTTTACAGTAGAGGTTTTTGTATTATACCAGTATTTCATAACACCTACCACATCCTTGGCAAATGAAACCGGATCGATATAATTCTTGAACTATTCATCGGTAGGTACAAAAAAACTGTAGGTACTTTTTAATGAGTTCAGATACAGATCAAACTCGTTTTGTGTAACAGCCCAGTTGAAAACGCTGGTTTCTTCGCTTAACAGAACCGGAGCATACACAGAAATATAATCATCAGGTGGATAAACTTTATTTGTGTTGTAAACCACGCCGTTCAAACCAACATAAGAACCTGTAATATCGCCTGGTTTAATCGGGATGGGCGAATTGTTGCTATCCACTAACTTTTCGAAACGGCCGGGAACTGTTTCGAGAAACGATTCCCGAAGATGCCGATTCAACAGTTTCATGATTATGTAATCGGGTGTATTCTCCCAGCTTCCAAAGCGGTTTTTTAAAATTACCCCTGATCCGGTTTCAAAATAGTTTGTCATAGCCTCGTTGGTAGGCGCAAAAATCGCTGCCATATCCGATTGCATTGAGCTACCGGCAGCTGACGAAATATATTCGTTTATGCCCGGATTTATGGGTAACAAAAGATCTGTTCTGATCAGACTTCCGTTGGGATAACGGGTTCTTCCAAGGTAATCTGAAAAATATATTTTCTCATAAATTGAATCGACAGGATTTTCAGGGTGAATTTGATTGTAGGCATTCGTTTGTGAAGCATTGTAATAGGGTGCACAAAAACGATCGAGTAAATCTGAAAATATACGCGAATTGGGATTTGTTTTCAGGTATTCGGCCACGTTTGCCGGTGGTATCAGTACTTTCTCCAGCACATGTACATATCCGTTCTTACATGTAATATCTCTTTCTTTTACTTTGATGCTAAAAATGTGGGCGTCGTTTGTGTTTCGTTCAACACCCGTGATTAAGCTAAAGTCGCCATCTTCAATGCCTGCACTTTTTAACGATTTCTCCAGAAAATGGACCATTGGCCAGGAAGTTGCATCTTTCAGCAGGTGAATACCTTTGTTTCGGTACCAGTTCCAATACGGCCCCTGTGGCAGAATGTCACCCGATTCAAATGGAATTGAATCAAGAATTGAGACTGAAGTGGAACGTCGTAATGCTGTTCCTTCCTGCAACGTACCGTTGTAATAGTTCGATAAGGTTTCTATCAGGTAAGCATTGTCGATCATTGAGAATTTGAGAATCAGCTTTTTTTGGGTATAGCTCAGATCGTCGTATCCCGATACATTCCATGGATTATTTTTAAAGAATTCTTCGAATGCAAGGTCGTCGGCAACAAAAAGTGTTTTACTCCCTGTTTTTGCCAGAACTTGTTTATAATCTTCAACCTCTTTTATTAACCGGACATAATACGTGTAGTTTTCACTCGATTTCAGATAATCGTAAATACTTGCACCGAGCCATTCCGGCTCACTGTTGTCATATAAATATTCATCTTTACAGGCAACGGTAAATAAAATTCCAATTAATAGAACTGTTTCTATCAACAGATATTTTCTAATTTGTTCCCGAATTGTTTTTTTCCATATTTAGTGCTGAATTTAAAAGCATTGCAATAAAAATCATTTTAAGAACTGAATTTGCTTTCCGAAAAAGCGAATAAGTGTTTGGTTATAAGCTGAACTCACTGCAGAATAAAAGCAGGAATAACCGCCATTTGTAATTGCCTTGAGTTTGCAGGCATAGAAGCAGTTTTGTTTGGAAAACGTACGCATAAATGCGGTTTGCCATAAGTTATATCAGAAATCCGTCAAAAAACGTCACAATTTCGCAATCTGTGGTTTTCTCTTTTTTTATCAATTCCTTGTGATTAATGTCTGCAGAAACAGGTTTCCTGTGAATTTGGATGATAGGTTATCTTAAGCTTTTCCCGTTGAAAGTATTTTACTCTGCTTTCCAGTAAAAATAAAGCAGGCAAAATGTCAATCATATTTCGTAGAAAATTATCTGTAAAGTTCAGCTTTATCTTTTTGTTCCAACCGAATATAGATATTGAAAATTAATGGTTTTAAGTCAGGGTATGAACCACTTTCATATGCTGTTAATAAACCCGGCAATGCCTGCCTGTATAATGCTTTACCCTTTTCAATTCCCTTTTCATAAACCGAATAATCATCCCAGTTAGGTTTTGCAAGGGCTTCATACTCCTTTTTCCTATTTAGAAATATTTCACTGCCCTCGTTATAATAATTTAAACCAAGACTCATATTTGCTCCCGGATGATCTGGTTTTATTTTTAATACTTGAGCATAAAATACTCTTGCTTCTTCAATTTGATTTAAATTTTGTAAGGCAACTGCTTTAAAATACAGGAAATTGTAGTCGTCGGGTTGCCAGTTCAGGAGTTGATTGGTTGTATTCAGAAGTTTTTCGTATTGTTGAACTGATACATAATGATAAGCCAGACTTTTTGTTACATCCTGCTCAAATTCAGGAAAAGCCTTTGATTTTTCCAATAATGCAAATTCATAAACCGAATCATTTTTTCCTTTTTTGAAAGATTGATTAGTTTATCATATACATCCAATTGCGGCATTTGCAACTCAACAGCCTTTTTATAATAATGAATCGCTTTGGTTTTGTGTTTTAACACTTCGCTTGATAATCCAGCGTATCCATAAACAGTTGCAAGTTGCATGGTATCAGAAATGCCAGTTTTAAGTAATGCTTCACATTCCTTTAATCCGGTTTCATAATCACCGTTTATCAGAACTGATTTAATATCATCGATTTTTGAACCAACATCTTGTGCCCGACTAATTGACAATATCATAATTAATAAGGCGGCCAATAATAATATTTTTCTGTTCATCTTTATTTTATATAAAAACAAGTTGATAATAATATTCAACGTACAAACCAAATGGTTATCGCAATTGACAGGACATTTTACACTATTTTACTACAAAGATAGACTATAAATAACCTTTTCATTATTCACATTTTAGTCAAATTTGATGCATAAAACGGTATTTTTCAGCTTGAAAAGTAAAGGTGTTTGGTTACGACATGAAAAATGTTACAGGCTGAATCCCGGTGTTTTTGATATATCACTGCGATATAAAAGTGAATTGAAAATTACTAAAAAACAACTGACAGATATTTCGTGAAGGAATAACAAAAATTTAAAAACGGGCAATAACTGAATTAATCATTGGCTAAAATGTAAAAAAATAGATTTAGCACAAATTCCGGTGCTAAATCTATTATTGCATTGATTTGCAATGCGTTTTGTGGAGCTGGCGGGAGTCGAACCCGCGTCCAAACGAGGAAGCAATATGCTTTCTACATGCTTATCCCCAGACTTGTTTTTCGAATAAAAGCCGGATCAGGGCCACCAATGTTTGCCTTATCTCTTTTATTTTTGTAAAAGTGCCAGAGCCTCACTTAAACTAGCTTCGATTTACTTGCACCGCCTGATCGGACCGCTTCAAAGCATTAGCATCCGGGCGATGTCTCGTTCCAAAACCTTGTTTCGGAATAAAGGTAACTTACTTAATTCGGTTACGCAGCAAGAGCGTAGTTATTTTCGCCAATTATAGTTTGATCATTATTTTAAAAGGTCAACAACCCAAACCTTGCATGCTTACCTGCCTCTTCTACCCGCTGTCAAAACCAATCAGCCCCGGTAAAATGGATTGCAAAAATACAAAAATATAGGGTATAAAATTTTATAATACTATTAAAATACCTAAAAATGAGTTTTGAAGGTTTAATGTTTTATAATTCATTTAAAAGAAATGAATGTAATTTTACTGATAGAATACAGAATAACACTTGAATGAATTATGACTTCCATTTTTTTATGGCTTCCAGATTTATTTCGTTTTCTATATTTTTTGCTTGTGGTGTATAAAGAAATTCAAGCTCTTTTTCATTATGTTCGTTAATTTTACCCCGTACCATTTTAGCATAGCATTTAGCATTTTATTATCGGCATTAAAAGTAGTTGGAAGAACGGCAATAGCAGATGGAATCCAGCGTTCAGGAAACATACCTTCGTATTTTCCTCCTTTTTTAAACAGGTTGATTTCACTTTGAATTATTTTCAAAATTTCAGAATTTGCAGCATCGCTTCCTTTTCAATTCCACGGTGTTTTAGCTGGCGGTTTAAAGCTTCCATATCGGGAACAATCATTCCAACTGTATATGGATTTTGGTTGTTATGAAGCATTATTTGCTGAATAGAAGGTGAATGAATTAAAATGGCATCTTCAATTCCTTCGGGACTGTATTTTTCTCCGTCGTTGCCAATTAAAAGACTTTTAAACCTGCCCAAAACATACAAAAATCCCTCACTGTCAACGTAGCCCATGTCTCCGGTGTGGAGCCACCCGTTTTTAATGGTTTCGGCTGTTGCAGTTGGGTTATTCCAATAACCAAGCATTACATTATCACCATAAATGCATATTTCACCTTTTTCGCCATTCGGTAAAACATTTCCGTCAGCATCAACAATTTTTAGTTCCATGTTTTCAACGGGTTTCCCCGATGAACCAAATTTTACGCAGTTCGGCACATTTGATGAAATAACCGGTGATGCTTCAGTAAGTCCATATCCCTGGCAAATTGGTAACCCAATCGCATAAAAAAACTTTTGCATTTCAATATCGAGAATGGCGCCACCACCAATAAAAAACATGAGGTTGCCGCCAAATCCTTCGCGTATTTTTTTAAACAGAATTGAATCAAAAACAGATAGAAGCGGTTTTAATAAAAACCGAAATCCTTTGCCTTTATCAGTGCCAATTCCATTGTATTTGTATGCCACTTTCAAAGCAAACTGAAACACTTTATAGAGTGTTTCGCCTTTTGCCCTGATACCAGCTTCAATATTTTTTCTGAAAGTTTTTGAATATGCCGGAACGCTCATCATAATGTGGGGCTGCACTTCCTTAATATTTTTTGGTATATTTTTCAGGGTTTCAAGTGGTGAATTTCCAATTTCAACCGATGCAATACTTGCTCCTTTGTACATAAATACATAAAGGCAGGTTGTGTGTGCAAAAGCATGATCCCAGGGCAGAATTGCCAGTGTTTTCCAATGTGAATGCAGGTCAAGAAGTCCGTTTGATTGAACAACATTTGCTGCATAATTCAGGTGCGAAAGTATAATTCCTTTGGGATCGGCGGTGGTTCCCGATGTATATGAGATATTAGCCATATCATTTGGCTGGATATTTTTCCAAACCGAATCGTATGATGTCCTTTTCTCCGGGATTTTCTTTTCCGTCAATAAAAATAACTTTTTCAAGATCGGGCAAATCCGCTCTGATTTCTTCGATTTTTGCCGTATGAAGTTTTGAAACGAAAATAAATTTTGAACCGCTGTGTTTTAACCTGAATGCTACTTCGTTGGTTTCGAGCCTGATTGAAAGCGGTACATTTATACCACCCGAATACAAAATACCAAGTTCACTGATAATCCAGTCATTTCGTCCATCTGCAACCAAAGCTGCCCGATCGCCTTTTTTGAATCCAATTTCAATTAATCCTGCTGCCAGGTTTAGTACTTGTTCGTGCGTTTCTTTGTATGAAGTTCCTTCGTACTTACCATTTTTTTTCTCCCACAGGTAAATATTGTCGGGGAATTTTGTGATTGCAGTTTCAAAAAGTTCGATTATAGTTTTCATAATGGTATGAATAGAATTTAAGTTAACCCAAACTTACATAAAAAAATGTCAAATTGGGAGAGTAAAATTGCATGATAAAAAAAGCCCGGGTTTCGGGCTTTTAAATTATTCGGTTATAAACCTATAAATTGTGGTTTCGTTATATTTTTCGCCGGGATTTAAAACTGTTGACGGAAAACCAGGTTGGTTAACCGAGTCAGGGTAGTGCTGCGTTTCAAGGGCGATTCCTGAAAAGCTGCCAAATTTTTTTCTTTCCATCAATAATTAATTCAGGGTTCCAGTAACCTGTGTAAACCTGAACGCCGGGCTGAGTTGTGAGTACTTCAACTTTTCTGCCGCTTTTTGTTTCTTTTAATGTCCCGATATATTTCAATTTACCCGATTCATTGTCCAAAACAAAGTTATCATCATATCCCATAGGCACTTCCGACATGCGGTGGTTTATTTTTTTCGAAATATTAAAATCAAAAGGTGTTCCGGCTACCGGAATAATTTTGCCGGTTGGAATCTGGTCTGTCATTTCAGTCATTTTTGTGGCTGTTAACTCCAGTTCATGATTCAAAATGTTTTCTTTTCCGGCGGTTAAATTAAAGTAGGTATGATTGGTTAAATTTACAACTGTGGTTTTATCTGTCTCAGCTATATATTCAATACCCAATTCATTTTTATTATTTAACGTGTAAATGCAAATAACTTTAAGGTTTCCAGGGTAATTCTCCTCCATGTCGGGGCTTAAATACGTTAATTTTACACCAATTTCTTTTTCGTTTTCAAAAACTTCAGCATCAAACAACCGGCGGTCGAAACCTATTTTTCCACCGTGTAAATGGTTGGGGCCGTTATTGATTGCCATTTTGTATAATTTTCCATCAATTTCAAGATTTCCTTTTGCAATTCGGTTTCCAAAACGGCCAATAATAGCTCCAAAATAGGGGTAACTGCCCAGGTATTCATCGCTAATATAAGTTTCCAGTTTGTCAAAACCACAAACAATATTTTCAACATTTCCAGAAATATCGGGCATTTCTATACTTGTAATTATTGCTCCGTAACTGGCAATTTTTACAACAAGTTTATTTTCGTTTTTAAGTGTAAAAAGCTTAACTGAGCTACCATCTGGTAATTGTCCAAAAGTTGTTGTTTCAATTTTCATATTTATAATGTTTTATTGATGAGAAAACTCAAAGGTGCAAAAAAAGAGAAAGCAAACTGGTTGGTACTGGTAGTGTTTTATAACATGCTTTTTTAATCATTAATCTTTTTACTTTTGTAAAAATCTAACTAACCAATGTTAAAGCGCATTGTATATATCGATCCAAAATCTTCGCTGCCAAAATACAGGCAAATTGTTAATTCTCTTCTTTTGGCAATCGAAAAAAAAGCACTTAAAAAAGGGGATAAAGTTCCATCAATAAATGAAATATGTTCGAAATTAAATTTGAGCAGAGATACCGTAATGCTTGCTTTTAGTGAGTTAAAAGCCAGAGGCGTACTTTTAAGTCAACCCGGAAAAGGGTATTATGTTATTACATCAGAAATTACTTATGAAGAGAATATTTTTGTTCTTTTCGATGAATTGAACTCTTTTAAGGAAGATTTGTATAACTCGCTGATAACAAGTTTTAAATTGAAAGGTGTGGTTGATATTTATTTTCATCATTTTAACTTTAAAGTATTTAAAAGTCTTGTTACAGAAAGCATTGGTAATTATACTTCTTATGTTATTATGCCGGCTACTTTTGATAATACAAGCCATTTACTTTCTAAATTACCAAAAGATAAAGTGTATGTTTTAGATCGGTTAAAACCCGATTTAAGAATGTATCCCGCTCTTTATCAGGATTTTGAAAATGACTTTTATGATGCATTAAATCAGGGGCTTTTTTTATTAAAGAAATACAGAAAATTAATTTTTGTACATGCCGGTGGAAAAGAGCCGGGAGAACGTGTTAAGGGATTTGAAAGATTCTGTATTGAAAACGGTTTTAACCACCAGGTTGTAAAATCACTTGAAGGTTTGAAGCCTGAATTATATGAAGCTTATTTTGTGATTTCGGATAACGATTTAGTTGAAATGGTTAAAATTGCAAAAGAGTACAAATACAAACTGGGAAAGAAATTTGGAATTGTCTCATTTAATGACACTGTACTTAAAGAAGTTGTTGCCGGGGGAATTACTACTATTTCATCTGATTTTGTTGAAATGGGTAAAACGCTGGCCGATATGGTGTTAAGCAGGAAGGCAGGTCATTTTCGAAATCCATCGAAATTGATTATTCGAAATAGTTTGTAATATTTAAATGTTTTTTAAATCATTTTACCATATTTGAAAATACATTTTAAATATACTTTTGTCCCTACTGGTGCCTACCAGTTTACTTTATATTTGAAAAAACTAAAAGCGAGAAATAGAACCAATTTAATTATAAATAGAATCAATAAAATATTATGACAAAAATTAGCAGTTTGATTGAAAAGATTAATGGCGGAAATCATCCGTTGTTTAAGGAATTGTACGGAACAGATGTAAATATCTTAAAAGAACAGTCTGAAAGATATACAAAATTGATGTATGATTTTGAAAGTGCTTTTATGGCGGATGATGTTCAACTGTTTAGTTCACCCGGCCGGACAGAAATTGGCGGAAACCACACTGATCATAACTACGGACGGGTTTTGGCAGGTGCTGTTAATCTCGATAATATTGCTGTTGCCGCGGCAAACGGAACAAATACAATTCGAATAATATCTGCGGGATACCCTGAATTTCAGGTTGAACTTACCTATTTCAAACCAAACGATTCTGAATTTTATACTTCTACTTCGCTGGTAAAAGGTATTGCAGCCAAAATGAAAGAAAATGGTTATAAAATCGGAGGCTTCGACGCTTGTATTGAAGGAAGGGTGCCAAAAGGTTCGGGTTTGAGTTCATCTGCTTCATTTGAAGTTTTGGTTGGTGCAATCATTAACAATCTGTTTAACGATGGTAAAATGAGTGCTGTTGAAAATGCAATTATCGGTCAGTGGAGCGAAAATAATTATTTCGGAAAACCTTGCGGATTGATGGATCAAACAGCTTGTTCGGTGGGTGGATTAATTACCATCGATTTTAAAGATCCTGCAAACCCAATTGTAAAGGAAGTTGATTTTGATTTTGTTTCAACAGGTTTTGCCCTTGTAATTACCGATGTTGGCGGCGGTCATGATGATGCTGCTTCCCAGGCTGAATATGCATCATTGCCAACTGAAATGAAATCGGTGGCAGCTGTATTGGGTGCTAAGGTTTTAAGGGAGGTTACTTTGGAACAGATAGTTGAAAACATTCCAATAATCCGTGAAAGGACAGGTGACAGGGCAATTCTTCGTGCATATCATTTTCAGGGTGATAATGCGAGGGTAGTTGAACAAGTTGCAGCACTTGAGAATAACGACTTTCAGTCTTTCTTAAAAATGGTTGTTGAATCTGGTTACAGTTCATACATGTATAATCAAAATATTTTTGATGTTGTACATAAAGACGAGCAGGTAGTTTCTTTGGCACTTGCACTTAGCGAAATGATTTTGAAAGGCTCGGGTGCGTGGCGTGTTCATGGTGGTGGATTTGGTGGTACAATTCAGGCTTTTGTTCCGCAAAATAAATTGGACGAATATGTAAAAACACTTGAACATGTCTATGGAAAAGGAACCTGTCATAAATTATTTATCAGGGCTAAAGGAGCTGTAAAGCTTGATTTGTAGGAAGTTAAAGCGGATTCAACTGAAAAGATTTTTGGTACAACAAAAAAGGAAGCATAAAAGATGGCTATTAGATACGTTATTTTATCTTTGCCTATAAAATGCTACGGTTGTTACAATTTTTACATTTACAGTTGAAAATAACATAAACCAAAGGAATTATCAAATAGAATAAATTTTATCAACTAAAATCAATTAAAAATCATTTATGGAAGCTAAAAAACAAAATTACACGGTACCTATTATTATGATGATCTTACTTTTTGGAATGATCGCATTTGTTACCAATTTGGCTGCACCAATGGGTGTTGTATTGAAATCTCAGTTTGGAGCCAGTAACTTCCTGGGGATGTTAGGTAATGCTGCAAACTTTATTGCTTATGCAGTTATGGGAATTCCCGGAGGTCTTCTTCTACAAAGAATTGGATATAAAAAGACTGCACTAATTGCAATTGCAGTTGGATTTATTGGTGTCGGAATTCAGTTTTTTTCTGGCCATGTTAGTCAGGAAACTGCATTTGCTGTTTATCTTTTAGGAGCATTTGTTGCAGGTTTTTCAATGACATTGTTAAATACAGTTGTAAATCCAATGCTTAATACCTTAGGTGGTGGTGGAAACAAAGGTAATCAGTTAATCCAGGTTGGAGGTTCGTTCAACTCTGTTATGGCTACTATTACTCCTGCATTTGTAGGTATTTTAATTGGGGAAGCAGCCAAAGCACAAATTACCGATATATTTCCGGTAATGTACATTGCAATGGGAATCTTCGCACTCGTTTTCTTTGTTCTGCTTGGCGTTAAAATTCCTGAGCCCAGTATTGAATATGCCAAAGAACCTTTAAAAGATTTAATGTCAGGGGCAATGAAGTTCCGTCATTTTATTTTAGGTGCTGTTGGTATTTTTGTTTATGTAGGTGTTGAAGTTGGGGTTCCCGGAACCATGATATTCTGGCTTTCTGACGTTCCTGAAATTGGCCCTACTGTTGCCGGATTTGTTGCCGGTACATACTGGTTGCTCATGTTGGCGGGTAGGTTAATTGGAGCTTCAATTGGAGGTAAAGTTTCAAGTAAGACGATGTTATCCGTAGCCTCATTTGTTGGTATGGTATTGGTTCTTGCAGCAATATTCTTCCCAACCTCAACAATGGTCGAAATACCTGTAATGCAAAGAACTGCTACAGGAATGCTTTCATTTGGTTTGACGGAAGTACCAATAAACGCAATGTTTTTGGTGTTGGTAGGCTTGTGTACTTCAATTATGTGGGGTGGTATTTTCAACCTGGCAGTTGAAGGATTAGGCAAGTATTTGGCTGCGGCATCTGGTATTTTTATGGTAATGGTTTGTGGTGGAGGTCTATTACCTTTACTTCAAAACTGGATTGCTGACGTTGCCGGATTTATCCCAAGTTATTGGGTAATGTTTGGAGGTTTGGCCTACTTGTTATTCTATGCTTTAATTGGTAGTAAAGTAACAAAACGTGCTGATGATAAACTAAAAATATAATTCATGTCTGTATCTGTACAGATGTTTTTATAAATCAATTTGGTATTATTAAAGCCATTCGTTTTGCAGCGGATGGCTTTTTTTATTTATTTACCATCAGCAAAATCCTGTAAATATTCAAACCGAGGAGTAAGTTTTCCGTTTTTTGTAATGCTTGCCCTTTCAATAATTCCGTCAGTATCTTCTCCGAAAAGACTTGGAAAAACTTTGTCGATTAAGTTCTGTCCAAAGTCGAGTGAAGCATCTTTAGGCAATTCACAAGGCAAATTATCAACTGCCTGAACAGTAATATTTTTCTTTGAAGAAAATGCAGGTTCAAGTTCACCGGTTTCAGGATTGTAGTCATAATATGGATCGTCGATTAATGATGCACGTTTTGTAGATGGGACTGAACCCTCAATATCGCAGGTAATATCAGAAATTACTGATATTCTGAACGTCGCCTGCTTCATATCATCGGTAGTAAACAGTACGGGAGCTTTGGGATCCCAGTATGCTGATGCAAGCAATAAATCGGTTTCCTTAGCAAAAGGAAGAAAAGAATTTTCATATTCTTCAGGATGAGTATAGAAATGAAACAGATCAAATTCATAGCCATTTTTCCTGCATACATAATCATCAGGCAACAACTGTACAAAAACCGGAATTTCCGGCGTTTCAATTTCAAGATACTCTTCAGGAGACAAACGCATAATATTAAGGTAGCCTAGAACTTCAAGCACTCCGTTGGCAACTCTTCCATTTCCGGTTAATGAAATTTTAATTGGTGGCAAGTCAATGGAATCCAGTTGTTTAAACATTTCCTCCAAATTATCACACAAGTAAGCAGGTTTTAATTCAAAAAATTTGTTTCGCAATCCAAATGCCCTTATTCCATTGTATGCTCCAACCAACCCAGCGAACCGTCCAAACCCGATTATCCTCAGTCCTTCATTATCAGTCAATACTTCATAGTCAATTAGTTGGATATTTTTTCTTAAAACAGTTTGTATTAATTTCTTGTTATATGCTTGTTTCTTAATAACATGCGAGAAAAATAAATATTTCTTTCCTTCCAGAAAATCTTCAATTTTAACTTCTTTTACTCCTAATAATATATCGCAGTCGCTTAAATCTTGCTTAATTTCTATTCCCAGTGATTCATATTCGGAATCATTAAAGCAGCGCACTTTACTGGGTTGAACGACAACTGTAATACCGGGAAATTTATCCTGAACTTCAACACATTGTTCAGGAGTTAATGGCACTCGCTTGTCGATTGGTGTTTTATTTTCACGAAGGATTCCGATTCTCATAATAAACTGTGATTTTTGTTTCTGCTAAAATAGGTTTTACTCTTTATAAGTGAGTGTAAAAAGTTTTATTTCTGATTATCTCTTTTTAATGAACTGATGTGTAAAGTTTTACTTCAATATTAAAATTATTTTGAAAGTTACTCATACAGAGATTGCTACAAATGTAATTTTTTCAGCAAAAGCATAAAACTTAATCTTTACCGAATTTTTGCAATATTTGTAAGGAATATATACTGGATTATGAATAATCGAAACTGGGTTTTATGGTTGGGTGTTTTTGTGTTTTTTGCAGTTTCATGCACAAAAAGGCAAAATACTCAAAATATGGAAAACGAATATGTGGGGTCGGGGAGTTGCATCGAATGCCACGAGAAGTTTTATGATCTTTGGTCGCCCTCGCATCACGGAAAAGCAATGCAGCCGGTTAATGCAGAATTTGTTAAAAATGAAAACTTACCAAATAGTGAAGATTTTTCACTTGAAGGAAAAACCTATAAAATTAATATTGGAGATTCAACAATAACCATGGTTGAAATGGATGGCGAGAAAAGCAGAAACTACGATGTTGTTTGGGTTTTGGGAGGTAAAAATGTTTATTATTTTCTTACACCGCTCGAAAAAGGGAAACTGCAAACCATTCCTTTAGCCTACAATTTAAACGATAAAGCGTGGTACAATAATCCTCAGTCTGCCCTTCGGCATTTTCCTGAAGGAATGACAGATCAGGCACTTCCATGGAGGGACAGGATGTATAATTTTAATTCATCGTGTTACAGTTGTCATGTCAGTCAGTTGCAAACCAATTTCGATTTAACAACTGATACATATAATTCAACATGGAACGAACCTGGCATCAATTGTGAAACCTGCCACGGACCAAGTGGAAATCATGTGCGCATTTTTAAGAATGCAAAAGAAGGGGAAGAACAGAAAGAACTGGGATTGATTTCAACATCAGTATTTACACCCGATCAACACAATTGGTCGTGTGCACCTTGTCATGCGAAAATGCACCCAATTACACCGAGTTATATGCCTGGCGAAAAGTTTTTTGATAATTATGATTTGACCGTGCTCAATAATACTGATTTTTATCCCGATGGACGCGACCTCGGCGAAAACTATACATATACAGGTTGGATGATGAATGTTTGCAATGATAACGGACAGTTACATTGTGTTATGTGCCACACTTCAAGTGGGCGTGACAGATTTAAAGACAAGCCAAATGATGCATGTATAAAATCTCATGCCCAAAGGATCTCCGATTTTTTTGCACATTCAGGTCATGAGGCAGGAAGTCCGGGGGCTGTTTGTATAAATTGCCACATGCCAAAAACAGTTTTTGGAAATATGAATCGCAGCGACCACTCATTCAGGCCACCGATGCCGGAGGCAACAATCTTATTTGATTCGCCAAACGCATGCAACATGTGTCACACAGATAAATCAGCTGAATGGGCAAATAATATTGTGAAGAAGCGTAAAAATGGGAACTACCAGGAAGAAACAATGAAATGGGCAGAATTATTAAAAAGCGCCCGTTTAAACGATTGGTCGAACCTACGTAAAATTTTGGAACACATTGAAAAAGAAGATTTAAACGAAGTAGTTACAGCTTCTTTTATTCGCACGTTGGGAAATTGCAATAAAGATCAGAAATGGGCAACCATTATTAAAGCACTGAAAAGTAAATCGCCATTAGTTCGTTCATCGGCTGCGGCTGAATTGAATGGCAATGTAAGCGCGGAGGCAAAAACAGCGCTGCTTAACGCATGCACCGATGAGATTCGCCTGGTTCGTATTTCTGCCGCAAGTTCGTTGGCACTTTTCCCAAAAGAACAGTTTACTGCGGTTGAAAGTGAATTGGTTGCAAAGGCAACTCAGGAATATATGACATCGGTGGTTTCGCGCCCCGATGACTGGAGTTCGCATTACAATCTCGGTTTATTCTACCAAAATCAGGGAGATGCAGGTAAAGCACTTGAATCGTATGAAACCGCGGCCCGCCTGTATCCTGAATCGTTAATGCCTTTGATAAACAGCAGTGTACTTTATTCGTATATTGGCAATACTGCGAAGGCAGAAGAAAATTTGAAAAAAGTACTTGTTGTTGATCCTGAAAACGAAGCTGCAAACCTGAATTTAGGATTACTATTAGCCGAGCAGGGGAAGTTGAGCGAGGCTGAACAAGCATTAAGAACTGCACTCCGTGCAAATCCAAGCCAGGCAGTTGCTGCTTATAATTTGAGTGTAATTTCAGCTTCCAGTGATATAAAAGAAGCAGTTGATTTTGCAAAAATTGCCGCTGAAAATCAGCCGGAGGAACCAAAATATGCGTACACACTGGCATTTTATCAGGTTCAAAATAATCAAAAAACTGAAGCAATCAAAACACTTAACGAACTTCTGAAAATACACCCACAATATTTGACTGCTGTTAGCTTTTTAGCTGATATTTATATGAAAGACGGAAAAACCCGGGAAGCATTGAAAGTTTATCAGCAAGCTTTGGAAACCGAAGGGATTTCAGACCAGGATAAAGCTTCAATTCAGCAGGCAATTGTTTCGTTACAACGTGGTGTTTAAATAATTTAATTGAATAAAAAATGCTAGTAGTAATATCTCCCGCCAAATCGCTCGATTTTAGAACCCCACCCGTAATTCCTGATTTTACTGTTCCTGAATTTTTAAATGAATCAGAAAAATTGATAGGACGCCTAAAGACTTACAGTCCTAAAAAACTATCGGAATTGATGGGGATTTCAGCTGATTTGGGCGAGTTGAATTTCAAACGTTTCCAGGAGTGGCATTTACCATTCACCCCTGAAAATGCAAAACAGGCTATTTTAGCTTTCAACGGCGATGTTTACCAGGGATTAAATGCAATAACTTTTTCAAAAGAACAGTTTGAACGGGCACAAACCAAACTGCGAATTTTATCGGGAATTTATGGTGTTCTGAAACCGCTCGATTTAATGCAACCCTATCGCTTGGAAATGGGTACAAAACTTAAATATTACAAATCAAAAGATTTATACTCTTTTTGGAATCCTTTGATTACAAAGAAAATAAATGAAGCAGTTTCTGAATCAGGTAATAAAGTATTAATCAATCTTGCATCAAATGAGTACTTCAAAAGTATAGATAAGAAAAAACTGAAAGCGGAAATTGTAACACCCGATTTTAAAGAATTTAAAAATGGCAGCTACAAAATGATTTCGTTTTTCGCTAAACGTGCGCGAGGATTAATGAGCCGCTATATAATTGAGAATGATATTTCAGATCCTTCTGATTTACTTGCTTTTGATGCAGAAGGTTATTCATTTAATTCACGTTTGTCAAAAGCTAACAACCCTATTTTTACAAGGGAACAGTAAAGAAAAATATCCAAAAATGAATATACATTATTCAACTACCAATGGTGAAAATAAAAAGTCTGTTTCTCAAAATGGAAATTGAATATTGAAAATTTATTATTGGATATTTCCCTAAGAATTTTAGAAAGGTAAGTCACCTGCATCTTCATCCACTTCTGGTGGAATATCGTTCATGCTGTATTCCGGAGGTCCATCATGGCTTTGATTTGCAGAAACTTTATCGATTTTCCATGCATTAATATTGTGAAACCATTTCCCATTATAATCTCTCGATTCAATGTTAAAAGCAACTTCAACCTCCTCGCCGGCTGTTAATCCGTTAATCAACGAAGTTTTATCCCCAAACAACGTGAAGCAAACTTTTCTTGGAAATTGCTCTTCTGTTTCGATTACAAACTCTTGTTTACTCCATTCTTTCCCAGCCTTACTAACACCAGTTTCTGGTTTTAATATTTGGTTAATTCTGCCTTTTACACTTAATGCCATAAGTTATTATTTTTGATTGTTGCTTTGAATTTATTGGTTAAAAATAAAAAAGAAACCCTTTGCAGAAAAAATCTGCAAAGGGTTTTTATAATAATCTTATCAACGATTATTTCGTTGTTTCAGGTTTCACAATTTCGAGTAATTCAACTTCGAAAACAAGAGCTGAATTTGGGCTGATATCGCCACCTGCGCCACGCTCACCATAAGCAATAGCTGAAGGAAGATAAATTTTCCATTTCGAACCAACAGACATTAATTTCAAAGCTTCTGTCCAGCCCGGAATAACCTGGCTAACACCAAATACAACAGGTTCTCCACGATCAACTGAACTGTCGAATACTTTTCCGTCGATCAAAGTTCCGTGATAGTTTACACGAACCTGATCTTCTGCAGTTGGTTTTGGACCAGTTCCTTCTGTCAGAATTTCATATTGCAAACCACTTTCGGTTGTTGTTACACCTTCGCGTGTTTTATTTTTTTCAAGGAATGCATTTCCTTCTTCAAGGTTTTTTTGTGCTTGCCTTTCACCGGCTCCTTCGAAAAATTTGCGAACCAATTCATTAGCTTCTTCCGGTGTCATTGCTACTTCTTCACCAACCGAAGATGCGCGGAAAGCCGCGGACATTGCTTCCTTGTTAATTTCGCTGCCACCTGGCGCTGTTTCAAGTTGTTTTGTGTTGTTGGAACCTACTAAAACACCAATTGCATAACTAACTGAATCGATGTTCGATGTAAGTTTAACTGTTTTACCTCCTTGCTGGCACGATGCGCTTAGCGCTAAAACGATTACCAGACCATAAATGATACTGTTTTTCATGTTGTTAAAATATTTAAATAATTTTTAATAATTCCACGTCGAAAATTAGTGTTGAGTTTGGACCAATTGCACCCCCCGCACCATTACTGCCATAAGCAAGATCTGAAGGAATAAATAATTTCCATTTTGAACCGGTTGACATTAATTGAAGTGCTTCAACCCAACCCTGAATTACACCGTTAACAGGGAAAACTGCCGGTTGACCGCGTGCAACAGAACTGTCGAAAACCGTACCGTCAATTAAAGTGCCGTGATAATGGCATTTTACCTGATCGTTTAAAGTTGGGATTTCTCCGTCGCCTTCAGTCAAAACTTTAAATTGTAATCCACTTGGCAGTTCAACAACACCTTGTTTATTCTTGTTTTCAGCTAAAAACTTTATACCTTCTTCAAGGTTACCGGCACCTTTATTACGGTTTAAATTGCCAATAAATTCTTCAAGAATTTCATTAGCCTCTTCCGGATGAATCAATGTTCCTTCACCCTTGAAAACATCTTTAAAGCCGTTCAAAAAAAGCTCTGGATTTACTGTATTAACACCTGTGTGAATCAGGTTTCCAGCTATACTCATGCCAAGTGCATAACTAAAACTTTCGAGTTCGCCGGATATTTTATTGTCGGTCATTTATACTTTTTTATAAAGCGTGCGAATATAATGTAATTTTTTGGCAATTAAATCTTTGACACTTTTTTTATTCCCCTTAACATTTGATTTTTTCCGGGTGGTCCCTGAAGCCTTTCCATTTCGAAACCACAGGCTGATAACTGACGCCGAACTTCACCCTTTGCGCTGTAAGTAACTAAAATACCACCAGGAGCAGTTACCATTGATATATTGTTGAAAACCAGTGGTGTCCACATTTCCGGCTGTTTGTCCGGACCAAAAGCATCATAATATATGACATCGATTTTTTCAATTCCTTCAAAATCAAAATTTGTTAAATCTGCCTTAATTTTTTTTAGTTTGAAATATTCTGAAATATTAACAAGTTCATTCCAATTGCTATCGTGGATTTTATCAAAAAGTTGTTGGTCATGGTTGGATAATAGCTGTGAAAAGTTGAGCTGATTGGTAATTGTTTTTGCAAGCGGAAATTTTTCTATTGTGAAATATAAAGTTGGTCTTTTTTCCTTTTTAGCAATTAATGCGGTCAAAAAACAATTTAACCCGGTTCCAAATCCAACTTCGAAAACAGTAGGATTTTTAGCTGTTTGAAAATTATATCCTTTTTCGATATAAACATGTTTGATTCGGTAACAGCTCCATTTAATGAATGATATTGTTCGTCCATTTCTGGCAGATAAATAGTGTTAGAACCGTCGGAAGTGATAATAATTTGCATTACAAATAAAAATGTTGTTTCTGAAAAAAAGTAAAGGTACTTTTGGATGGTTAAAGTAAATATAATATGTTGGTAAAATTATTTAATGAAAATCCAAACCTTCGCGAGATTCTCAAAATTGTGGAAGTTTTGCGGAAGGGTGGTTTAATTATTTATCCGACCGACACTGTATATGGTTTAGGTTGCGATATTACAAATGCAAAAGCAGTTGAAAAAGTTGCCCGCATAAAAGGAGTAAAAGTTGAAAAAAATAATTTTTCATTCATTTGCAGTGATTTAAGTCATATTTCAGATTACACAAAACCAATTTCGAGTACAGTTTTTAAATTGATTAAGAAAAATATGCCCTATCCGTTTACATTTATTCTTGAGGCAAACAACAACTTGCCAAAATATTTTAAATTGAAAAAAACTGTGGGTATCCGTGTTCCCGATAACAATATTATACGTGAAATTGTAAGGGAACTTGGCAATCCGATACTTTCCACATCAGTTTATGATGATGATGAAATTGTTGAATATACTACCGATCCGGAATTGATTCATGAAAAGTATCAGGAAATTGCTGAAATTGTTATTGATGGCGGATATGGCGAATTAATCCCGTCCACAATTGTTGATTGCACTAGTGATGAAATTACTGTTCTGCGCGAAGGAAAAGGAGTTCTGGAATACTAATCTGTACAACAAATATTGAAATTACCCTCTTATTCTTTCCAAAATGTTGGACTAAAAAGCACAAGGATTGTAAACAACTCAAGCCTTCCTAAAAGCATCAAAAACGAAAGGAACCACTTACCAATTGGATGTATGTGTGCATAATTTTCAGCTGGGCCAACTGAACCTAATCCAGGCCCGATATTTCCGAGACATGAAGCTACTGCTCCCATTGCTGTTTCTAAATTAGGCTCAAACAGCATGAAAAAAACCGTGCTTGCTCCAAAAATCATAAAATATAAAACAAAAAATGCCAAAACATTTGTAACAATTTTTGAATCAACTGAATGCCTGTTGAATTTTAACGGAATTACCGCATTGGGATGAACCATCCTTTTCAGTTCGTAATAACCATTTTTAAAGAGCAATACCATTCTCATAATTTTTATTCCCCCACCTGTGGAACCTGCTGATCCACCAAAAAAGAAAAGCACAAAAATAAGCGCAACAAGTACAGGTTTCCAGAGTAAATAATCAACCGTTCCAAAACCTGTTGTAGTGATTATTGAAACCACCCAAAAAAGGGAATTTCGAAAAGCTTCTTCCACACCGGTTTGGGTTGAGATAAGTAACCCTGTGAAAATCAAAAAAGTAAATCCCAGGGTTATAAAACCGTAATATTTAAACTCCTCATCTTTTAGTATTGGTTTAAAATTTCCTCTAATTGTAAAATAGGTTAAAGTGAAATTGGTACCGGCTAAAAACATAAAAAGAATAATTACATATTGAATAAAAGGAGATGGCCAAAAAGCAATACTGGCTTGTTTTGTTGAAAATCCCCCGGTCGCCATTGTGGCAAACGAGTGGCAAACTGCATCGAAAAGAGGCATTTCGCCAATCCATAATAAAATGGTTTCAGCAATGGTTAAAATAACATATATAACCCACATTGTAGCAGCAGTTTGCCTGATACGTGGACTTATTTTGTCGGGTGTTGGACCCGGAACTTCAGCAATGTAAAGCTGCATTCCACCAATCCCGAATATTGGTAAAATAGCCAGTGAAAGTACAATTATTCCCATTCCGCCAAGCCAGTGGGTTAAACTGCGCCAGAATAATATTCCATGCGATAAAGATTCAATATCATTCAAAATGGAAGAGCCTGTTGTTGAAAAACCTGACATTGTTTCGAAAAAAGCATCAGTGTAACCAGGAATGGCACCAGTAAAAATGTAAGGCAAACTACCGAGAACTGAAAAAATAACCCAAACGAGTGATACAATAATGAACCCTTCACGTTTTCCAATATCCCGGTTTGCTTTTCTTGTCAACCAGATTATTATAGCGCCAGCAAACAAATTAATGCCAGAAGATATTAGAAATCCCATCGAATCATTTTCGCCGTATAGTATTGATATGATCAGAGGAAAAAGCATAAAAGCCCCTTCAACAAACATTAACAGACCAATAACGCGAAAAATGATTTTAAGATTCATTGATTGAAAGCCTTTCTAATGCTATTTAAAGAATTTCTCAAGTTTCTTTATTCCTGAAGGTAATGTAAAAACAACTACTTTATCACCCTCCTGAATTAATGTTTCACCATTGGGAATATATCCGTTATCACTCCTGATATATCCGCCAATAACAGCTTCCTCAGGGAAATCAATATATTTTAATGGTTTATCAGTAATTTTTGCATCGTGTTTTGCAATAAATTCAAAAACTTCTGCATCGGATGCTGTTAAACATTTAACCTTCGAAATTGCGGCGTTCAATGTAAATTTATAGATATAACTGGCGGCGTTTAGTTTTTTATTGATAACACTGCCGATATCCATTTTTTCGGCCAAACCCATAAATTCGAGGTTTTCAACTTCGGCAACAGTTCGGCGAACTCCAAACGATTTTGCCAGGTGGCACATTAATATATTTGTTTCCGAATTTCCGGTTGTTGCAACAAAGGCATCCATTTTATCAATTCCTTCGTCTTTTAATAGTTTAAAGTCCCTGCCATCTCCATTAATTACAAGGGTTTTTCCATATTTATCAGCAATTTTTTTGCATTTTTCACGATTAATTTCAATTATTTTTATCCGATAGTTATCGCCTAATTTTTCAACTGCCTTTTGAGCAACCCTGCTACCACCCAAAAACATGATATTTCGTACGCCAAAAACTTTTTTATCTGTAATATCGAAAATATGTTGCTGTTCAATTGGTGTGCAAACGAAAAATACAATATCGCCATCCATTATTATATCGTGACCTTTGGGAATTAGCGTAATATTGTCGCGGTTGATTGCAACAACAGAAATATTATGATCTTCAAGTTTTAGTTCTTGCAGTGTTTTATTCAGAATAGTTGCATTTTTACGAACTTTTATTCCCATTAAAATAAGTTTTCCACCTGAAAATTCAATTAACTGCCGGGTTACTGTTTGTTTAACTGAAGCTACAATTTCCTTTGCTGCAAGACTTTCAGGGTAAATCAGTTCATGAATACCCATGTTTTTTAATTTTGTCTTGTAGCTTTCTTTTAAGTATTCCGAATTATTTATGCGGGCGATTGTACGACCAACACCTAGGTATGATGCCATTGAACAGGCAAAAACATTTCGTTCTTCAAAAGGAGTGACCGCAATAAAAAGGTCAGCCTTCGCGAGTCCTGTTTTTTTCAGATCTTCAAATGAATGGGCTGAACCAGTTATCGTCATTAAATCAACCTGAGAACTTATTTTTGAAAGTTTTTCGGGGGAATCATCGAGTAATACAATGTCATGTGATTCGTCGGATAACATTTTTGCCAAGTGTGTTCCAACTTCACCTGCACCTGCAATTACTATTTTCATAAAAAAATTGAATTTAAAATTACCCGGCAAAATAAGTTATTAACTTCCGATTTTTCATCATTATGTAATTCAATCTTGCCGAAAAAAATGTTGAATTAATATTGAAAGTTACCATTTTTTTCTGAAAGCTCCCTTTATTGAAGTATTATGCACTTCAACAGAATCGGAAGAATTATTCTTAAAGAAACTTTTGTTTGTAATTATTGTTGTATTTTGTTTTAAATCAATAGTTTCAATGGTTTTTAAAGCTGGGTTTATGATAAAATCCGGTTGTTTACTATAGTTTAATTCATTTTGATTCTTGTTAATCGAAAATAACTTTCCTTCAAAAAATACATTTTTGTTTTTCAATAAGAAGCTTTCATTTACAACCGAGTCATTCGATACAAAAAAAATCGGAGTGTCTAAACCCAATGTACGGCAAGTTTGGGTTCCGGGATGAAACCACTTTTCGTCGTCAGTAAGTTCTTCATCTGTAACAATATAGTTTAACTTTCCATGAATGAGTTGAACGCCAGTGTTTTTACCAGTATTGTAAACTATTAATTCTGTTTGATTTAATTGATAAATATTTTTAAAAAGCGCCGAAACCAGGACAAAAAGAATGAGTAAAAGGGTAGATTTCAGATAAAAGACTTTTTGATTTTTTAAAAAGATAAATGCTGAACCGACAGCTGCTATCAAAATTGTAAATTGAAAAGGATCTATTGAAATATTAAAAACTGAGAATGGGAATTGATAGATTAATGAAAGGAGAAAATAGGTTGATTTGAGTAAAATATTTAGTAAGAAAGCCAGAATGGCTGAAATAACCGGAATCTTTGAAACAAAAAGCAAAAATATTCCCAGCGGTATTAATACCATAACAGCTGGAATAATAAAAATATTGGTTAACCAGAAATAGGTTGGAAATTGACTAAAATAATAGGAAGTAATTGGAAATGTGGTAATTTGAGCTGCAACTGAAACTGTAACCAGCATCCAGAAAAACCTTGAAATTTTGTTTTTAACAAAAATCAGTTTCTCAAGTTTGGGTTGAAGGAAAACGATGCCAAAAACTGCTGCATAAGAAAGTTGGAAGCCAATATCAAACAAATTGTTGGGGTTAATTAGCAGCAAAATAAATGCTGAAATTGCCATCAGGTTGTAAATGTTTGATCGCCGGTTTAAATTTTCACCAATCGCAAAAATACTAAACATGGCTGCAGCCCGCATTACAGAAGGGGACAAACCCGTTATAAATGCATATATCCAAAGTATTGAAATTGAAATCAGCATAAATACAAACCGCCCGCTCTTTTTGTTACGTAAGAATCCAAAAAACAGGGTGATAAGATAAAACAAGATCCCAACATGCAGGCCTGAAACTGCCAAAACATGCGATGCGCCGGATGCAGAGAAAATTCTTTTTGTTTCAGGTTCAAGTTCACGTTTGTAACCCAGTGTTAATGCCGACAGTATTTCAAATTCAGTTTCATCAATGGGTTGGCTGCGATAAATTTGTAAAAGTTTTTCGCGGGTTTTTTCGGCCCAAATCGAAATTGATTTTTTTATTTGCTTCGTTTTTATGAAATTGTTGGCCGGGATATAAACCTGGCGGTAAATACTTTTCCTTTCAAGGTATTTTTTATAATCAAATTCATATGGATTATTTTTATTTTCAATAGTTTGAGGTGGATCACTGAAAATAATGATATCTCCGGCCTGTAATGTGGCAACTGAATTGCTTTTTGAAAAATAGGCAATAACAGTTTCCTTTGTCGGTATAATTGAATCTGAATGATTGACTGCTTCAACCTGAAGAATTGTTTTAAAGGAATTTAATTTTTCCTGGGGGTTTCTAAAACAACGGCAATAAAATTGCCTTTATCAAATAAAACAGGTTTTTTATTGTGCAACTGTGTCATTAAAATTCCAAGAAAAATAAAAAATAGCTGGGCAACCAGTCCAAAAAGCAGATTAAATGAGAATTTGTAATTTTTATTGAGTGTAACAAGGATAAAGAATAAAAACGCCAGCAATGAAAGTATTAATAATGGTTTGGTATTGAAATTAGCTCCAATAATTATTCCAATTGCCAGGGCAAATGTTATTCGAAGAAAAGGAATATTTTGAACAGTTTGTTTCACATTTGAACGTTTGTAGGAATTAATCAAAACGAAAATCAGGAAACAGGGGTATAATTATTTCACCGGGATCTTTATCTTGTAATGAGGTATAACAAATCCGCGGGCAATGTCATTTAGTTTACTTTTCAGCAATCTTTTCTTAAGTGGCGATAAATAATCTATAAAAAGTTTACCTTCCAAATGGTCGTATTCATGTTGTATCACACGGCCTGCAAAACCGCTGTAAACTTCATCGTGTTCAACAAAATTTTCATCGAGATATTTAATTCTGACTGTATCGGGGCGGATTATATCCTCACGAATTTCAGGTAAACTTAAACATCCTTCATTCATTACCCAAGTATCTCCTTTTAAATCAATTATTTCAGGATTAATAAAAGTTTTTTTGAAGTCTTTCAATTCAGGTTCCTCATCAGCACCCGTTGAAGCATCGATTACAAACAAACGGATTGATAGCCCGGTCTGGGGTGCAGCAAGTCCTACACCATCAGCGTAATACATAGTTTCCCACATATTCTCGATAATCTCTTTTAATCCTTCTGCGTCTTTTTCAATTACTTCCGCCTTTTTTCTTAGGATTGAATCTCCGTAAACTGTAATCGGATATTTCATATCAACTCTTTATTTCGCATTAGTTCTAAATAATTTTGAAGAATAATTGTTGCGCTAATCCCATCAATCAACTCCTTATTTTGTCTTTGTTGCTTTTTTAATCCTCCATCAATCATGGTTTGAAAAGCAATTTTTGACGTAAACCGTTCATCAAAAATTTCAAGAATAATTTCGGGATACTGAACCTGAAATTTTTTTAAAAACGGATTAATGTACCTAACAGCCTCAGAGGCTTCGTTGTTCATTTGCAATGGGTAACCTACCACAACTTTTTCCACTAGTTCTTTCTGAAAGTATTCATTTAAAAAATTCCAAATGGTATGTGTTGGAACAGTTGTTAATCGAGTGGCAATTATTTGCTGTGGGTCGGTAACTGCTATTCCAACCCTTTTATTTCCGTAATCAATTGATAGTATTCTTGCCATTTGCACGGCAAAAATAGACAGAATTTACTAAATAAAAAAAATGATTTGTTTGCTGTTTGACTTTCATTCTCAAACATAAAAATTAAAACAAGTTAAGTATTTCAAACAAATTATTTGAATTTTTTCATTTGGCACAACCTTTGTAAATACAAAATCAGATATCGTTTTTTTTTATAGGCGCCAAAAGAGAGTAACAAAAAAGATTTTAGAAATCTTAAATTAAGAAGTCATGAAAACAATGAAATTCAGGCTGCTTGCAATGATTATAACTCTGGCGGCAGTTACAGCAACAACAAATTTAAATGCCCAACGTCGTTCAACTTCTGATAATAATAACAACAGAAAAGTTGAAAACTCACGTACCGGCAACAAAAGCAGCATTGAAAAAAAGAGTGCCAACCACGACAAAGTAAATGAGTCACGGGCAACTTCGAGGTCAGAAAAAAGTAATTCTGTTGTAAAACGGAATTCTACATCCGATAAAAATGTAAATCGAAATGAAAATTCCCGGAAGGCTGATTATTCAAAGGAAATTAAAAAGCCATCAGATCGCCAGGTTTATTCAAATAATTCTAACCGAAGCCAGAACAGAGACGGTAAACGGGTTACCAATCAATCGGATAAAAGCAGGGAAAGAGTAACTGCCAGTACAGAAAATTCAAAGCGTTCAACTGAAAGCAACAGAATCGGCAGCAATGAAAACTATGATCGGAACAGGAATACAAGTCGCCCAAACTCGGAACGCTACAATCTTGATAAAAATGACTCAAGATATCGCCCAACACGCGACTACAAAGGAAGTGACAAATACTGGTCTTCTGATTTCAGAAGAGGCGACAGGGACAACAATAAATCATCGGGCAAATACAATTATAAAAATTACAACCATTGGGATCATGGTTGGGAAGGTTACCGCTGGAACCACAATAGTTGGGTGAATTATTACTCGTTTTATAATCCTTATTCATATCGTAACCACAAATATTATTATCATCATAATTATTACGGTCATGTTATCCGCAAATTTGCAAACCGTCCGCAAATATTTGTTCACAATCATATAAAGTTTTATTGTTATGACGGTCATTTTTTCAGGTATCACAGAGGAGTTGGTTATGTGCTGGTCGATATGCCTTTTGGAATGTCTTTCGAATATTTGCCTAATAACTACGATAGAGTTTATGTTAATGGTTATCTGTATTTCAGGGTAGGAAACCTATTCTTTGAAAATACTAATTATGGTTTTCAACTTGTACATTACCCCGAAAGATATTTTGCCTTTAATGATGGTTTTTACAACGAAGGTTTTAGGTTTAATGATATGAACTACTAAACTTTTTCATTAAAATTCAGAAAAAAAACTGCTCGGTTTGAGCAGTTTTTTTTTGCATAGAAAAGAGAGTATCGAACTAATTAATATGCTGTTAATGATAAGTCTTTTATATTCCGATTACCTTCCCACTCTTGTTTATTACGATAATCATTTCCCGATGTTTAATATCCAAATCTCAAATTTGATTTAGTACTTTTTTTTGAAATTGTTTTTTAACGTGTTTTTTATTCGGTAAAATCAACTATTTTTAACCTTTCATAATCACCAAGAATAATTGATAAATATGGCATCATCATTAAAACGGGATCAAATTCCCCCAAAACAAGCTGAATATTGGAGAAGAAATTTTGCTGAAGAGCAAAAAAGTATATTAAATCTGAAAGTACCACAAATATTACTTCAAAAAGATACCTATAAAAAACTGGCAGGTGAAAATGAAAACCGGCTTCGCATATATTTAGGCCTTGAAACTGAAACAGAAAAAGGAAATTATGTTTTATGTGCTTATGCAGTTTCAGCTTTTCTTTTAGGCAGCGGTGATGTTTATGTTAATTATGAAACACCGGTTTATAAGCTAAATGTAAAAAACGAGAATTATTCTGATCGTTCAAAACTTGTTATAGAAAGCATCAGGAATTACAGAAAATGGCGTTTAGGTGAACTGGATTCTGAAAACAGTTCTGCTGAATTCAGGAAATTCATCTTCCCAAATGGTTACCTGCTTACAAAATACGAACTCCACGAAATATTTAATGTGCAGGGAAAATTGGATGCACAAATTGAATTTGGGGTTTCCAAAACAATGAATTTAATGATTAGTCCTGATGTTAAAGAAAGCAAAGCTTTTGATGAAGAGGGCGATGTATTTGACTTTACAGGACCTTGCCCGCCGTTTTGCGACGAAGGAAGCATATATAATTCGTAATGAATTGTATTCATGAGCGGTTTACAATTTATTAAATTAAGTGTTGTATTTACTTATATAGCCTTTATTGTTGGAATAATCCGTTTCAAATATTTAAGCAAAGAATTAAAAACGTTCTTTTATTTTGTTGCATTTGGTGTGTTGACTGAAATCTATACAAAGTTTCACCAACATTTTATAATGAAAATTACAAACCCTATTGGGCATTTCTATTTTCCAATAGCTTTTTTAATTCTAACTTTTTTTTACTACCAGCTTTTAAATAAATTTATTAGACCAATATATTTTTTTATTGTAATTGGTGTTTATGAAATTTACTGTGTCATCAATCCTTTGTTTATACAAAGTTTGTTGGAGTATCCTAGTTTAGTTGGTGCTATCGGAGCACTTATCGTTTTCATCTTTTCAGTCACATTTTTTATAAAAATTATGACAGAGGCCAAAATTGAAAGGCTTTCACGTGAACCACTGATTTGGATAAATACAGCAGTATTGGTTTATTATTCATTTAATTTTTTCTTCTTTTCATTGTATAATCTCAGGGTAATTGCATCAATGGAATTGGCTAAAATAGCAGCTGGTTTTTTTGGTGTCTTTAATTTGTTGTTTTACTCAATAATAACGGTTGGATTTCTTATTTCAAAGAAAGCAGATTAATATTAAAACTATGTTGGAAGAAAGCAATAGTATTTTTTTAATCTATTTTATTGGAACCCTCGGAATGGTGCTACTTGCGCTTTCTGTTTTTTTCTTTTTTGTTACCTATCAGAAAAAAATGCTGAAAAAGCAATTGGAACTAAATGAAACCCGCGCCAAACAACAGGAAGAAATTCTGCAGAATACAATTTCTGCCCAGGAAAAAGAACGCAAACGAATTGCCCAGGATTTACATGATGAAGTTGGTGCTATGCTTTCTGTTGTTAAATTGAATGTAGCGCGCATCGAAAAAAAATCGGAGGAGGAAGTCGCAAAAAAATTGGCCACCGAAACAAAAACCTATTTAGACGAAGTAATTACGCAGGTTCGTCGTATATCACGAGCCTTGTTGCCACCTTCGCTTGAAAAACTGGGTTTGTATTTCGCGCTTGAAGAACTTGCCAATTGGGTAAATAAATCAGATCATTTAAAAATTGTTTGCTGGAAAAGCGGTGAACAATTTCGTTTCGATACAAAAAAGGAGTTGGCTGTTTTCAGAATTGTGCAGGAGTTGCTCAATAATGCAATAAAACATTCTGAAGCGGGGATTATTCATATAAATTCACGTTTTTCACCCAACAACAATTTAATGATTTCGGTAAGCGACAATGGTAAAGGTTTTGAGCTAAACGAAAAAATGGCAACCGGCCTCGGTTTAAAAAACCTTGAAAGCCGAACCCAAATCATGAATGCAAAATTCAAAATGAAATCGACCCCCGGAAAAGGTACAACTGCAATAATCTTTCTTGATACAAATACCTAATCATGGGAAACTATAAAATTAACATTGTAATTACTGACGACCACAAACTTTTCCGTAAAGGTATAATTGCGCTTTTGGAGGATTTTGATTTTATAGGGGAAATCAATGAAGCATAAAATGGAAAAGAGCTTTTGGAATTACTTTCTGTAATAAAAATATTACCCGATATAATTCTTCTGGATTTAAGGATGCCTGTTATGGATGGGGTGGAAGCTCAGCAAAAAATAAGGGAACTATATCCTGGAATAAAAGTAATTATACTTACGATGGAAGATGATGAACAGTTTATTTTGCATTTAATTTCAGAGGGTGTAAACGGATATTTATTAAAAAATGCTGATCCCGTCGAAATGGAGCAGGCAATTTTGAAAGTATATGAAAAGGGTTTTTATTTTTCGGAAGATATTTCGTCACTTGTTTTAAAAAACCTCAATAAGAAAGAAAAAGCTGAAACTATTTTTAATCCTGATTTTAGTGAGCGTGAATTACAGGTTCTCAAATTAATTTGTAAAGAATATACAAATGCCGAAATAGCTGAAACGTTTGATGTTTCAATTCGCACTGCCGAAGGTTACCGCCAAAAACTTGTAGAAAAAACCGGAGCAAAAAATATTGCGGGGCTTGTTGTTCTTGCGCTAAAACATAAATGGGTAACTATATAAAACGAAAAAAAGGAATTCCTTTCGGAATTCCCTGCACGTGCAATTCATCGGAATTATTCTTAACAAATGTTGCTTCCGGAGGGAGGGACAATGTTTTTTTGGGAATGTGGAATGGAAACCCAGATTTCTGTTAAGTATTCAATGTGTGGTGAAGAATGTCTTTTAGGGAAAAGAGAATTGTGTTTATTATATATCGAATTGTTCATGCTTTCTTTTCAATTATTTACTTCAAAGTTCGACATTCAAAAACTTCTACACAAGCGTAAATTACGCAATTTTGCATGCGTGATTTACGCAATTTTGCATGCGTATTTTACGCAAAAACAAAAGTCGTCTCCCGGGTTTTACCCCGCAAGACGGCTTTAATGGTTTGAATTTCATTTATTTACTATGCATTTTTCTGTATTGCAGCTTCAAGTGCAATTGGCACTCGCTGCGCAAATTTATAATTTGTGTCTTGCCCAATTATGCAAATGGTTTTTTTATTTCGAGGCAAGACACGGGATCAAAGAGAGTTAATTCGCACGATAAGTATATTTGAAAAACCATCTCCAAAACTGAATATTTTGTGCCTTTAATGTAGGTTTAAATTAAGAGTGTGCAAATTATTCCTAAAAGGAAGTTTAAAGTCTTCTTTTAAAAGAAGTAGTTACTTTATATTCAAAAAGTTAAGCCTTGCATGGCTTTTTTAAATCTTACGTAAATTCTCTATTAAAGGAATCTAACCAAGGTACAACTTCCCAATGTTCGCCTTTTATAATCTTTAAAGCGTATTTTTTAAGAAGTTCAACATAAGGCACAAAAATATCTTCAAGCTCTTTATCTGTTAAACTTATATTATAAGGTAATTTAGGCAATTGCGTTTTGTCTTTATTTATCTCTAATAAATTTGACAAATAGATATAAGAACTCCTATCTTCAAAATCTCGCTCATTATTTTTTAACTGCCAGATTGATATATCAATATGAGAGTTTCGTATATCATAGACTACAGAAATAGAACGATTAATCCTTTTATTTATAAAAAAAATAGCTATACATACATTTTCGTTAATCTCCTTTTCCAAAGTATAAGAAAAATTGGCTTCCAAAAAAGAAAAATAATTCTTTAACAATTTTAGATAATCCATTTTAATACCCATTTTTTTTAAGTATTTCTAATTCTTTCATATAATCAAGACTTGAAAGAATGGCTACTTTATAACACTCTCCAAGTTGAAATACCACCTGCGTTTATGGTTATCCGACATGTCCCGATGTCATAAGTTTAGCTAATATTTGCTCCATCTGTGGGGTAGTGATTTTATGATTCATTGCAACAAATAACTCTTACATTAAAATGGTCATTTCGAAAGGTAGAAGTCACGGTTTTATTCATCCAGTTTTATCATTTTTCGGGTTGCCGAAAATTTATCAGTTTTAAGTGTATAAAAATAGTTGCCTTTTGATAGTTTAAGATTATCAATTTTTATGATATGATTTCCTGCATTGTAAAATTTCCCGGCAAGTTCCCTGATTTCTGTGCCTAGCATATCGGTAACTTTTAATGAAACATAGGTGCTGGTGGGAATTTCGAATGAAATGCTTGTTTTTTCACGAAACGGATTTGGATAGTTTTGTCCCAAACCGTAACCTTTGCTTGTTTCAATTTGGGTTGCTCCAACAGTTGTAGTATTAGGTAAGCAAATATTTTCAGCAGTATCACCAATTTCCGAAGGTGAAATTGCAATATTTGAAATGCATATTTTATCTAAGTCGGCTCCACCTTCGCGATATGCAATTGACAATGTGTGCCCTCCTTTTGGCAACAAATAGCTGTTTAATTTTTTCCATTTCCACCCGCTTGTAACAAGCCCGTCAATTGTTGCGAAGTCTGCTCCATCAACACTGATCCAATATGAGTCGTTGTTTGAAGTTGGACAATTTACACGTGCATAAAAATCATATGTATCTTTCTCGTCCAACGAAAATGAAAATTCGATTTTATCTTCAATCCCAATCGTAGATTTCGAACGATTTACCAAACCTGTTTTTGATTTTACTATACTTCTGTTTGATGCCTCATTATTTGAAATAATTTCCCAATTACTGCCAATAGTTGCACATTCAGGCTCAAAATAAATTGAGACTGGTTTTGGATCACCGGGATCGGCTACTTCGTAACCTAACAGTGAGAGCATTTTTACTGCATATCGTATTCCTATTTTTCTGTAGCCCGCTGAATTGAAATGCAGATTGTCGGATGCCGCGGTGCATTCGCTTGATGAAATAACATACGAGTTGGGAACAGTTTGAGGCAGTTTGTCGATTATTGAATTCATACTTGCGCAAATTCCACCCTGATCGGCATGTACAACTTCTCCTGCAAGTAATGGCACAGAATCGGCGTTGAGTTGCAGGTCTTTTATTAGATTATTGTAAATCCCTTTAACTTTTAATGGCCATTGGTTGTCTTCTGTGTTTGACTCCCCCTGGTGCAAAAGAATTCCTTTAATAACGCCATCTTTTTGCGCCAGTTTTGCCAGTTCCACAAGATATGCATAAGGATTGCCACTGTACTCGTTGATTATATTTTTCAACCAATCTTCAGTTACCGATGAAACATAATTCTGGTAATTATCTTTGTCGAACAGTTCAATTTTACAACCTGCAACTGATACATTAATGACTCCAATCCTAATGCTGTCAGGCAGGTTTTCCACCATCATATTGCCAAAATAATCGGCAGGCGACAAGCCCGAATAACAGCGCGTTAAAGGAGGTACTGCCGTGTACCAGGAGCCTTTTGTTCTTCCCAGATTTGAACAGTTAACAGCTTGCATAACACGGAAACGACTATCTACTATTCGGTCCTGGGCTTCAATTGTTCCCTGACCCTCCATATTTGATTGGCCAAAACACAAGTAAATGTAAAAATTAGGATCCTTTGAGAAGACTTTTATGGAAAACAAGAACAATCCTGTAAATAAGAACATTTTTATTTTCATATTTTGTGTTTTTATTAAATCGTAATTACGGAATTCAGCAAATTGAGAATGCTTGTTGTCAGTTAGGTTTTCCTCTTTTTCTTTTTAGCAGCCGGGAAAAGTACATTATTTAATATTAGCCTGTATCCCGGAGAATTTGGGAACAAACTTAAGTCGGTGGGTGGGTCGCCAACCAAATGTCGGTAATCTTCAGGGTCGTGGCCACCATAAAAAGTCCAGAAACCCTTTCCTTTTTCGCCATGAATATAGCGGGCTTCGCTGGCCGATTTGTTTTCACCCATTACCAAACTACTTGGTTTCAGAACATCCTTGCGGTAGGCTGTTGTCTGACCCATGAAACCTTTAATCAGATTACGGTGGTTTTGGCAAAGCATGGTTGGAATGGGGTCCCATTTTGCCGAAAAATCAAAAAGGGTAAAAAAGTCGTTGTCGCGCAACACTTTCCGTGTGTCGGTTACATCGATATTTGAAAATTCATAAGCATACGGATCGACGTTCAGTTCGAAATTTTTAAAAGCAAAAGTGTGCGAGAAATCAAGTTTTTGCTGGGCCTGTTTATCGGCCGGATCCCCGTCAAACATACTTTCGCAAATATCAATTCCAACTGCTGCCAGTGAAATATCATAAGTATCGGTAGCGGCGCACATGGCAAACAAAAATCCACCGTTCAACACATATTTTTCTATCTCGCGGGAAACAAAAGATTTCATTTCAGATACCTTCAAAAAGCCCATTTTCTTTGCAAGCTCAGTATTTATTGATACATCCTGCTGATACCAGGGGGCATTTTGATAAACGCGCCAGAATTTGCCAAACTGACCCGTGAAATCTTCGTGGTGAAGGTGCAGCCAATCATATTCAGATAATTTCCCACTGATTATTTCTTCGTCATAAATAACGTCATAAGGTATTTCTGCATAGGTTAAAACGAGTGTAACGGCGTCATCCCAGGGTTGTTTGTTTGGTGGCGAATAAACAGCAATTTTGGTGCTTTATTCATCGCAACTGCATCCTGGTTTACATCGGGTTGTGAAATGCCATCTAAAATTGCGGCGGCTTGCGCATCTGTAATCGATTCAAAAGTAACACCACGTACAACACATTCATTTTCAATTTGTGGCGAAGATTGCATCAAAAAACTTCCTCCCCGGTAATTTAGCAACCACTTAACTTCAATATTGTTTTCAAGAACCCAGAATGTTATCCCATAAGCTTTTAAATGATTTTTTTGAGAATCATCCATGGGAATCAGCAATGAAATACTTTTAGCCTGAAATGAGAATATTAGTGCTATTAGAAGTATCGTTATTTTAATTTTCATCTGTTTAATATTGTTTATTTTAAAGGTAACAGATGTAACTCCCGTTTTTGATCATTTTTTGCAGAGAGAGAAAATTTAACATGGTCGTTTCGTTCTTTATTTCTTATACTGAATTACTACAACTAACCAAATGCTTTTGTTCAGGCCTAAAATGGAGAATCGGATGTACCGGAACCCTGTTTCTCGAAATTGCTGTTTGTTGAAATTCCGGCACCGGCAAGCTCGTCTTCTTCATTCATTTTTGAACTAAAGGTTTGCGGAATGTGGCCAAACCCCTGATTAAATTGATTTTCCATGTCGGAGAATTTTGCCAGCTCTTTTTTAAACGATAAATGTATATCACCTGTAGCACCATTTCGGTGTTTGGCAATTATGATTTCAGCTACACCTAACAACGAGTTTCCTGAATCGTCTTCTGTAATTCCGTAATATTCTGGTCGGTGGATAAACAAAACAAGGTCGGCGTCCTGTTCAATTGCTCCTGATTCACGAAGGTCGGAAAGCTGTGGCCGTTTACCTTCACGTGATTCAACCGAACGATTTAACTGTGACAGCGCCAAAATTGGGATATTCAATTCCTTTGCAATTGCTTTTAGCGATCGGGAAATCATACTAACTTCCTGTTCACGGCTTCCGCGGTTGTCCGATCCGGCGGTCATTAATTGCAGGTAATCCACAATTACCACTTCAATATCGTATTGCATTTTCAAACGGCGGCATTTTGCCCTGAATTCAAAAATGGAAAGCGCGGGAGTATCGTCGATAAAAATTGGGGCTTTGTCTAAACTTGAAATTTTCCGGTTTAAATGTTCCCATTCCCAATCTTCGAGGCGGCCTGATTTTAATTTTTGTGATCCTAATTCTGTTTCCGCGGCAATTAAACGTGTAACCAACTGAATAGATGACATTTCAAGTGAGAACAAAGCGACAGATTTATTGTGTGCAACTGCCATTTCACGCGCCATTGAAAGCACAAACGCGGTTTTTCCCATCGACGGGCGGGCAGCAACAATCACAAGGTCGGTACGCTGCCAGCCGGAAGTTATTCGATCCAAAGCGGTAAAACCTGACGGAACACCGCTTAATCCTTCTTTTTGGTTTTTTGCTTTTTCAATTTGCTGGATCGCTTCATTCAATATGGGTTTTATCGGGACAGTTTCTTTTTTGATGTTTCCCTGTGCAATCTTGAAAAGTGATGATTCCGAAAAATTTATCAATTCATCAACATCCAATGTGTCGTCATAAGATTTGGTTTGAATTTCAGTTGAAACCCTTATCAATTCACGTTGAATAAATTTTTGAGCAATAATCCGCGCATGGAATTCAATATGAGCAGCTGAAGCCACACGTCTTGTTAATTGTGTAATATAACCGGGGCCTCCAATTTCTTCCAACTGGTCACGGTCTTTTAGTTCCTGTGTAACCATTAAAAGGTCAACAGGTTTTTCATTCATCGACAGTTTTTTTATGGCCTCAAAAATTTTCTGGTGCTCGTCTTTGTAAAAACTGTAGGTATCAATAAAATCGGCAACGGTAACATACGCATCCCTTTCAAGCATCAATGCGCCAAGCACCGCTTCTTCCACCTCAATTGCCTGTGGTGGCAGTTTGCCGTACTGTGCATTTATTTGCTCAATATTGAAAGTGTTGTTGCTGTTGGGCTTTTTCCTTTCGGCCATTTTAAAAACTTAAAAATTATTCGACAATTAAAATTGAACCACAAAATTACGAAAATAGACAGGTAGAGAAAGGTAAAATCAGATTAAGTTTTTTAACAGGGGTTATAAACAATTGTTAGTTGTTTAATCGGTTTGGACATCAGTGATTTAGTCCTGACAATTTAAAAATGTAAGAATCAGAAATGGTTAATGTTAACAGCTTGGTTTTTCCTATCCGATTTTATCTTCAATAATAAGTGTAATAACCTGCCCAAGCGTGAGCCCCATTGCAGCAATTTGTTGCGGGATAAAACTTGTGGCTGTCATTCCGGGGGTTGTGTTTACTTCAAGAAAATAGAACACTTCGTCTTTCAGAATATAATCTATCCTCACAATTCCTGCACACTGGCACAAATCATAAATTTCGGAACTAATGTTCTGGCATTTTTCGAAAAGATGGGCGGGCAATCTGGCGGGTGTAATTTCTTCAGTAGCTCCCGGTGTATATTTTGCATCAAAATCAAAGAACTCGTTTTTAGGAAGTACTTCTGTAACCGGGAATACAATTTTTTTGTTTTTGATTTTTACCAAACCACAGGTAAATTCCTTGCCATCAACAAATTCTTCAATCAAAGCATCGTTGCTTTCTTCCCAGGCATTTAAAATGGCAGGTTCAATTTCTTCCTGTTTTTTACTTTTGTTACACCAAAACTTGATCCTCCCGCATTTGGTTTGATAAATATGGGTAAGCCAAGTTTTTCGACAATTGCTGCCGGATTGATGATTTCGCCTTTTGAGATTTTAAGCGATTTCGCCATTTTGATATTAAAATTGCTCAAAAATTTGTTGCAAAACCACTTATTAAATGTCAAAGACGAAGTGTGTACATTGCAAGTAGAGTAGGGGATTCCGAGCAATTCGAAATATCCCTGCAAAATTCCGTCTTCGCCGGGCGTGCCATGTATTGTAATGTAAGCAAAATCAAATTTAACTATCTTGTTTTCAAGTACAAAACTGAAATCTGATTTATCAACATCGGCAATTTTTTGTTCATCCTGCAAAACAATCCACTCTTTTCCTTTCATTTGAATCAGCCACGGATTGAATTTATTTGTGTCGATGGCTTTGTAAACATTTGAGCCACTTTTAACAGAAACTACAAATTCTGATGAATCGCCTCCTGATATTACAGCGATATTTGGTTTGTTATTCATTGCGGTTTGAAATATAATTTTCCCATTTTTCGATTGCATTTGCCATATCTGCGGGCAGTTCAGAATCGAATATCATTTTCTCGTTGGTTGTTGGGTGTATAAAACCCAGTGTTTTTGCATGAAGTGCCTGGCGGGGTATAATTTTAAAGCAATTTATCACAAACTGCCTGTATTTGCTGAATGTTGTGCCTCGTAAAATCTCATTTCCACCATAATTCGAATCGTTAAATAATGTGTGGTTTATGTGTTTCATGTGGACCCTTATTTGGTGTGTACGACCAGTTTCAAGGCGGCATTCAACATGGGTAACATACCCAATCCGACGAATAACTTTGTAGTGTGTTACCGCAGGTTTTCCAAAATCGCCTTCAGGAAAAACAGTAAAAACCTGCCTGTTTTTTAGGCTGCGGCCAATGTTTCCTTCAATTGTACCTTCATCATCTTTTACACTTCCCCAAACCAAAGCCTGATAAGTGCGTTCGGTAACTTTATCGAAAAATTGCATTCCCAGTTTGGTTTTGGCAATTTCGGTTTTTGCTACTACCAAAAGCCCTGAAGTATCTTTGTCGATGCGGTGTACAAGTCCTGGCCGCGGATCCTCACTGTTGAACAATGGTAAATCCTTGAAATACCATGCAAGCGCGTTTACAAGTGTTCCTGTGTAATTCCCGTGTCCAGGATGTACCACCATTCCGGGAGGTTTATTTACAACAATAACCTGGTCGTCTTCATAAACAATATCAATGGGAATATCTTCGGGGATAATTTTTAATTCGCGCCTCGGGTAGTCCAACACAATAACAACCTCGTCATTGGGTTTTACTTTGTAATTCGATTTTACAGCAATCTGGTTTACCAATATACATCCTGCATCGGCTGCTGCCTGCAACCGACTTCGCGATGTATTTTTGAGTTGATTGGAAAGAAATTTGTCAACACGCAGTGCCGATTGACCTGGGTCAACTTTTAACCGGTAATGTTCAAACAACCCACCATCTTCCTGTTCTTCGATTTCTTCGTTATAATCTTCCATAAATTTATTTTTGTTCCTTTTGTGTGGGTTGCGAAATTTTGATAGAATCCAGTGTCAACCATAAATCCACTGAAGTTCCCAAACTTACTGTTTTAATATTATTACCCGGATATTGTTTCCAATAAGACAAGATTATTATATTCTGAAGGTTGATAAGTAATTTTGCCTGGTTTTAATCCACAGTTTTCTATTAATCCCAGTGCCTGACGAAACGAAATATCAGTCAGTTTTGGCAAAACAACCATTTCAGGTACTGTTGAATTTACAGTTAAAAATACAATTCTGTTCTTTTTTACTTTGAACCCTGGTTCTGGAACCTGTTCAACAACTGCACCTGGATTTGCATCGTCAAAGTGCATTGAATCAATAATTTCGTAATTAAGCTGGGCCTCATGTGCTGTTGTTTCAATTTCGTCAATTGTTAATCCTGTAAAATCAGGGACAGGGTACGATTCGCCATGGTGGGTGTACGATTTCAACTGTTGTAATACAATTACAACAATAGCCACAACAATTATAATTGATATACCAAGGTGCTTGAAAAATACGCGGCTTGTGATGAAATTTTTTAGACTCATGTTAAATTTTGTCGCTATTACAGAAAAACAAAAATAATTGAAAAAAAGTATTCTTTAACATGGAAAACTTTCTTGTTTTTCACATTAAATTTCAATGCGATATTTTATCAACCGGTTGCTGTACTATCAACATTTATAAACACAAAAAGGTAAAGAAACATTTCTTTACCTTCTCGCAAAAAGAGTTTTGTTATTTAACTATTTTTTGTGTCTCGGTTCGTCCGAAACAGTTAATTTTTTTCTTCCTTTTGCACGACGAGCTTTCAGAACTTTACGTCCGTTTGCAGTTGACATTCTATCTCTGAAACCGTGTTTGTTTTTTCTTTTCCTGTTCGAAGGTTGAAATGTTCTTTTCATTTCTATATGATTTTATAATTTTCTATTTCTTTTTTTCGGACTGCAAAAATAGTCCTTTTTTTCTCTCTTCCAAAATATGAATCATCTTTTTATAATAATTGACAATATTTTGAGGTTGATTGGGTTTCGATTTTGAATTCATTTCGAAAAAATCATTTTTATAGCAATCAAAATCAACAAACCACCAAAAAGTTTGCGCAACATTCTGTCTGAAATATTCAGCGAAATATTCGAACCGAAATATGCACCAATAAAAAAGGTAATAGATAAAATAAGTGCTATTTTCCAGTTTACATGTCCGGCTTTCCAGTAATTCCATGTGGCTAATATGCCAACCGGAGGAATCATAAATGCCAGACTTGTGCCCTGTGCTTCGTGCTGGCTGAGCCCCAAAATGAAAACAAGCGACGGGATCACGATAATTGCACCGCCAATTCCGAATGCACCTGAAAGTAAACCTGCAACAATTCCAACAATTATTAATATCACTAACTGTAAAATACTCATTATTTCATTGTTCTTTTTTTACTGAAAAACGAAATCCTATTCCGTGAAGGTTTGTAATTTTTATGTTTGGATCGAAGCTGAAATATTTCCGCAAACGCGAAATAAATACATCCAAACTTCTTCCGAGAAAGTAATCGTCGGATCCCCAAATATTTTCCAATATTTCGTTTCTGCTTAATACTTTGTTTGAATTGGCTGCAAAATATTTAATCAATTCCGATTCTTTCAATGTTAGCGATCTCGAATTGCCATTTATTGTAAGAGTTAAATCATCCGGGTAAAAATCAAAATCGCCAATTGAAATTGATTTTGAATCAGCATGTTTTTCAACAGGTTGAGAACTGCTCCGTTTCAGAAATATTTTTATTTTGAGCAGCAATTCTTCCATGCTAAACGGTTTTGGAATATAATCGTCGCCTCCCAAAGTTAAGCCGATTATCCTGTCTTCCGTCATGGATCGGGCGGTCAGAAAAATAATCGGAACCTGAATGTTTGTTTTACGAATGGTTTGTGCTACCTGAAAACCGTCAATTTTTGGTAGCATAACGTCAAGCAGGATCAAATCAAAACTGTTTTTGTTGAAAAGTTCGAGTGCAATTTCGCCATTCTCGGCAACTTCAACAACATAATTGTAATGCTCAAGATTGTCTTTTACAATATATCTCAAAGCATCATCGTCTTCAACAAGTAAAATTTTTGTTTCTTCTTTATTCATGTCTATACCGGAATAATAATTGTAAAAATACTACCACCTTCGGGATTTTCATCTACTTTTATTTTCCATTTATGTGCTGATGTAATTTTCTGAACATAATCCAATCCAAGTCCAAAACCCTTTACATTGTGCACGTTTCCTGTTGGTACCCGATAAAATTTTGTGAAGATTTTCTTTCGCTGATCTTTTGGAATGCCAATTCCATTATCAGTTATAGCGAGTTCAAAATTCTTCTTTTTTTTATTTGCCGAAATAGTAAGTAATGGTTTCTGATCGCAATATTTTGCTCCGTTTTCTAAAATATTCAGCATCAAATTTGAAAAATGAAAGCGGTCGGCAAGTATATTTATATTTAAATCAACTGCAAAAATTTTAACATTTGCCTTTTGCCCAAAGTCTGTTTGTTTAAATTGAGCAGCAATTTCAGTAATTATTTCGTTTAAATTAATCTCTTCAAGATTCAAATGAATTCTGTTTTTTTCAAGAGATGCAAGGTTTAATACCTTTTCCACATTTTTCGATAATCTTGTGTTTTGCTCCTGTATAATTTTGGCGTAAGTAAACAAGCGCTCCGGTGTATTTAAAATATCCTCGTTGTTTAAAACACTTGATGCGATTGCAATTGAAGATATCGGGGTTTTTAGTTCATGAGTCAGGTTGTTGATAAAATTCTTTTGCACTTCAGAAAGTTGGCGTTGCCTGATAATCACTGTTAAAGTGTATCCAAAAAACAGTACAATTACTACCAGCAAAACTGTCAGAAAATACCAGATTGAAAGTTGCGATACAAAAAAAGAAGTTCGGTTTGTAAAATGAATTCCAAAGTAATTGGTTGCATTTTCAGTGGTTTGAAACTGATAATCAGACGGTTTTTCCTCTCCGTCCTCAAGCAGGATGCCTTCGTCCATTTGCTCCAAAACAGGATTGAAAATTGCAAACTCAAAGTCGGAATAAATTTCATGTTTTTTAAACTCTTCAACGAGGTGCGATTTTAGTAGATCCTTGTCGATTGTAGTATTTACATATACAATGTAATAATTGTCGGTAATAATTTGTACAGGAGTAATACTGTCGAAACTTGAAGTATTGCCGCTTACAAGCAGTAATTGCCATACAACTTCTTTTAAGGCAACAATTGTACTTTCTTTAAATTTTTTTTCGGTGAAATTGTACGAACTTTTTAAAAAGCCGAATTGAATAAGAAAAACACCGGCAACAGATATTGCAGCCAGTAATATGATATATTTCAATGTTTTTCCTTTCATAGCGCCATATTGTTTATGCTAATCTAATTAATTTTTCCTTTAATCATGCAGTTAACATTTTGTTAACAAAATATCGGAATGGGTTAACATTATAAGGGTGAAAGCATTCCTACTTTTGTTGTTGTTAAATAAAGGAATTATTAATTATTTTAAAGATACGTTTTATGAAAAGATTTTTACAAACAATGGCAGTTTTTTGTTTGGTTGCTGCCGTGAGTATTGGTTTTGCCAATGCTCAATCAAAAATTGCTTTTGAAGAAACCCAACACAATTTTGGATCATTTATGGAGGCTGCGGGTGTTCAAACCACAGTTTTTAAGTTTAAGAACACAGGTACTGCACCTTTGATTTTAAACAATGTAAAAGCTTCATGTGGTTGCACAACTCCAAAATGGACACGGGATCCAATTGCTCCAAATGGAAGTGGTGAAATAACTGTTAGTTACAATCCGGCAAACCGTCCAGGTGTTTTTACCAAAACTGTTACAGTAACTTCAAATGCTGAAAATTCAACAGTTGTGCTCACAATTTCAGGATCGGTTGAACAACGGGAAAAAACTTTGGCTGAAAAATTTCCACGTGAAATTGGTCCGCTTAGGGCTGAAACAAACCATATTTCGTTTGCCCAACTCAAACAAAATGCCGTTGAAACAAAGGAACTTGAATTGGTAAACGACACTGACAATCCTGTAAAAGTTGATTTGCAAACAGTTCCTTCCCATTTAACAGTAAAAGTTGAACCGACAACAATACCGGCCAAAGGCAGAGGCAAGATGATTGTTACTTATGATGCTAAAAAGGCTGATACTTATGGTTTTGCATCGCACAGAATTTACCTGTCGATTGATGGAAGCAAGGATTACAAAAATTCGGTTGGCGTGAGTGCTACCATTGAAGAAGATTTTTCGGATCTGACACCTGCACAACTTGCAAATGCACCGGTTGCCAAATTTAATGCACTTGATTATGATTTTGGCGATATGAAACAAGGTGATAAAAAAGAATATACATTCAATTTGACCAATGATGGTAAATCTGATTTACAAATACGTAATGTGCGTTCATCATGTGGTTGCACTGCTGTTGCCCCATCAAAAAAGGTAGTTGCTCCCGGTGAAACAGTGCCAATTAAAGTTACTTTCGATTCACGCGGGAAACGTGGTCGTCAAAGTAAATCAATTACTGTTATTACAAACGACCCAAAAAATCCGACTTCAACGCTACGGATTTCGAGCAACATAAACGCTGAAAGCTAAGTTTTTCTAATCATTTTTTATATAAAGGTGTTGCAGACATAATTTTGTGACACCTTTTTTTTGTTCTTTATTTTGATGATTTGTAATACTTTTGCACAATAGAAATTGCAATAATGGCGAAGAAAGAGATATATCATCATTTCGAAAATGAGACGAATTTTAAAGGTTTAAAAGTAAATAAAGGGATTCCACAACCTGACTCAGTAAACCATGAATCAGTAAAAAGTTTTTGAACAAAACAGAAACTTATTACCTGTTAATGAATATGTTTCAGGTATTTTGAAAGGTGAAATTACAATTTTGAGCAAAGCTGTTACGCTTGTTGAAAGTGCCAATTCAAAACACCAGCAACTTGCTCAGGAAATTATCACAATTGCCTGCCTCATAGCGGAAACTCAATCAGGGTTGGTATTACAGGTGTTCCAGGAGTCGGTAAAAGTACATTTATTGAGGCACTTGGAAGTATAATCACGAAACGGGGCGGAAAACTAGCGGTTTTGGCAATCGACCCCAGCAGTGAGCGCACAAAAGGCAGCATTCTTGGTGATAAAACCCGAATGGAAGAATTGGCAGGAGATAAAAATGCCTATATCCGGCCAAGTCCTTCAGCAGGTTCGTTAGGCGGTGTGGCCCGCAAAACGCGCGAAACAATTATTTTATGTGAGGCTGCAGGATTCGACCATATTTTTATTGAAACTGTTGGAGTAGGACAAAGCGAAACCGCAGTTCATTCAATGACCGATTTTTTCCTACTTTTAATGCTTGCCGGTGCCGGAGATGAATTACAGGGTATCAAACGCGGAATAATGGAAATGGCTGATACAATTGCCATTAACAAAGCCGATGGTAATAATATAGAAAAAGCGCAACTGGCAGGAATTCAATATAATAATGCACTTCATCTTTTTCCAAAAAAGGAATCGGGTTGGGAACCCAATGTTTTAACTTGTTCAGCAACTGCAAAAACCGGAATTGCAGAGGTTTGGGAGCAAATTGAAAAATACAAATCGTTGACCAGGGAAAATAATTATTATTTTCAAAAGAGAAATGAACAGGCTACTTACTGGATGCATGAAACAATTCAGGAAAATCTGAAAAGGAATTTCTTACGAAAATCCTGAAATCAAAATAAAACTTAAAGAATTTGAAGCCAAAGTTTTGAATGACGAAATGAGTTCGTTTATTGCAGCTGGAAGTTTGTTGGAAATTTATTCGGAGTTAAAATAAACACTTAACTTTGCTCCAAACCTTTCAAAGTTACAAATGTTATAAAGGCATAAAATCAATAATTAAAAATAATATAGAATGAATTACGATGTAATAGTAATCGGAAGCGGTCCTGGTGGTTATGTAGCTGCAATTCGTGCTGCACAGCTGGGATTAAAAGTAGTCGTTGTTGAAAAAGAAAACATTGGCGGTATTTGTCTGAACTGGGGTTGCATCCCTACAAAATCGCTGCTGAAAAGTGCACAGGCTTATGAATATGCAGTGCATGCCGCCGATTACGGAGTTTCAATTTCAGGAGAAGTAAAACCTGATTTTGCTGCAATGGTTAAACGCAGCCGGAATGTTGCCGATGGCATGAGCAAAGGAATCCAGTATCTTTTCAAAAAGAATAAAGTTGAATCAATTTTTGGATTTGGTAAACTTGCAGGTAAAAATACTGTTGAAGTTACCGATGAAGCAGGTAAAAAAACAAAAATAACTGCCAAACATATTATAGTGGCAACTGGTGCCCGCTCGCGGGAATTGCCTAATTTGCCTATCGATGGCAAGAAAATTATTGGTTACCGTAAAGCACTTGCACTTGATAAATTACCTGAAAGTATGGTAGTTGTTGGTTCTGGTGCAATTGGCAGCGAATTCGCTTATTTTTATCAAACAATTGGCACAAAAGTAACACTTGTTGAGTTTATGCCTACAGCTGTTCCAAACGAGGATGAGGAAGTGGCAAAACAACTGGAACGTTCTTTCAAGAAAATGAAAATGAATGTTTTAACAAGTTCTTCTGTTGAAAAAGTAGATACTTCGGGCGATAAGTGCAAAGTAACAATTAAAACTAAAAAGGGCGAAGAAACAGTTGAGGCAGATATTGTACTTTCGGCAGTGGGAATTTCGCCCAATACCGAAGGAATAGGTCTCGAAGAAATGAAAGTTGTCACTGAAAACGGAAGAGTTAAAGTTGATGAATTTTACAGAACCAATGTTGAAGGTATTTATGCAATTGGCGATATTATTGCAGGTCCGGCATTGGCACATGTTGCATCAGCTGAGGGAATTGTTTGTATCGAAAAAATTGCCGGACTGAATCCTGAACCAATAAATTATGGAAATATACCGGGTTGTACTTACACGAATCCTGAAATTTCTTCAGTGGGAATGACAGAAGCAAAAGCAAAAGAAGCCGGGTATGAAATAAAAGTTGGGAAATTTCCTTATTCAGCAAGTGGCAAAGCAAGTGCTGCAGGCCAGAAAGATGGTTTTGTGAAACTTATTTTTGATGCAAAATATGGAGAATTACTTGGAGCTCACATGATTGGAGGAAATGTGACTGAATTGATTGCCGAAATGGTTGTAGCCAAAAAGCTTGAAATCACAGGCCATGAATTATTAAAAACAATCCATCCGCACCCAACTATGAGCGAAGCAATTATGGAAGCAGCCGCCGCTGCATATGATGAAGTTATCCATATCTAAGATATTCATATATAATGATTTAACCCGGGGAGTCTTTTCCCGGGTTTTTTATTTGCTGATATTGGAAAACAGAACGAAATTATTCGAAAAGTTCTAATTAATTGAAAATCAGCTGAATGTTTTGTTGTTAAATATTAAGTTTTAAATTTGCCAGCGTTTTACATCAACTACAATCAAAAATTAAATCTGAGAAATAGTAATTATTTTTTTAACGTAATTATTCATTTAAATAAAAAAACTAATGAAAAAACTAACGCTTTTTGCTTCATTATTTGTCCTTTACAATATGGTATTTGCGGGTGGACTTCTAACCAACTACAACCAAAGTGCGCAGTATGTCAGAATGATGTCTCGCAATGCTTCACTTGAAATTGATGGAGTTTTTTATAACCCTGCCGGGTTAACCAAACTAGAAAATGGCTGGCATTTCGCTTTAAATAGTCAAACAATTTTTCAGGATAAAACTATAGAATCTGATTTCTCCTTATTAAATGATGGCAATTATAAAGGGACAACAAAAGTTCCGGTTTTCCCATCAGCTTATGGTGTTTATAAAAGATAAATGGGCTTTTTCGTTGGGTTTTGGGCCAACATCTGGAGGTGGAGCTGCCGAATTTACAAGAGGATTGCCTGCATTTGAAATTCCAATCTCACAAACCAAAACACGGCTTTCTGCTCTTGGTGTCACAGGTTATGATGTTGATATCTATTTCAAAGGAAGTTCAGTTTACTGGGGAATTCAGTTGGGAGCAACCTATGAAATAAACGATCAACTTTCGGTTTATGGTGGAGTTCGTTATTTAACTTCGAAAAATGTTTACCAGGGATATATAAAAGATATTCAATTGCAAGTGGCCAATAATATGTATCCAGCTCCAGCATTTTTAACACTTAGCGCTGGATCTGTTTCAGAGAAAGCAAATGATGCTTTTAATGCAGCTGAAAGCTTGCAACCAATAATTGATGGTGGCGGTGGAGCTTATACTTTGGCTCAAATTCAACAGGCTGGTTTCATAACAGTCGAGCAAAGAACAAAAATAGAAGCGGGTTTGAATGCAATGGGAATTACACAAGACCAGATAAATGGAATGACAATTTATGCGGCTGAAGGTAATTCTGTGCAGAAAAGTTATAACGATACAGGGGATTTTCAACCACAACTGCTGCTACCCTCAATGCAACAGCAGATAAAATGGGAGATAAAGTTGTTGATACAGAGCAAACCGGTCAGAGTTTTATTCCAATTTTAGGTGTAAATTTTTCGCCAAATGATGATTGGAATTTCGCATTCAAATGGGAAATGAAAACATTTCTTACGCTCGATAATAAACCAAATTCTGCCAATAATTATGATTTGTGGGGAGAAACTGTGAATAGTGATGTTCCCGGAATTGTTACTGCAGGTATTGGTTATCGTGGTTTGAAATGGCTGGAAGCTCAACTTTCGTATAACATGTATTTTGACAAAAGGGTTGGTTGGGGCTCAAATACTAATGACTTTGCAATATGGGGTGATTTGAATCAAAGCAAAATCAGGAAAAGAGAAATTGATAAAAATTATTATGAACTGGGTTTGGGTCTTCAATTTAATTTAGCTGAGAATTTTGCATTTAGTGTTGGTGGTTTACGCTCAAAATCGGGTGTTACCGATAGTTGGCAAAATGATTTGAGTTTCAGCAATTCATCTTATACTTTGGGTGGAGGTATTATGTGGAAAGTTACTGACAAACTTACTTTTGATTTTGGAATTTCGAATACTTTTTATCAGGATGATAAAGTAACTTTTGATTATCCGGTATCCCAGAAATATCCCGGATATAGATGGAAGAAACCTATTACAAGTTATACAAATACGTATGGAAAAACTACGCTTGACATAGCTGCCGGATTATCATACAGTATTTTTTAAGAAACAAAATACTGAATTTTATATAAAAAACGCTGCACGAAATGGGCAGCGTTTTTTTGTGGTTTCATTTTACTCCAACTCAAAAATCTCTTCATATATTTCTCCATCGGGAAGTTTTGCAGTCAATATAAATTCGTTTACACCTGCCTGTTTCAATGGATTTAAATCAAAACGCAACTCTTTTGTAAAATATGCTTCGCACATATCGCCATTGGCATTGTGGCTGATTTCGAAGGTTGGAATGTTAGAAGTATCTTTTTCTGAGAGTTGTATTCGTACTAGATTTATTGTGTGTTCTTTACAACCACCACTATATGAAACTTTAATCTGAAGGCAATCTCCATCAACAAAAGCTTCGTGCAAATAAATTGGATCATTGGGCAAACTATCTGAATTGGAGGAATTCCAGTTGATAAATGGAGCGCAATCCAGTTCTTCCACAAAAACTATTTCAGCCGGAGTTCCCCGGTCGCAGGAGGGCACAACATTTGTAAGTTCGGCATATTGAACATGTACACGCTGGCCTTGCGAAAAAGTAAAACCTTCAGGATAATAAAGTGGTTGAATTTTTGCCCCATTTTCGAGTTCAATTATATATCCACAGTTGCCGGCACTTGCATAATCAACTACAATTCCAACATCTTCCAAAATAATTTCTTCATCATTTTGACATGCAGTAAAAAGTATAGCAAACACAGCGAATAAGAATGTTAATCGTTTCATGGCTTTTGAATTTTTATTTATAACGCAAAATGTGGCGTTTTATTCTGCAAACACCTTATTCTCTGTTCTGCTATTACAGGCTGATAATCAGGCTTTAAATTTCATATTCAGGGTTTTGAACTTCTCCCATAAATAAAATGGCACCTGTATCTTTTTCTGTAATGGCAAAAACAAATGGTTTTTCAACCGTAAAATATATTTTCTGAACAGTATCTCCCGGGCCGGCACTTGTATTTGTAAATGTAATTGAAGTAACAGCGGCGGCTTCTGTGCCATTTTCATTTACATCAATAAATGATTTATGGCGTACTGAACTGATAAACAAATTCTCCTGATCAGTAATTTTAGAAAAATCAGCCTGGTCAGAAAATGCTTTTGGCATTCCCATTTCCATTAAAACTTCATTTAAACCTGCTTCGAATGAGAACTTGAAACGCGGCATGGTTACAACAACATGATCTTCGGTTTTGAATTCATTTCCCCATTTTGTTAAATTTTCAGCCGAAAGTGCATCTATAACATTTTGCGAGTTTTTATCTTTGGCCGGAAGCATTACAATCATGTTGTACTGCCCTTTTCCATATGGAAGTTTAACCGCTTCAAACAATGAATTTGAAGTATATTGCAATTTATCTTCCTTATTCATCATCGGAACATCAATTGATTGGCCATTATCTTTTGTGAAATTATGAAGTTTTGTTCCTTCTTTTTCGAATTCAGTTGTCCAGATTCCGTTAAAATAAACTGCATTTAAAAGCACCATTCTATCGTCGGGGTTTAACTGGTCAATAATTGAAAGTATTTTATCATGGGTTTTGGTCGCAACCCAGTTGTTTATTGTTTCAACTGCAGAAGGAGAATTAAAATCAAGACTTGAAACTTCAGCATCGTAATTATTCCTGTTTATGTTCAGGAGATCGGGGTTTTACTGCAAATCCGTTTTTATAAAAAATTGCGTTGGCCAGTTCGAAAACAACTTTTTCGTCAACCGACTGGAGTGCCGCTATCAAATGTTTGTATGAAGCATTAATTTCTTCTGCTGTTAATCCATACAGTTTTAGTGTTTTCTCCATCTCGGTTTTTGTGTCATTATCAGCGCCATTGTATGCCATAGCAAGTGCAACAGAAATACTGAGTGGCGAAATCATTATATTTTCTTTAGTGCTGTTTTTCCTTATTTTCTGAAATATTTCAAGCCCAAAAGCATTATCCGCTTCAATTAACTGAGCCGATTTTTCATCCAGATTAATAATTTTAGGTTCGTTGTCATCACTATTTTCCTGTTGGCATGATACAACAGAAATTAGGATTAATAATGCAATGAATGTGAATGTTGTTTTCATAGTTTTTTATTTTCAAGTTAAAATATAATTTCAAGAAACCTGTGATCAAATTTATAAAATTTACCTGCAAATGCTGATACAGTAATGATGATATAAACATATTTCAGGTTGCGTGTAATAAAATTTTTTATTCCTGACGCAACCCTTTTAATTCGGGTTTCATCTTTTACATGATTTCAAAGTAATAAGGAACTGAAATTTTCAAGTGCCTGAAAAATTTGAAATTGGAATAGAGTAATTATTATCCTTAATTTTGAGCGGACACTGGTAAGCAAAATTTGGAAGATTTAAAAAATATAATTGAAGATTGTGTTTCAGGGAATGTTCGCGCTCAGGAAACCTTGTACAACATGTTGGCTCCAAAAATGTTTGGGGTTTGTTTGCGCTATTCAAAAGATTGGACTGAAGCTGAAGACAGTTTACAGGAGGGATTTATTCGGTTTTTCACCTATTTGAAAAATTTCAGACACCAGGGTTCTTTGGAAGGTTGGGTAAGAAAAATTATGGTAAACGTTTCTCTCGAAAAGTTCAGAAAGCAAAATATGATGTATCCTGTGGAAGACATTAATATTTATGATCCACAAAATTTCTCGGAAGACACTATTTCTAAAATTACTGCCGATGAACTGATTGAACTTATCCAGGAATTGCCACCGCGTTACCGTATGGTTTTTAACCTTTTCGTTTTGGAAGGCATGAATCATAAGGAAATAAGCGAAGTAATGCAAATTTCGGAAGGTACTTCAAAATCGAATCTAGCAAGAGGCAGAGAAATTTTAAAAAGAAGAGTTAAGAAACTTTACGGCGAAGAAGATACAATTGAAAATTATACAGCATAGAATTTTGGTTTGACAGAATTCAAGCAATTGAAAAGAAACAAATGAAACGAGAAAAAAATATTGATGATATTATCCGCGGGAAACTTGATGGTTTCTCCGTTTCACCACCGCCTGTTATTTGGGAGAATATACTGGGTAAATTGGCGGCGCAAAGGCGAAAAGCAAGGAGAATGTACATTGGTTGGATTTCAACAGCCGCGGTTGTTGTACTTGCATTTTTGGCAGGCTGGTATTTTAATGATAATTCAGCGCCACAGGATAATGCGAAAGCAGCAAACGAAATTATTCAACCCGAAGAAAATACAGCAAAAACAAGTATTCAACCCACTGAAATTGCATCTGGAAATATTGTTGAATTACGGGAAAATAATTCAACTGAACCGGTAAGTACTGAAATCACGGGACTAGTTGCACCACGGCCGGTATCAACGAAAACAAAAGGCTATAAAACAAACGCAACCGGGGAAAACACAATTTCCCGTGAAATCATTGTATTGTCAAAAATTGAAAGTTCGACAGTGCGGATTGCACAATCCCAGCATCCAAATTCTGATTTGGCATTTAAAACTAAAAGCACAAATACAAATTATATCACGGAAAGAGAAAAACTTTTAATTGCCGAGAATATCAAAAACATTAAATCAGTATCGAAGCCCGAAAACAACTGGAAAATGGGAATGTATGTAGCGCCCGGTTATTCTTCGTATTCAGCCAATCACAGCGAAAGTTATGCGAAAGACATGAATTATTCTGACAATAACGGGAACTCAAATGTTAGCGGAGGTATTTCTGTTCAGTATAAAACAAGCAAACGCTGGATTGTGGAAAGTGGAGTATATTACGCTAAAAACGGGCAGGAATCAGAGAATTCAATGCGTTTGTTTGCACAGAATATGGATGAGTTAAACGCACCTGTATCCGGTAATAATTCATATTTCAGCAACGCCGTGAGACTTGAAAATAATACTTTGGCGATGAACAGCACTGCAGGTGTAATTCAATTTAGTGGCACTCCAAATGGTGCAGAAATCAGTGGCGAATTTGAAGCCTTAAAATCTGACGTTGGAAGTTTAACAGTTCCCAACGGAAGTTTTTCACAGGTTTTTCAGTTTATGGAAATCCCTCTTTTTGTAAGGTACAGAGTTGTTGATTCAAAATTTGGTATTGAACTGATTACGGGTCTGAATGCTGGAATTGTGGTAGGAAACGATGCGTATATCGATAACCAATATGGTTTACAAAATATTGGTGAAACCCAGGATATTTCAACAGTAAATGTTTCAGGAACTGTAGGTGTGGGATTGAATTATGCTTTGAGTAAACATTTTTCTGTGGCAGTTGAACCACGTTTCAATTATTATCTGAATTCAATAAATACAAGTTCTCTTGTTGATTTTCGTCCATACAGACTTGGATTTTATACAGGTGTTTCTTACGAGTTTTAACAGAATTTGCAATCTTCCCTGATAGTGAAAGCTGTTTCGATTTGTCTGTTATTTCACTTTTTCCCAGATTTGCAAAATGAACTCAGTTTTGCTTAGCACAGCTTTTTTTGCCCCGGTACAGTATTATTCAAAATTTCTGAAATACGATGAGATATATATTGAACAGTTCGAACATTTCAATAAACAAACCTATCGAAACAGATGCGTAATAATGGGTGGAAATGGGCCAATCCAGCTTGTGGTTCCCGTAGTAAAAGGACGCGGACGGAAAATTCTTATCAAAGACCTCAAAATTTCATACGACATTGAATGGCAACGGAACCATTGGCGAACTATATTTTCAGCGTACAGTTCTTCACCGTTTTTTGAATATTACAAAGATGATATTCAACCTTTTTTCGAAACAAAACATGAGTTTCTATTTGATTTCAATCTTAAAATTCATGAAAATGTTTGCGAACTTCTTGAAATTCAGAATAATTCTTTTCTGACAACTGATTTTGAAAAAGTACCGGATGAGACATTGAATTTACGCGAAACAATTTCACCAAAAATATCACCCGAAATAGATTTGGAATTTCAACCCCAAAAATACACACAGGTTTTTTCCGAAAAACTTGGCTTTGTCCCCAATCTTAGTATTTTGGATTTAATCTTTAACGAAGGTCCAAATAGTTATTCAATACTTGAAAGTAAGTAATGGTTCTAATACAATGTTGTATTATTAGGACATTATATTATTCTTAATTCTTAATTGGCTGCAATTGTCGATACTTTAGTAAATGTTTCGGGGTTATTCATGCATTCAGAATATTGACTGCTGCTTTTATGGAGTTTGCACTTTATCCTTTAATTTGGATAATGAATAAAAACGAATTGGTCGTAATTTAATTATAATATCTTTTGTTTTTTTTGAATATTGCTTTCGTATGGTTGGTAAATTTGTTTTTCATTCTATCTTTACAACTTCTGAATTAAAATTTATATGTTTGAAAATCGGCTGAATTTATTCAGTTAAACAAAAAATCTGCAATAAATGAGATTCTCAGCGACCATTTCTGAAATAAGATTTTATTTATAAAAATTCAATGAATATGGCAGTTATAACACAACAATCGACTTCAAAATCATTTGAGACAAGTTCGAACACATATATCATAATTACGGCATTTATATCACTTTTTGCATTGGTTGGATTTGCGTATTACGGTCTGCCATTTTTTTATGATTTTATGGTGAATGACTTTGGCTTTTCAAGAGCTGAAGTAACTTCAGGCAACGCTGTCGGGAAACTTGTTGTAGCCCCAATGTTCGGTTTTCTTGCTGGCTGGTTGATTGACAAGTATGGTCCGCGCCGTTTGATGATGCTGGGAGCGGTTTTAATGGGCGTTGCACTGATGGGATTAAGTTACTCAAGTACTTTATGGATGTTTTACATGTTTTATGTGCTCAATGCGCTCGGATATGTTTTTGGCGGTCCCCTGCCATGTCAGGTGTTGATTTCCAGATGGTTTGACAAAAACAGAGGAAAAGCCATGGGAATTGCATATTTGGGAATCGGAATTGGTGGTGCAATTGTTCCTATACTTTCAACAAATCTTGAAAAGCACCTGGGATGGCAACATGCATTAACAATACTTGGGGTTCTGATTATTGTTTTAGCTGTTCCATTTTCCTATTTTATTAAAGATCCGTCAAAAGCAAAAGCAAAAGTTGAGGTAGAAAAAATTGCGGCAATACCCATGAAAAGCATTTTGAAGAATCCAAATTTCTATCTGCTGGCTTTTGGCAGTATGTGTTCAATTGGGGCTGTTGGAGGAATGGGGCAACATTTGAAGTTGTATTTACGCGATCTTGATTACTCGCAGGCTCAGGCTGCCAATATAATGTCAGTTGTTTTATTGTCAAGTTTAGCAGGAAGGGTTGCAATGGGCTGGCTTTCAGATATTATTAACCGAAAATATGTAATGATGCTCATTTATTCGATCGTAGCAGTTGCAATTTTTGCACTTTTTCTACCACCTTTTGAAGGAAGAGTTTATGTATTTGCAATTATTTTCGGAATTGGCTTAGGTGGTGATTACATGATTATTCCTTTAATGGCAGGAGATTTGTTTGGAGTGAGAGCCCTGGGGAGGACAATGGGTATTATTTTGGTTGCTGATGGTCTCGCCGAATCTTTCTTCCCGGTTCTTGTCGGATATTTATATAACACTGAAACTAAAAGTTATGCGCTGGGTTTTGCAATTCTTATTTGTGTTGCACTTTTAGGAGTGATCATTGTCTCCTTTTTGCCAAAAACCAATCAGGCACGCGGAATGGAAAATCCGGTTATACATTAACTAATAATGGATTTTTAAGAATTTATGTACTTTGAAGACGTCATATCGTTAACAGGGAAGTTAATTGCTTTTAATACGGTGAATCCACCGGGAAATGAAAGTGATGCAGCTAAATTTATTGGAGCACTGCTTTTCGAAAATGGGTTCACTGTTGAATATATTCCCTTTGAAGCAAACCGTTTGCATGTTATTGCAGAGAAAGGTTGTACCCTTGATTCGCTACCTGTTGTATTTACCGGTCATTTCGATACAATTCCGTTAGGTGCCCGCGAATGGTCAGTAGATCCGTTTGGCGGTAAAGTTAAAAATGGCAAACTCTATGGCCGTGGCTCAAGTGATATGAAAGGTGGAGTGGCGGCCATGGTTGTTGCTGCAATACAGGTGGCTGAAAAAGATTTTCCGAAATGTGGTATTCGTTTAATATTTACTTCAGGCGAAGAACTAGGTTGCCAGGGTGCAAAACATTTGGTTGAAACCTATGGAAAACTTGGAAAAGCAAAGGGAATAATTGTTGGAGAGCCAACTGCCAACATTCCGGCAATTGGACATAAGGGTGGATTGTATTTAAACTTGACAACTTCAGGGATAACAGCACATTCATCGATGCCACATTTGGGTGATAATGCCATTTATAAAGCGGCACGTGCAATTTCAAAAATAGAGAAATTTGAATTTGAAGCTGAAAATGATCTCTTACTTGGTTTTCCTACAATAAATGTTGGCGTAGTTCAGGGAGGAATGAATATTAATTCAGTTCCCGACCATGCTGCTTTTACAATTGATGCCCGTACGACAACAAAAGTTGATCATCAGCTCTTACTTGAAAAAATTTAAAAACATACTGGGTTCCGAAGTTTCTATTGAAACACTTGTTGATTTAAAGGCTGTTTCAAGCAATGAAAATGACCCGTTTGTAAAAATGGTCTATTCTGTTTGCGGAATTTCAATCGGGCAAAATGGTTTCCCGAAATCGTTGCCATACCTGACTGACGGTTCGGTTCTTCAGCCTGCTTACGGCGGAGTACCCACTGTAATTTTAGGGCCCGGTCAACCTGAAATGGCACACCAGACTGATGAGTTTTGTTATACCGATAAACTTGAACAGGCAGTTGAAATTTATAAAAACATCATTTTAAAAGGAGATTTTGATAATGAATAATTATCCTGAAAAGATTGCAAATGAAGAACAGTTGGAAGAACTTCTTTCAAGGCCGTCAGCAGAAACTGTTGAAATGTTCAAAAAACTTGATGGAGATATAATCTTTCTTGGAATTGCAGGAAAGATAGGCCCATCGCTGGCAAATATGGCCAAACGGGCATGTGAGGAAGCAGGAGTGAAAAAACGGATTATCGGCGTTTCCCGTTTTCGCGATCAGCAGGAAAAAACACAAATTGAAAATTTTGGAATTGAAACAATTCAAGGTGATTTGCTGAACAGAAATTTTCTTGAAAGCTTGCCTGTAGTAAAAAATGTTTTCTTTTTGGCCGGTATGAAGTTTGGCGCAGTTGATAATCTTTCACTAACCTGGGCCATGAACTCATATCTTCCTGCACTGGTTGTTGAATATTTTAAAGATTCGCGGATTGTTGCTTATTCAACAGGATGTGTTTATCCGCTGGTTCCATTCGTTTCGGGTGGTTCTAATGAAGCTGATATGCCACAACCGGTTGGTGAGTATGCCCAATCGTGTCTGGGCCGCGAAAGAATGTTCGAATACGGGAGTAAAAAGAACGGAACTCCGGTGTCACTCATTCGGCTGAATTATGCAGTCGAGCCGCGATATGGCGTTTTGGTGGACATAGCAACTAAAGTAAAAAACAAATTACCTGTCGATTTGTCGATGGGTTATTTCAATGTAATCTGGCAGGGCGATGCAAACGAGGTCGTACTCCGTTCACTTGATCATGCCTGTAGTCCGGCCATGGTATTAAATATAACCGGACCGGAGATACTTTCTGTGAGGCAGGTTGCATTGGATTTTGGAAAAATTTTTGGTGTGAATCCGATTCTGGTTGGAACTGAATCACAAACAGCGCTTTTGAGTAATTCCAGTTTGGCTTTCGGTTTATTTGGAAAGCCAAAAGTGCCGGTCAGCGAAGTAATTGAATGGACAGCACATTGGATGGAAGAAAATAGGAAACTATTGGGAAAGCCAACCCATTTTGAAGTCAGGGACGGGAAATATTAGAAGCCTCCCCTAACCCCTCCAAAGGAGGGGGATATAGGAATTCAGAATTACCAAAAGTCTTTGAAATGATTAAAATGCTAATAAATGCACCTCCCTTGCTCCCTCTCCTTTGGAGAGGGCTGGAGAGAGGCTTAATTTTAAAAAATGAATTATACTGAATTACCCAAAAATGTGTTGACCACCCTGCAAAAAGGAGTTGTTATTCCGGCGCTTCCTTTGGCCCTGGATAAAAACCGTAAACTTGATGAACGCCACCAGCGGGCTTTAATGCGCTACTATCTGGATGCAGGCTCAGGTGGGATAGCAGTTGCTGTTCATACTACCCAGTTTGAAATCCGTTTGCCCGAATATAATTTGTACGAACCTGTATTACAAATTGCAAGTGAGGAGTTCAACCGGTTCACCACCGCAACCGGAAAACCAATCGTAAGAATTGCCGGAGTTATTGGAAAAACCCAACAGGCTGTAAGCGAGGCACAGCTAGCTTTAAAGAAAGGTTTTCATGCTGTGTTGCTCGGCATTGCAGCTTTTAAAAATGCTTCAAACGAAGAAATACTGGCACATTGCAGAATTGTGGCTGAGATTATGCCGGTGATCGGCTTTTACCTGCAACCGGCGGTAGGTGGCCGCAGGCTTGACGTTGATTTCTGGCGCGAGTTTGCACAAATTGAAAATGTGATTGCCATAAAAATGGCGCCTTTTAACAGGTATTATACATTGGATGTGGTTCGTGGAGTTGCTGAATCGGGGCGCGCCCATGAAATTGCATTATATACAGGTAACGACGACAATATTTTGGTTGACCTTCTTTCTGAATATCAAATTATTATTGATGGTAAAACAATTACCAAACGAATTGTTGGTGGTTTGCTGGGCCACTGGGCTGTTTGGACCAGATCGGCAGTTAAACTGCTTGAAGAAGTTCAGGATGGCAGATATAATAATGATGTTCAAAAAACGACGGTTCTCGCCAACCAGATAACCGATTCCAATGCTGTATTCTTTGATGCGGCAAACAACTTTGGAGGATGCATTACCGGCCTTCATGAAGTGCTGAGAAGACAGGGATTGCTCGATGGAATATGGACACTGAATGAAAACGAAACCCTTTCGCCCGGGCAAAAAGAGGAAATTGACAGGGTTTATGCGGCTTATCCGCATTTGAATGATGATGCTTTTGTTGCCGAAAACTTAAGTAAATGGTTGATTTAACAAACTGTAAATAAATATGTTGATTATGAATCGAATTATATTTTTTGCTTTTCTGGCGATAGTAAGTTACTCAACTTTAACAGCCCAAAACAAGCCGCTCAAAATTATTGTATTTGGCGCTCACCCTGATGATTGCGACGAACAGGTTGGAGGAACAGCAATAAAATTTGTACAAATGGGATATCAGGTGAAGTTTGTTTCAATGACCAACGGAGACGCCGGGCACCAGTCGAAAGGTGGGGGAGCTCTTGCAAAAATACGAATGGCTGAGGCAAAAGAAGCTGGTAAGCGTTTTGGCGTGGAATACGCTGTTCTCGATAATCACGACGGTGAATTGATGCCTACCTTGGAAAACCGGTTAAAAGTGATAAGGGAAATTAGAAATTGGGATGCTGATATTGTTATTACCCACCGGACAAACGACTATCATCCGGATCACCGATATACAGGTATTTTGATTCAGGATGCCGCTTATATGGTAATTGTGCCCAATGTTGCACCTGACACTCCTCCTTTAAAAAAGAACCCTGTTTTTTTGTATATGATGGATAATTTTCAAAAGCCGGCACCTTTTGTTCCTGATATTTCAATCGATATTGACGATGTTTTCAGTCAAAAAATATTTGCCTTGTCGGCGCATGAATCTCAGTTTTTCGAATGGCTTCCGTGGACAGAGGGACAGGAGCATCTTGATAAAGTTCCCAAAAACAAGGAAGAAAGATTGGCTTATCTGGCTTCATTATGGAATAATCCGGTAAATGAATCAACCAGGGAAAATCTTGAGAAATGGTATGGGAAAAAGCGGGCTGACCAGGTAAAGAATGCCGAAGCTTTTGAAATATGCGAATATGGATTTCAGCCAACCGACGAGCAAATCAGAAATCTCTTTCCCATGCTTGATAAATAGAAAGATTTTTAACAAATGAAACTGATGGATGAACTTCATTCTTCATATCAAATTAAAAAATTGCTGCTTTCTGACATCGAACAGACCATAAAACTTTCGAATGCAGAAAACTGGAATCAAACTGAAAAAGATTGGGATCTGCTCATTCGAAATCCCCTGAATATCTGTCTTTCTGTGCTTGACGGAGAAAAAATAATTGGAACTGCAACTGCAATTAATTATAACGATGAAATTGCATGGATAGGGATGGTGTTGGTTGACAGTGAATATCGTGGAAAGGGAATCAGTAAAATGCTTCTTTCCGGTTTATTTGAAAAACTGAAATCATGCAAATCAGTAAAACTTGATGCGACGCCCGCCGGTCAGCCGGTTTATAAAAAATATGGTTTTAAAGATGAATATCTGATTCACCGAATGATTGCTCCCTGCGTCAATTCTCAACAAATTACCGAACAACTTTCTTTGAGACAAATTCTTGTATCGGATATTGAAGCAGTAACCCGGTTTGACCGGAAAATATCAGGAACCGACAGAAAACAACTCATTGAATATTTGATAAATAACTTTTCTGACAACTCCTGGATGTTGATCAGCAACGGGCAAATTACAGGAATTGCTTTGGGAAGAAAAGGTGCCCGTTTTTACCAGATTGGTCCGGTAATGGCTTTAAATCCGGAAAATGCTAAAATACTTATTTCGAAATCGCTTGAAAAATTAATCGGAAAACCTGTAATAATTGATATTCCTGATGATAAAAGGAGCTGGTGAAATGGTTGGAATTAATAGGTTTTAGCAAACAAAGAATCTTTGTAAGAATGTACAGGAATGAGAATCCGTTTCCGGGGATTCCTGAAAATCAGTTTCTTATTTGCGGTCCCGAGTTTGGGTAAATTTAAGTTCATGCAAAATACATGGCGGAAACATTTTCTTATTTTCATTTTTGAAAGTAAAAAAGTGATACTGCCTTGTTGCAATATCACTTTCTGTTTTATCGTAATGAATTGGATTTTATGGTTTTAAACAATTTTTCGTTGTATCGGATCCCATTCAACGCGTCTTTTTTCAACATACGATTTTTGGGCCATCAAAATGGTGATACCCTCTTCGAAAGCACGATCAATATTATCACTCGTTTCACCTCCATTCCGAATACAATTGATCCATTCTTTCAGGTGAAGATGGGTAACATCAACAGCAACACCATCAATATAAGTGGAAGTCAAGCCTCTCGAAGAATAGTATTTTTCAGTGGCGGAAGAAACCGCATCAATATCACCCGACCCCGGATTAATAGTAATCATCGGGCTGTTCGGATCAATAATTCCTGATTCCATTTGTTTCTGATATTTGGTTGAATCGTAATTAGCTGTAATACTCAACGATTCACCCAGTTCCATGGAGGCATCATGTCCCATAAAAACACGTCCACGGGAGCGGCTGTTTGCCAGAGTTGCACTAAACATCAGGGTTAATTCCCTTTCCGGATACTCAAATACCGATTGCAAAGTATCCGGCATATCGCGGTTATCTTTCCAGTAGTAAATACCACCTGATGATACTGCAGATTTGGGAATTCCGATCCGCATTAACTGGTTCACTGCGTCATATTCATGCGAGAAAAGCTGACCAAGCATACCCGTATCGTAATCAAAGAATTTAGTCCAGTTGTAGTATCGATCAATACTAAAAGGCTTTTGTGGACTGTCCCCAGCCATTGTTCCCAGTCAATTGTTTCTGTGCTGCCCGGTTTTGGATTACCGTTTCCATCCAGATGTCTGATCCAGGCTCCACTTGCGGTGTTGCGGTTTACAGTTGTTTCAATCAGGGTTATTTTTCCAAGCACATCTCTTTTCATAATCTCCTTGGCCTGTTGAAAAACTACATTCTGAGTAATTTGGTGACCCAGTTGAAAAATACGATCGCTGTTTTTTACTGCATCATAAACTTCATGCAATTCATCTTCGCTTAATGCAATACTTTTTTCGCAGTAAACATGTTTGCCGGCTTTAATGGCATCGGTCGCAATACGTGCATGATGGTGGTCGGGAGTGGCTACAATCACCGCATCAATTGTTTTGTCATCAAGCATTTCGCGATAGGTTCGGTAACGTTTAACAGCTAATCCTGAAGGTTTTGCACCACCGGGCAACAATTCACATCCGGCTGTTGCAAGTCCTTTTTCAGCATGAAGGTCAAATACTTCACAAATTCCGGTTATTGCAACATTTAAATCTTCCTGTTTCAGCCAGTCATCCAATTTTCCATCCGGCAACTTACTTTTTATTTCATCGGGATGCAGAAAGCCCAAACCACTTGCCAACTGCTCAGCCCTGTTTCCAAAACCAACTATTCCTATCCTGATCAGGTCGCCCTTTACAGCGCCTAACATTTTGGAAGGTTTTTGAATATCCCCGAGGTTTAATTCTTTTATGATGCTTGATTCACTTTTTTTGTATTGGGATGTTTTTTGCAAAACTTCATAGGCAAACGCCCCCAGAACAGGAATTCCTACCAATGCCTTGATCACGTTTCTGCGTGACTGAACATTTTTTTCTTCTGCTTGCTGTGATTTATCTTTATCGATATCCATAATATATTTCTTTATTTTTTTTTTGTTTTTATACCGTGAAACCAAAACATCCATCGCCCAAATTGTACCTGTCAGGAAAACTGCCAAAACACACAGAGCAACAGCTTCTATCAGTGTTTTACTGACAATCAGGTTACTTCCTTCAGCCGGAATTGAATATTCGATTCCAATAATTGGCGCATTGTTGAAATAATAGAGTAAAACCAGGATTGCTCCTGAAATGGCCGCAACACGGGTAAATAGCCCTAGAATTAATCCCAGACCGATAGCAATAAGTCCCCAGATATTCATAAAATCAACAACTTGTAATACAGCGTCATTCGAAATAATCCATTTGGCAACACCCGCCATAATCCATTGTGATTCTCTTAAAAAACCAGAGGATGACCAGCCTTGAATCAGCAATTTTGAAATTCCTTCATACAACAGGTGCCATCCGATTAGAAGTCGCAAAACAACCAGTGTCATCGCCTGTAAGTTTGTAAACGGTTTTGTTTTTTGCATAATTTAATATTTAAAATAATAAGATATTAAAAGATAATTTGTTTGTAAAAGTAATTAAATGATAATAAAACAAAAATAAAAAAGGTTACGAAATTATTATATTTTTGTAATGTTATTTAATTGATTAAAAATTATTAAACTTTACGGGATCAGATCATGAACCAAAATCGCAAAAGAAGAAATAAAATACTGGCATTGACACTTGTTTTTTTTTATGGGTTTTCAATCGTTGCCTTATCACAGGAAGATCACACGCATTTTAGCAAAGTATTTAACAGGGAAAAGTCATTCAGGATATTTTTGCCCTCAGATTACAACACTTCTCAAAAAAAATATCCTGTAATCTATTATTTTCACGGGAATACAGGAAACCACGAATTAAACATGGATAACGTGCCTCAAATGGTGAGCGACAATTCAGTAATACTTGTTGCCTGGAACGGACGTTCAGTAGATTCTGATCTTCGGCCGTACAATATTGGTAACCACTCGAATATAAATTATCAGGTTCAGTTTAAAGATTATTTTTTAGAACTTGTAAATCATATCGACAGTACTTTCCGAACCTTGACTGATCGTTCGAACCGGGCGGTGATTGGGCATAGTATGGGCGGGATCATGTCTTTCTTTATCGCGGGGAAATATCCCGACATGATTGGCACAGCGATTAATTCGAAAGGATCGCCTGAATTTTTTATTGGCTATCCTAAAAATCATACTTTATATAATGTAAGATACATGTTCAAAAATCTATACGGGGTTCGGCTGATGTTTACCAACAGCACCGATGGAGAACTTGTAAATTTGAATAACGAGGTAAATGCAGGCGCTTTAAATGAAAAAGACTTAAATTATATGTATCGGGTTTATAAAGGAGGGCACAGTTTGTCGCCTGCTGAATTTAAGGATCTCTTTAATTTTGTAATATCTTCATTTAAAATCCATTGCCGGTGCCTAAACGTTGGACTCATGCCGATCTATATCCAAATTTTGATGTCTGGGGTTACGAGGTGCGAAGTAACCTTGCAGAATCGGGATTCATTGAAATGAAAGGAGTTACAAATGAAGGAATGGGTATTGTAACCAAAAAATGGCAACCTGATGGCAGGCTTATACAAGGTGTAACAATAAATGTTAAAACCCCGCCGGTGTACAATCCTGAAACCAACTATAACCTGCTCGATTACAATATTACACACGATATTAAAACCCTTTCGGAAGTAAAAAGTGATGCAGAAGGAAAGATAAGTTTTTCGGTGAATTACGAAAACCACCAGATTGGAATCAGTAAAAAGGGAAGTCCGGCAGATGTTGTATTTGCAGCACACACGGTAAATGACAATGGGATTTTTCTTGAACAGGATAAAGAAAACGAACTAAAGCTTAGGTTGCTAAACAGGGGAGGAAGCAAGGCAAAAGGCTTGAAAGTCACGTTGACAACCAACACAAAAGGGGTTTCGATTGCGAATCCGACAATTGAGATAAATGATATTTCTGAAAATGAAATGGTTTGGCTGGCGCAGACTTTCAAAGTTACTGCCCGCAATAAACCTACCCTTGATGGATCACCTTTCAGGATAAGGTTTAACATTACAATTAGTGACAATAGCCATGAGGTTTGGGAAGATGAATTTGATGCTCCTGTTTTTTACGATGTTCCTGAGTTTACAAATATCGGTATCGATGATGGAGACAGTGAAATGTTTGGCGCCGGTAACGGAGATAACATCGCACAACCTGGTGAGTGGATAATGGTGTACGAAATAACCAATGGCAGCCACCGGACAAGGCTCTATTATGACGATCCGTACATTGACGGAGAACGTTTGTACGATGAAGTTCAGCCCGACAAATGGGGAGACGGTTATTCCTTGTCGTCAATTGTTCATATTTCAAAGGATTGTCCTCCCGGGCATAAAATAAAGTTTTTGGCCAATTACGAAGTAAAAGACTGGAAAGCCATTAGACGGGATTTAACCTGGGGAACATTTACGATTACCATGGGTGATAATGATGATAAATAGAAACCGATGAAACTAAACCTGATAATTACACTTTTTTCTACCTTCCTGATTTGTTTCTCCTGCAAGTTTGAACCTAAGCAACCCGGACTTCATGACGATTTTTCTATAACTGATGGTTGGATGGAAGTTAATCCCAGGGGAGATACAATATTACCGGCACTGAAATTGGAATCTAAGGACGGAGCGCTAATTATTCACCATAAATTCAGGACACTTGAAGAAGCTTCAGAAAATTTTGCCTGGATAGAATCGACAATTGATACTTCGACAAACCTCAGGAAAAATTACGGGTTAGTTGATTTGGATCGATATCATTTTGTTGTTTTGAATGTAAAGGAAAAGGGTTCCAGCAGTTATTTTGATATCAATGGATTTACTACAAAATTAGCTTATACAACAGGGGTAACAGTAATTGATTTGAAAGATTACGAGACAGCCGCATTAGGGGAAAACAAAAAGTAAATTTAGGAATTGACCTTCAGGATAACCATACCATTTAACAATTGATGATTTAAAATTTGTCGGAACTTACCTCTGATGAAAAGGGGAAGATTGATTGGAAGTGGATTGACAATCAGAAATGAAAATCCTGAACCAAGGCCATTTAACAACCTTCAGGCTTTAAAACAAAGGAAAATATAGATTTGGCAGTCACCGAAGAAGAGGAGATGGTTGTTTTCGGGATGACGCTACGGGTGCAATAACAACACGTTTAACTGCAACACCCGGAGACGATTATTTTGGTGAAGGCGATATTTGGTCAGTTGATGGCGCGGCTGTAAAATTTGAAAGTAGTCGTAAAACCAATGGAATACCAATATGCATTGTGGGCGAAGGTAAAGTAATAGCCGGGCCTGAAGGTGCGGAGTGGCGAATGTGGAGCGAAAAAGATCCGAATATTCTTTATCTGATGAAAAGAAAGAGACTTCAATTTATCGTTTCATCATGGAACAGGCTCACAGGAAAAGAAGAAATTATCACTGAGTTTTTGGTTCCTGAAATTGGTTCGTATGTCGAGTTTAAACAATTTACTTCACCCGGGAATATTATTGTCGCATTTCGTGAAACGCCCATCTTTTTATTATTGAGGAAAAAGAAAAACGCCCGCTACATAAAGCTTCCCACTCGTTTAAAAGTGCGGGAGTATCTAAAAATGAGCAAATTGTAAATTGGGCCAACTGCTATACTTATGAACGGTGGTGGATGAACCTGGAAACCGGTGAAAAAGGATTGGTTCCGGGTTTTAGCGCTGGCCACGCAAGTTGGGGACAAAATGGAATGGTAGCCAATTTTGGCGGTCACCTGAATATTTTTGTACCCGCTGACATTGGAATGACATTCACACCCGGAGACAAAATTTCTGTCTGGGCGAATTGGAAAAACGATATTGTTACTGATTACGGAACACTTAGCGCTGATAACAAATTTGTGTTTACAAACGGAACGAGTGGCGATGTTGATCACCAGCACCTGATGATTTCTTCCGATGACCCCGGTTCGGTAATGCGTGTTGCCCGTTATTTTACAAAATTCTCGTGGACTTCAACTACATACAGTCGCCCAAGTCCTGATTATACCAAGTTGATTTATAACGAAAATAATATTGGCAGCACCGAACTGCAAATGGTTTATACCCGCAGGCCCGACGCACCGGTAAATGTGAAGTTGTCTGGGAAACAAATTACATGGGAATTGCCCGAACGACACATGGAAATTGCTGGATTTAACCTTTACGGTTCAAATAAAAGCGGACGCGATTTTGTGAGAATTAATGAAAAACCGATTTTAGAAACCCGGGTTAATATTGATGGGCAGTGGAAATATTACGAAGTTACATCTATCGAACATTCGGGATTGGAAAGTAATTTTTCAACAGAAGTTTCCCCTGAAGGAGCAAGATCGTATTATTTTGAAGCCGAAGAAATGGAACTTACTCCTCCCGCGCGGCGGTTTTTTGATGGCTATTCAAGCGGGTTTCAAACCATTCGGATTAATGCGGAATCAGCGGATGAGAAAGCTACTCCCGGAAAAATACGAATAGCAATGAACGAAATTTCTTCAGGAGATTATGCCGTTTGGGGAAGGGTAAAGGGAAACGGAAACTGGTCTGTTAATAACAAGTCATTTCCTATCAATCAAAAGGATTGGAACTGGATTCAACTGGGTCGTTTCAATGTTGCAAATAAAAATGATTTTCTTGATCTGACTTCCACCGACGATAATTTGAAACTTGACATGGTGCTTCTTACTTCTGAAATTTTTGTACCCGAAGCTCTGTATCCGGCTGATGGGAATCCACCGGTTAAGGTAAAAAATGTAAAAGCTGTTACAAGCGGGCGCCAGGTAAAGTTAACATGGACTGCATCCCAAGCCCTTGATATTCATCATTATTCGGTATATTCCGGAAAAACCGCAGATTTTAAATGCGACAATGAAACTGTAATCCGGTCGGTTTTGAAAACCTCTGTTACTGATGTTTTGCCCGAAATTCCGAAAGGGCTGTTTTATAAAATCATTGCGGTTGATAACAGGTGGAATGAAAGCGAACCTGTAACTATTCAGGTGAATTGGTATTGAAAACGAAATCAAAAAAATATAAAATCGATATCAGGTTTCTAATTTTCTATTACTGGCAACACAATACATGATGGATATTGCTCATTGTGGTAAATTATCTGTTCTGCTTTAATAATAGTTGTGTCAGTTGCAAAATAATTGCCTGTATTCAGGTTTCGGTCGAAACGGGGAAAGTTGCTGCTCGAAATCTCAACCCGAATTTGATGGTCTTTTTTAAACAGGTTGCTTGTTGCCCATAAATCAATTTTATATTCGTAGATTTCTCCGGGGTTGATGTTCGAAGGGCTTTGTTCAGGATTCCTGTGACTTGCACGAATTATTCCATCACAAATACGCATTGCCCTGCCATCAGGGTAAACATCAACAAGTTTTGCTGTAAAATCGGTATTTTTTGCCGAACTTGAGGCATACAAAATAACGTTTACCGGCCCGGTAATTTCAAAATCTTCTTTTAAAACAGGGCTTGTATAAACCAAAACATCTTCCCGTTTTTCAATTGAAGTTTGATTAAATGGTCCCCATGTATTTTTTGTAATTACAGGATTAGCCGGGTCGTAAGTAAAGTTATCGGCAGGTTCATTTTTTGGTAATTCGGTACTCAGCCACCCATCTCCATTTATGGTGTTTGCTTTGCCCTTGCTGTGTAAGTAGTATTTTTGATAATCTGTGCGGGCGAGCGGCCATTCATTTTCGAAACGCCATTTATTTTCTCCCATCACAAAAATTTTAACCGGTGGTTCTTCCATTGCCCCATTGTTAATGTCTTTCAACTGGCTGTCAAACCAGCGCAGATGGAATTGCCTGCTATCGAAAGAGGCCTCTTCTCCAAAATCAAGTTCACCAACTTTATTGTTTCCCCAGTTATGCACCCAGGGTCCAATAAGCAATTTTTGTTTTTTCCGTATTTCAGGTGCAATTTTGTCACTTGTCATCTGTATGAAGTTTTCAATTGTGCCTTTCAATAAAATATCATACCAACCGCCAATATTATAAACAGAAGCAGTTATTTTGGAGTAATTATCTCCAACGCTTGTTGCTTCCCAAAATTTGTCGCGATTGGGGTGCGACAGCCAATCACGGAGAAATGGCACCCGCCAGCCCATTGCTTTATCTATATCAATTAGCGGAAGTGTGAGGAGAACACTGTCCATTCGGTGTTGAATATATTCATTCGTTACGAGAGAGGGTTGGGTCATTTCAATACTCCAGGGACCAAATAAATCCAAAAAGAACGCCCCGTTTTGATAAACCGTACTGTAAAAATCTGAAAAAGTAACTGCAGGTATCATCGTTTTCAGGTATTTACATGCCGTTGCCGGCATCCACTGCGTAAAACCAACATATGAACCTCCGGCAGTCCCTATTTTTCCATTGCTCCAGGTTTGACTTCCTGTCCATTGCTGCATATCATAACCATCTGTTAATTCAGATTGCATGGCGTAAAATTGCCCTTCCGATTCATACCTGCCCCTTGTATCCTGAACAATATAAACATAACCATGCTCTGCAAAAAATGCCCTTCCTTATTTCCTGAGCCGCCATTTCCGTAAGGTGACCGGATTAAAATGGCGGGAAAAACTCCCGTTGTATCCGGCCTGTAGATATTTGTCGAAAGCCTGATTCCGTCACTCATGCTTACTTTTACATCCAGCTCTTCAACCACACGATATTTGGTTTGTGAAATGGCTGTTACCGATAAAAAAGCTGTGAAAAATACAAGCAGTAAAGTTCTTGGATTGTTCATCGGTATATACTTTTTAGTTTTAATTTTCATTTTAGAAGTTAGTTCAATTTCAGTAAATAAAAGTTATTTCACGGGAGTGCATTCAATCAGTAAATGTTCTTTAAAAGTCGGGCTGATGGTTGCAACAGGTCCTGTAACTATTCCCAAATCAACCTGATTGTCATAATCATATACTTTGTATTTCAGATTGTCTAGTCCACGGAGCTCGATTTGTCCCTGCCATTTGTCGGCATAAAATGCGTAATAAAATGTATCACTTTTCTGTATAACATGAGATTCGGGTTTGTCAAAAACTACATCATAAAGGTTTAAGTAATTTCCTTCGCACAACATTTTTTCGTTGTAAAGTTTAAACCATTTTTGCCAGTGTTTCTCACGTTCACCTGTCAATTGCATATTTTGCGGTCCATTTGGCCAGGTAAATTTTGTGCCGATAACCCCGCCACAACCCATCGCCGTGGCAAAATCCTGCCCGACTTTTGCTGTGTCGCTTTTATCATTCATATCGGCATCAATCCTGATATGTTCAACATGGTCAGTATAAGCCGGGGCATTGGCGCCCCATAATGCTTTAATTATTTTTACGCGTTGCCGTTGTTGAACCTGGCTTGTGGGATCTGAAGTTACAGGCTGGTCAGTATAAACCGACTGGTAAAAATCCTGGGTTGTTCCACAGTTGCAAATTTCGGTAACCGAAAATGGTTTTATTTCCTTTGAAGTATCATAAATGGCTTTTAGTAATTGGGGCATTTCATTATACGATTCATCAGGATTTTTATGGTGATGTGCCGGATTGAAACATGGCGGAACAACGTAATAAGCATCAAGTTTATGCCCGTCGAATCCCCAATCTTTGATGAATCGGGTGGTCAGAGTTTTCATGTATTCCTGAACTTCGGGAACAGCCGGGCAAAGTTGGTACATATCGCGGCAATCACGCGGATAATTTCCTTCTTCATCCATGATTAGCCACTCTGGATGGTTTTTCACAACCATCGCTTCACCGGGTTCAACTGATCCGCCAAAATTGATTATTTCTTCGGGTTGAACAGGAGTAGGTGCCCACCATATTTTAACTTTAAATCCCTGATTGTGCAGTGAATCAACAAATTGTTTAACTTGTTTTTCACCGCCGGGGAAAGTGTATTTCCGCAGGTTCCAGTCGCCATATTTATCCCACCAGCGATCATCAATCACCACCCATTTTATTCCAAGTTCCTTTAATTTCGGAAGTGTTCCGTAGATATCGTTTAAAGTGAAATCAGTTTGGTAACCCAGCCACACCAAATTGCATCATAAGCATTTTCCGAAGGTTTTTCTTGTTTGATTCCCTGGTCGGCCATTAATTTTGAATAAGTACTCATTGGATCGAAATAGTCCAAAGAATGCGCAATGACAACTGTTTTTAAGGTCTTATAGCTTTCGCCGGGAGCCAGTATTTGGTTCAATTCCCTGCTCATGCACATACTCACTTTTTTATCAGCTTCAACTTTTACAGGAAATGAAACAAGTTGCGGTTTTACGTCAATATGCGCAATGGCCAAACCTGCTTTTTTATTCCAGAGATCGACAAAAGGCAAACCGCCGCCGGTCTTTGTTTCAGGCTGAACTCCCATCCAGTTTTCCTGATTAAAATCATTGGTAATATGAATAACATTATCAAGTCCCCACGCAAGTGAAGATCCCTGAAAGGACCAAAAATCAAACGGTTGTAAGTTAGGTTCACCCACCGATGAATCCATTATAAAGTAGCTGGAAACAGCCCTGTCTAGCATTACATTCGAAGTTCCGGTATTTTTATAAGTGGCTGAAATAATAGCAGCATCAGGATATTTTTCGTAAAGCCCGACGATTAAGGTTTTTTCGATCGGGGTCCCGTCATTCAGTTTTGCAACTCCCTTTAATATCAGATTTTTACCTTTTCCGAATTCAGTTTCAACAGGTTGTACTGTAATGCTGTCATAGTTTACAACAAAACCGGTTACTTCTTCTCCGTTCACAACAACAAAATGGCTGGGTTTTTCATTCGTTTCTCCTCCGCTTACATTTAGCGGATTTATATCCTGTTTATAAAATATATTCATGTTCATTTTAGAATCGAACTGAAGTTGGATACCGGAACTGCGAAACCAGATATCGCCGCCTTTTGTAACCGAAAAGTCCTTTTTAACCTGCGTACAGGAGGATATAACAGCAAAACTGATAATGGACAGAGAAATCAGTATAAAGTGGAATGACTTTTTCATTATTTTAAATTAAGTTTTAATTATTTAATGCACGACCAGAATTTCAGGCCATTGTTTTTTCATTTTGTTTCCCGATTCATCAACGGCTTCTATTTCAACTTTATACAAGCCAAATCCTTTTTCCTGAATTTTTTGGCTGAAAACAAAACCTGCTTTCAAATTGTCGCCATTTTTTTTCATCGTCGGTAAATTCTATTTCAAAGAATTTTTCAGGATCATCTTTTAAACGAAGTTTGGCTTTTACTGATTTTATTCGCCCACCATCATAAATTTTTGTGCTGATTGTATTATCTCCCGATATTTTCACCCACTGCAATTCAGGCTGTGTTTCATCTTTGCCTTTACGTTGACCGTAATTACTCCGCGCTTTATTATATGGTTTGGATATTCGGGAAGCCAGTATTCAGCAAAAATTGAATTGTATGATTTTGCGGGCAATCTGTTGACAAAACGGGTACTGAATATTTTGCTGAAGCGCCAACATGATCGTATGAAGTCCAGTTGTCGGATTCCCTGATATGAATTCCGTTTGGATTTATAAAGGGGTCAGAGGAGTATAGAAAAGTCCTGTAATATCTGCCGTTTTCTTCAGCCAAAAACACTAAAGATTCGCCTGGATTGGCAATTCCATCACCATTTCCATGACCCAAATATACAGTTGCAGTATCGTCGCCTGCCGAGGCAACGGCAAATTCTTTACCATCGGCAATAACAAAATCTGTAAGTTCGGGCCCGTCAATTCTAATGGGTATATCGATAAATTCGTTCCATTCATTACCTGAAACATCTTTGATTGTCAACTTAAATCTTTCAATTTCGATACTATCGTTATTCACGCGGAATGTAAATGGGGTTCTCGATTTTTTTATTTCCCCTTTGTCCAAATCGCCAAAGTCTGAATTCGATATTAATACAACTGCACTTTTTCTTGTGGCCTCAATACTTGCAGTTACATTACCTGCCAGCGATGCACCTTTATTCAAAATACTAACTGACAATTGGATTTCCTTGTTGTGCGTTGCCCAATTCATGTTTTCAACTGTAAAAGAAGCTACGGAAATGTTTGGGGCATCTTTTTCTTTGTTAATCCCGATCTCATGAAGGCCGCCATCCAAATTAATTTTCAATTGCCCTTTATTGTTGCTTTTCAACCGATAATCCGAAGATTTACCGGTTTCAGGATTTATATCACAAATCAGGTAGGTTTGGTTTTTTTCATAAATCGAAGGAGTAGTTACTGAAAGGTTTACGAATGACATCAATTCGCCGTCAGGTAAAAATGATCGAACAGAACTTTTAAAACCCCGTTTGTCCACATTTTCAAGAATTGTAAATCCGGGAATATTTCGGTTTGAATTTACTTTGTAATCCCAAACATCGAATGAAGGATAAATATCAATATGATTCCATTTTGCAGGTTTGGCAATTGGGTTATTAAATGTATTCAGTAAAAATTCAAACATTTCTCCCAAACCGCAGGTTGAATGTTCTGCACGGTAGATATTATATTCGTAATTGTCCATAACCTGTGTCCAAACCTTGTTCATATCGCGATGATAGGACCTGATAAAATCCTGATCTCCGTAATTCAGACGCACATTTATGCTATCATAATTTTTATACATTTCCTGATGCCTGTACTCTGCAGGAAAATCCTTCGGACCAGCAATAAATTCAGTTGAACCGCAAAAATTTCCTGCTGCTGAAACCAGATGCGGATATTTTCCGGCAATCCAAAAAGGTCATAAAACCACCCATCGATAAACCTGAAATTGCCCGGTGATCACGGTCGGCAATTGTTTTATAATTTGAATCGATATATTCTACCAGTTCAGGAAAATAGAGCGGAAACTGCCTTGAGGTTTCCACAGGCCCAATATTATAGGGTCTCAAATAATATTCCTCGTCCGGGCCGCGGTTATACCCGTCGGGTTTTACAACAATTACATCATGGGCAGTAATAAAGTTTGCAATGTTGTCGCCATCATTACTTTTACCTTCGTCAGACTTAAAATCATTTATACTTCCGAAATACCGCTGCGACCAGCCGTGATAGAAATAGATGACCGGATACCTTTTTGAAGAGTTCTCATCATACCCTTTTGGCAGAAAAATTCGGTAATTCCGAATCTCACCAAAAACACTGCTGTAATGTGCTTTATCGAGTATTGTTATGTCTTGCGAAAATGCCCGGCCACTAAAAAGCAGAATGGTAAACAGAAAAAGAATTGATATAAAAGATAGTTTCATATTGAAAGTTGAATTAAGCAAATTGTTTATTTATCTGCATACCAGTTTTTTTGAGCCCAATATTGTATTGCTTTGGTTGTCAACGGCAATTAGATTGTATATTCCATGGTCAAGTTTTTCAAGTGAAATATTTTCCTGAGAATCATTCAATATTTTGGTAAACAACAATCTGCCCTGCATGTCATACAGTTTAACCAAATATTCACCCGTTTGTGGAAAGCAAATCTTTACTGTATTATTTGCTGGATTTGGGTAAACATCAAACAGTTTACCTGTGTTTTTTTGATTTAAGGAACTAATTATATCAATCGGTTCGGTACTTACAACAACATCGTCCATTAATATTCCGGTACTGCTGTGTGTCCCGTCATGATGGAAGAGTTGCAGCCAAAGTATAGTGATTTTAAGGGTGCTTGTTGTTCGAATCCAAAGATTATTCCAGTCGCCATAATTTTGTCCATCAATCCAAAGTGCTATTTCACCGTTTTGTATTGAACCATCAACAGAAGGAGTGCCCATCTTAAATTTCATCTCCACTTTGTACCATTTGTTAGCAACTAATGTTGGGGGCAGAGGCGGATCGCGATCCTCAACTTTTGTACAATAAGTTTGCCCATCGTCTGAAGTACATGGGAAATGATCGCCCCAGCATGCACCCTGAGGATTTGAACAATCCTGGTACATACCCCGGTAATAGGCATATATTTGGGGTGAATGGAGCGAAACATTATACTCAATACTGCTAAGGGCAAAATCGTTACCGTTTGGCCTGTAATCCGATTGTCCAAGGTAATCTCTGCTTCCGGCAAAAAGACCGCCGCCATGGTTTGGGGCATTAAAATTGAATCCGTTTTCATACTTAATATACCATCTGACATATAAGCTGTCATATTGTGATGGTAAAACTTTCACGAGGTCAGAACCTCCTCTTTCCCCCGAAGGAGCAAATAACCGAATAACATGGTTTCCTGTTGTGTTAAGTGGTCCCGGGTCTGAAATAATTTTATTTTCAGAGTCAGGATTGCCATCCCAGTCATCCCAGGTTGATTTGTTGCCTTCCTCAAATCCTGATTGAAAAACAATCTTAGCTGAAGTTTGTCCTCCTGAATTTTGTGAGAACAGCATTACACCTATAAAAATGCCAATAAATACTGATATGTTTTTTTTAATCATTCCCATGGCTTTAAATTTATTCTCCAGCACCAGCTGTCAACCTGGCAAAAAATAACGTTTGGTTCTATTTCAAAAATAGTTGAGTAGCATGAACCTGTTTTATCGTCAATCTTGTTTGTAGTCCATGTTTCACCACCATCATCACTTATTGATAGGTTATTGTACCCTTCACCAGGATATACAAACCGTCCTTTGTCTCCTTCAGGGCTGACAATCGACCATCCTTCAGGGTAACGTCGTCCCCAACTTAATGCAACCCTTCCGTCCTTAAGTGTTATCAGACAGGGATCACAACCACGGTCAAGGCCGGTGTAGAGTGGTGCTGTCCATGTTTTTCCGTTGTCTGAACTCCATGAAGAATACAAGGGGAAATGATGACCGCCCCGCATTACGCAGAGTAATCTGCCGTCATCCAACAAGGTTAACGCGGGTTCTACAAATCCTTCCCCAACCGGATCGCCTTTTTGCGGGATTGCTACAGTTGATAAATAGTCCCATGTTTTTCCTTTATCAGAGGAAGTTACAATGAAAGTACGCATCATAAATTGACATTCCTCTTCTGCATCTGTCCTTGGGCGCCAGTGTGTCGGTTTCAAAATTTCCATACATGGTGGCCAGCCAATTTCCGTCGGGCATTTCCAATATGGTCCGGTAAACAAATATTCCATTCCATTTTCCGTCTTCGATATGCTTTTTGGGGCCTTCCGGCACATTTATTATGGCTTCCTCAATTTGTATGGTTTTCAGATTATCAGTTGACCGCCAGCATTTAACACTGAAAACTCCCGGTGATTCAATTTTTGTTGGCCCGTTGAGTGCATAAAATATTTCAGGTTTTGAAAGAACTGCGCGTTCAGGTTGTGCGATAATATCTTCAATGTTTATATCATCGTGTGAAATGAACGTTTTTCCTCCATCAATACTTTTTGTGCTGTCTTTTAAATAGATTGATCCGTTTGAAGCAAGTATGCAACGTTTCCACCTGTTTTCGGTTTTCATAATGTTTCTGTTTCCAATTTCAACTACAACATTATTAGTTGCTTTTTTGCCGGATGACATTTGATTCTGAAATTGTTTTCCCAGATAAAATGCGATTGCAGAAACCATAACGATAACAGTAAAGTATAAAATATAATTCTTTAGTTTCATTTTCCTTTTGTTTTACAAATTGTCTGTCGATATAAAGTTGTTTTTAAGAACAAAAACTTTCGTTTAATTTCGCTTAAAATTATAAATAATTTCCTTTACTTACAAAAGTATGTTATATTTGTTATATTTTTTAAAATAGGCATAATGAAAGTTACCACAATTCAGAATTTAATCCGAATAACAGGATACAGCCTGTTTGTTATGTTTTTTTTGGTTTTTCTTTTTCCGGGAAAAAGTAGCGGCACAGTATATACAAACGGGGCATAAACCGTTGTCAGATGGTGAAATTGGGATTGATAAACCCGGAAGTTTTGCCACTGCCGGTGCTACGTATATGTTGGTAAACGACATTTCAAGTCCCCGAAGTGCAATATTTCTTGGCAAGGATGTAACACTCGATCTGAATGGATATTCTATCACTTTTGCCAACACCAGTTATGAGCATGTTCCAAATTACAGTTTTGAAGATGGTCTTAAAGATTGGGATTTTTCAAAGGCGCGGAGTGCAAAAATTGAGGATACAAAAGTTCATGTTTTTGTTGGTGATAATATTCTGCGACTTTCAAAAGGGGAAGAAATTGTTTCGCAATATATTAATCTGCCTGTGGCCAACCGTTCTTATATTGCCATGTGTGGAGTTGCAAAATCCGAAATGGAGGTTAGTGTTTATGTTGAGAATGAAAAGGGTGAATCTGTAGTGTGCAACACAGCATATCGTGATGGTGTGAAACAAAGTTGCCCGGTAGAAAAAAGATCACCGCGTTTGGGGGGCGGTTTTGTTTTTGCGCATCTCACCGGACTGAAAGCCGGGAAATACCGCATTAGAGTGAAGGCTGAAACCGACTGCCTAGTTGATTGTATTGATATCAGACCGGGAATGGATGTGGGAATTGGCATAGTTGAGAAGACAGATGCCATTGGTCACAACGACCATTTATATGAACGCGAACACAGTGCTTTTTTTGATTATACTGCTGATGCCGCTTTGTCAAAACCTGTTGCCGAAATTCCGGAAATTACAGGAAAAGGTACAATTACCATAAAAAATGGAATCATAAAAAATGGCACTCCGGGGGCAATTTCATGGGGAGTTCAATCTACTGCCAGGGATGTTATGGTAGTACTTGAAAACGTTAAAATACTGAATTCAGGAATTAATGCAACTGCTGCCGATCTTTTGCAAGGCACAATTACAAAATGCACGTTTGACGTTATGAACCCGTTTATTATAAACAGACACGGTTCCGAATTTTATGCAGTTGATCTGCGCGGAGATCAACCTTCTGAAGTTTCTTTTTGCGATTTTTACGGCGGTCAGGGTTGTTTGGCTTTTAAGGGTAATTTTTCGAAGATTCACCACAACTTTTTTGAAAACCGGCAAACGGTTACAAATCATTACAGTATTATGGCGATGGGCGACAGTTCGCTCGTATTCAATAATCTGATTAAACCCGAAACCGGTTCTGGTATAGAAGTGTATGTTCACCGTGGAGTTGAAATTTTTAACAATGAAATCCATATCGAGGCTGCTCCGCCAACTTCAGAGTACGGACATGAAGAATATTCAGTTGATGCTGTTCGTATTGCCGATTATAATGCCAAACCAGGTTCTCCGGGAGGTTGCTTTGGTAATAAAGTTTATAACAACAAAATCTTTATTACAGGAAAGGATTACCCGGATTACCCGGATTATATTCCAATGGCCTGGGCTGTTTTTTACAGTGCGAGTGGGGGTGACAATTACATTTTCGGTAATGAAATTCAGGTTGAGGATAAAACCCCCGGAATGAAAAATGAAACTTCAGCATTTTATATTGGTGGAGGAACAATTGGAGGGCAGTTCTTCAATAATCGGATAACTTCAAATGTTTATGCTATGTGGGTGGCTTGCCGGTATGGAGGTGATGAGAATACAAAAATATTCGATAATACTATTATCAAATCGCCATTGGCAACAACAGATTTTAAGCCAATCCGCATGGGTTGGTCTGAACGGGATGATTGCGTAGCCCTGGATATTCAATTTCGTTCAAACAATTTTGAAGGGATTGATTTTGGATTCAATGCAACCAGCCAGCCGCACAGTTACTCGGTTTGGTGGACGCTTAAAGTAAAGGTGACTGACAAAAAAGGAATGCAATAAAAGGTGCTGAAGTTCGCATTCAGGATAAAAATGGAAAAGAAGTTGCCCGTCAACTATCTGACAAACTCGGAATCATAAAAACCGAATTGCAGGAATACTCTGTTAACGACAAGGAAAGATCCTCTGTTTCACCATTTACCATTTTAGTAGGAGAAAAAAAGGAAAAAATAGTTTTGAATAAAAATCAGGAAATAAGTATAACAATTTGAACCAATTTAAGTGGGACCGCATTACATATCTGATATAAAGAAAAGGCAATTAACAAAAAAAAAAATCGATTATGACCAAACTTCAATTCTTGTTATTTTTATTTGTATTTACCTCGATAGTTTCATATAGTGCAGATAATAAACTGGTTAATGCTAAAGATTCTCAAGGGATCTCAGAAGTAAATACAAAAAACACAGAGGGACTGACCTTTATTATCAACAATTCAATAACCGATTTGAATGAATTTAAACAGCTTGTTCAAGCAGCCAGCCGGTTGAAAAAATACGGCGATGTACAGATAAATATTGGTGTTGTTGCCGATAAGGCATTTTACGAAGTTCCGGAAGGCGGAAATCCATGGAGCGAATATGCAAGCAATTTCGCCAATGTGTACAAGTTTTATCCCGATGAAATAATTGCACCTTTTATTCCTGAAAATTTGTTCGCGACAACACAGAACTGCTTTTGGCCAAAACAAAGATTTTGCGCGAAAATGGAATGGATGCAGCTTTTTCAGTAATGAACCGGAAATAATCCCTTCAGAATTTTTTGAAGCTTACCCAGAGTTGCGTGGCCCGCGGGTTGATCATCCGCGAAGGAGCAATGTTGCATTTTTTTCACCCTGTTTGAGTGTAAAGAAAATGCAGGATATTTATGCCGGAATGATGGCGGATTTACTAAAAAATGCACCTGAAATAAAAACTTTCTATTTCAAAACCAATGATGCCGGTTCGGGAAATTGCTGGTCTGATTGGTTGTACACAGGGCCAAACGGGCCCGACCACTGTAAAAACGAAACTACAGGCCAACGGATAGAACATTTGCTGAACGCATTTCAGGCCGGGGCAGCAAAAGCAGGAAGAAAACTTGATGTCTATCTTTCTCACAGCCAGGGAAATTCTAATTTTTCGGATTCAGAACGTGTTGATATTCAAAATCATCTTCCTGAAAATTGCTATTTTGCAAGCACACCGGAAAATAGCTTTATTTCAGTTGGTAACAATTTTTGGGTCACTTATCCGGTAAAAGGAATTTTAGATGTGTATTCCTTTCTGAATGGTCTGGAAAGATTTGATAAACAAAAACCGCAAACCGTATTTTTAAACTTTAATGCCGGTTATAACAGGGGAGACGAGAGCATTGCTGTTGTAAATCAGATGTTTAAAATGATGGATAATGCTTTTGGTAACACTTCGAAAGATCAGCCGTTTGAAGAAAAACTGCACTCATATTGCATTGATTTGGTGGGTGAAAAATACGCCGGAAGTTTGGTTGAAGCGTTTGAAAAACTAAACGATGCAAATAAATTCAGAAACAGGAATCTCGGGAATTTATCAGGCGTTTACTGGAATGTTTCAAACAGAATGATGACACGTCCGTTGGTTGCGGCACCGCAAAGACTTACACCTGAAGAAGAAGCTTATTTTCTTCCTCATGTGTTCAATGTTTCTGAACAGGAAGCAAGGATGGATTACCTTGACATTAATGGCGGACGCTGGACTACTTCCCGCGATTCAGTTCTGAAATATCTGGAATTACTTAAGCCGGTTTATTCAGCTCTTGAAAAAATTGGAGAAGGTTCTGACAATGAATTTATTAAAAGTCTTAATATAGCTCTGCGGATACATGCCAGTATGTACAGAAGTATAGGAAATTTTACAGCAGCTCAGCAAATAAGGGACAAGAATGCTGAAAAGTTAAATTGTCCAATTCACCGGCCCGACAAAGAAAGTACGTGGACAGGTGATGAGGATTTGCTAAAATTTAACGAAATTATGCGGGATGAATTGGATAATACAGCTCAATTAACCGGCTTGCTTGAAGAAAACGGTACAAATGAATTATGCCTCGCAAAAGATGCTGCCCATGAAGATTGTTTCTTACTTGGCCCCGACATAATCGGGCAACTTAAAATGAAGTACAAAATTATGATCAACCACTGGCGCGATATTGAAGATTATATGACCACACCATTTAAATAAGTAAATTTTTTAAAATGAAAATATTCAGTAAAATATTACTGGCCGTTGGTTTATTGTTGTTGTGCATCAATATTTTCGGTTTATTCAAAACCATGCGAAATCCGGCGGTATATTCCGAAGAAAAAACCATTAGAAACAGGTTAAACGATATTTCAATAAAATACCCCGAAATACTTGAAATGTTAAAAAGAAAACCAAACGAAAACAACATCGATTTTGCGGTGAGGATAAACAAAGTGGTTAATGACGGTTTTATACATTACTGGAAAACCGCAGGAATTGATAAATACCATGAAAGAGTTCCCATTTGGGAGAATTACCTTTTATACGCTGCATCATATATTTATCCTGAAAAATACAGGATGTACGAATTCAGTAATTATAAAAAAAACCTTGAACGTGGTGTTGGTCTGTGTTCTACACATTCAACAATTGTAAAAGGAGTTTTGCTTGAAAATGGAATTAAAGCCGAATTACTTGATGTAGGCGGGCATCATGTTGTGGTGAGGGCAGAGCTCAACGACACAGCTACTTACATGCTTGATCCTGATTACGGAATTGTTGTTCCGCACGATACTGCGGCAATAACTGCAAATCCCGAACTGGTACGAGCGTCCTATAAAGATATGGCTGAATTATACTACCCGGATGCAGTTGATCCGTACACAACAGAAATACTGGTGAAAATATTTGGAGACAGAAAACACGTTTATTCAGTGGAAAATTGGTTTGAAACCTTTTCTTACTGGGCAATCTGGATTATTCCTTTTTTATTGATGCTGCCAATTGGGATTAAGCGATTTCGAAAATAAAATGTTCAGAATTTTAATAGATTTTAAATTATAAACAGATTTTAAAGATGGAAAAAAAGTATGATGTATTGGTTGTTGGCGAATTAAACGTTGACCTGATCCTTGATAAAATTGAAAAATTTCCTGAAGTGGGAAAAGAAGTTCTTGCCCAAAAAATGACATTGACTCTGGGAAGTTCCTCTGCCATTTTTGCCAGTAACATTTCGAGTTTGGGAGCCCGGGTTGCTTTTATTGGTAAAATTGGGAAAGATAAATTTGGTGAAGTAGTACTCGAAAGCCTGGAGGAGAAAAAGGTTGACACATCAATGATTTTGATCGATAAAAATGTTGGTACAGGAGCCACTATTATTCTTAATGTTGATGAAGACCGCGCCAATACAACTTATCCGGGTGCAATGGATCTGCTGACAATTGATGATATTTCTGACGAAGATTTAAAAAAAGCCCGGCATCTTCATTTTTCTTCTTATTTTCTTCAGCCGGGCATGTGGGGCGGTTTGGGAAAATTATTCAGAAAAGCAAAGGAACTGGGGATGACAACTTCTTTTGATATGCAATGGGATCCACAGGAAACATGGAAACTTGACATGGAAGATGTTTTGCCTTATGTGAATGTTTTTCTGCCAAACGAAACGGAACTGAAATTGCTGACCGGCAAAAACGACCTGAACGAAGCCATTCAATTTGTTAAAAAATACACTGATATTTTGGTTGTAAAGCGTGGAAATAAAGGTTCTTATGTTCACTTCAGGGATCAACTCACTGATCTTCCTCCATTTTTAAATACACAGGTGGTTGATGCCATTGGCGCCGGCGACAGTTTTAATGCCGGTTTTATTTTCAAATTTATTAACGGAGCTGATATTGCCGGGTGTCAGAAATTTGGCAATCTAACAGGTGCAGTTTCAACAACCGAAGCCGGTGGAACCGCAGCTTTCGGAAATTTCGAAAACTTTAAAAACACTGCCCGTGAACGATTTGGTGTGGAAATCTGAAATCAATAAACATATAATTTAAGGGAAGTATATCTGCCTTAAATTTTAAAACAGAAAAAATGAAAGCAGGAATTTTACTTTATGTGTATCCGTTATTTACTTTTTTTGCATTATCAAATATTTCAAGTGCGCAACTGGCAAATTCATACCCCAATGATATTGGAATAGAAACTGACAAGGATGTTCTTTTTGTTGAAAAATTTACAGGTGATATGACAAGCATTTTGAGCCGGTACTCTGAAAAATTAAATACAGAAGGAATGTCATTGGATACTGACGTGCCTGCGGGTAGCAAAGGAACACATTCACTAAAAATAACAAGTAAAACCGGTGGAGTAAACACTGGTGGTCATTTGTTTAAGAAATTTACACCAGGGTTTGATAGTACAGTTTATGTTCGCTACTACGTGAAATATCCGGCTTCTTCAAACGGGTATTTTCATCACGAAGGGGTTTGGTTCGGTGGCTATAATCCTGCTACCGAATATCCGTCTCCAAAGGCCGGAACCTGTGGATTAAGCGACAGCAGATTGAGTATTGCCTACGAAAATGTGTGGCCACATCCGAACCGCCCCGGAATGGATACTTATATTTACTGGGGCGATATGCGCAGCTTCGATGGAGGAAATACCTGCTATGGAAATACAATGATAAATGAAGGCCGGACCGGTTATGAAAAACCTGCAACAACAACAGCTCCTGTGGATATTTTGGACCGTTGGATGTGCATTGAAATTATGATCAAACTGAATAATCCGGTTTCGGCACATAACGGTGAAATGGAAATCTGGCAGGATGGTATTTCAGTTGGTCATTGGGGCCCAGGTTTTCCAAATGGACATTGGTTGAAGGACAAATGGTACAACAACCCTTCCGATCCACCATTTGAGGGATTCAGATGGAGGACAGACGCCGGACTGAATATCAACTGGCTTTGGTTTGAATTTTATCACGACAAACCGGATGCACCTTCGAGTTCAATCAAATTTTCAAATCTTGTTATGGCTAAAAAATACATTGGTCCAATCAGCAATCCAACAGGTGCAACCAAATCCGAAGAGAAATGCATATTATTGTATGAAAATAAATTGCAGTTACAATGAAATACAGAAACATTATTTTCTTTTAATGTGGTTAGGAATCTTTCAGTCTAAACCAGAGCTTTTGCCAAACCAACTGGGAAGACTCGACTGTTTTTTGTACCCATAATGTTGTTCTCGATAATCAAAATAAAATTATTCCGTGGTACGAGCCACGTGCAAATGCGTATGATCATTTTCTTCATCTCAGGTGGGATTTTGTTAAAACCAAAGTGCCATTCTCGCCCGGACCTTATCCCAGGTCAAAATATCCGCAATATTATTTTTACTGCGCATTTAAAGAAAATAATGGCGTGTTGGAGCCCGATTCATGGATGAATGATATTGCTGAGAAAATACCAAATTGGTTCGAAAATGCACGTTTGTATTACGCCTATTCAGGTGATTCAAGCGTAATGACTCTTATGAAGGATTTTATCGACTATACTTTGGAACACGGAACCAGCCCGCTTGATTTTGCCTGGCCTGGATTTCCATACACCACAACCAATGCCGGTGATACTTTGTTTCGTGGTTTTACTTCAGCAAAAAGGTTTGTTCTGCATGAAATACAGGTTGATCATGCAGGTGAAATGGGTTTAACTTATTTAAGGATGTATTTTTTTACCGGTGATAAAAAATACCTCAACGAAGCGATTCATATTGCAGATGTTTTGGCAAAAAACGCTAAAACCGGAAATGCGGATGAATCAGTTTGGCCATATCGGGTTGTAATGGATAGTGGAAAGATAATCGCGCCTTACGGAGCCAACTGGACAGGTTGTTACATGCTCCTTGAAAATCTTGTAAAAGCAGGTTTGGGAAATGTTGAAGCTTACGCAAATGCACGGGACAAAGCACGTGATTTTATTCTGAATTATCCGATGAAAACCGGTTACTGGACTGATGGTCATTCGGATACGGAAATAATAAGCAATACTTACAGGAGCAACCTGAGTGCCAGCAATACAACCTTGTGCCTTTTCGATTATCCCGAACTTGATCCCGACTGGAATAAACATATTCCTATGTTGATAAAATGGACTGAAGATTATTTTGTATTTCGTGTTTCAGACGGAGAACCGGCTACCATGTGGGGAGCCAATATTGTGGGCGAACAGGATCATTTCAATCATAAAATGGATTATCAGACTGCCCGGTATGCTGCAGAATGTGCCAGATGGTATGCAATTTCGGGAGATGAAGCTTATAAAGAAAAAGCTTATCGCTCACTTAATTGGGTGACTTATTGCAACGATTCAACAGGAATGGCATTTGAAAGTCCTGTCAGCAAGGGTATTTTAAGTTGGTGGTCTGATTGTTATGGCGAATGTCCACGAATGTTTTATCAGGCATTTGCAGGAATTCCGGAATGGGCTCCGCCACACGAAAATCATATTTTGTATTCCGAAGGAATTTTAACAAACGTACAATATGCAAATGGACAAGTAAAATATACTGCCACTGCCACAGCCGGAACTGAATATCTGAGACTGGCTTATAAACCGGCGCAAATAACTGTTGACGGAGTTGCGATTTCTGAAAGCCCGGATAACCGTCCTGATAATTATAAACTTAGAAGTCTTGGGAATGGAGATTATTCCTTAATTGTCAGACATAAACGGGCTGGTAACATTTTAATTTCAGAAAAATAAGTTACTTGAATATTTTAACTTGTTAGGAATGAATTTATTATAGGACTTTGAAATAAGAAACACAGGTAAAATTTTAGATAAAATGGCAACAAGTAATATACTTCTGAAGAGTTTTGCTTTAGTAATTTTGGCAAATCTCATAACCTTTTCCGTAAACTCACAGTCAACAGGAATTGTACTGCAGGTTGACGGGGCAAATATGGTTCAGAAAATCGATGGATTTGGAGTGAATATCAACACAGCCTGGTGGTTGGATGGTGAATACGGTGATACTAAAATTGTGCAACCCGCAATTGACATGCTCATTGATTCGCTGGGTGCAACCATTTTTCGGGCAGTAATTGAAGAGATGGATTGGGAAGCCGTCAACGATAATAACGACCCCAACAACTTTAACTGGAATTATTACAACAAAATATTTTCAGATAAAAAATTCCAGGGTGTTTGGCTTACGTTGCGTTATCTGAACGGAAAGGGAATTACGGACGGATTGATTCTAAGTTTGATGGGCGGACCGCCTGCTGCAGCGCCTTTGACTGAAAAGGACAGTCAAAAAAGCTGGATGGGTGGAACTGATTACACAATTAGCCCGGCAATGGAAGATGAATTTGTTGAGTCGATTGCTGCGTTACTTTTTTATGCACGAAATACCGCTAAAATTCAATTTACATTGGTTTCGCCCATGAATGAAACTGATATTATTTCCTTAACCAAAAACGCCGATCATCCTGATGGAATTGTTGAAGGACCAGATATTTCCGATGCAGTTCAGTTTACCAGAATAGTAAAAAAACTCGCTGAAAAACTGGATGCAATAGGAATGAACGACATACGATTTGTTGCCCCGGATGCAGGCGGAGAAAAATTATTCGCTTCCTGTCTTGGTGAAATGGCAAAGGACACTTATCTGATGGGCAAACTCGCCCATTGGGGTGTACACGATTATGGCAACAACGCCAAAAATTACAGGAGCATGGTAAATAAACCTGCAAATCCAAATAAATCATTCTGGATAACTGAAATGGCTGGCATTACAAATTTATTCGGACAATTGGAAGACAATGCGGGTGCATATATTTTCTGGGATGGTTTTGACTGTGTTTATCAACATGCCAGGAGAAATGGCTATGGCAGCACACCACCAAACGACTGGGTGTTTTGGCAACCCAATGATGGCAAACCTTTGCTCGAATATTTGCCGTCAACAAAAAGCTGGACTCCCAGAAAACAGTTCTACCAATTTGCCCAGGTCTTTAAATTTGTGAAAGCGGACGCCATCAAGGTAAGCTCAATGTCAAACGACAGCAGTTTGGTTGGGTATGCATTTCTCAATCCAAACGGGCAATTGGTAATTGTTGGTCAGAATAATAGCAAACAAGCCATTTCCTTCGATGGAAAGTTGACAAATCTTCCTGCATTCAGCCATTTTGAAATGTCATATACGAACACTGAAAAGAATCTTCATAAAAACGCGGATATTATTGTTGTCAATAATGAAATGAAGGTAGATGTTCCGCCTGATTGCGTTTTTACCTTAACAGGTTCAGCTGATCCTGAGCTGAATGGAATATCAGAAATTAAACCTGAGCCTTCTGACTGGTATGCTGGCGACATGCATGTCCACAGGAATTGCGGTGTTGAAAGGCCGGTTTTACCTGAGTCGGAGTTTGTCAATATGATGAGACCAAATAACCTGGCTGTTATTTCAGTTTTGGCTGATATGGGTAACGCTGAAGTTCAGGACAGCCGGACAGATTTGCCCAAAGTTAATGGCACCGATGCGCCACAATCTGTTCCCGGACGGATTGTTCATTATGATGCTGAATGGCATTTTGATCCTGAAGGAGTTACATTTGATCACAAAGCAATTGGAGGTCACCTGGTTTTTCTGGGACTTCAGAATGCCCGGCAGATTTGGGACGAATCGGCATATAAAATATTGGAGTGGGGAAGATCACAAAATGCAGTTCAGGGTTTTTGTCATATGCAGTATCTGAATGATTTAATTCCAGACGAACTCACATGTTGCACACCCTTGGATTATCCTGTGGAAACAGCCCTGGGCACTATCGACTTTCTTGCTGAAGATGTCTGGCTCAATGATGCTGCTGTAAAAGGTTATTACAGATTATTGAATTGCGGGTTCAGACTAGGGTGGGCGGCAGGAACCGATTATCCATGTAATAACAGTGAACCGCTGGGCTCATTGTTAACTTATGTTGAGGTGAAAAATAAACCACTCACCTACGACAATTGGATTGAAGGCATTAAAAATGGGCGGACAGTTGTAACAACAAACGGGCATGTTGAATTTCTGAGCCTGAAAATAAATGATATAGCTACACCCGGCGACGAGATAAAACTGAAAGGTAAAGGTTTTGCAGATATCGATATTACCTGGACAACAATTAAAGATCTTTCAGGAACAATTGAAATTATTTGCAATGGCAAAGTTGTTGAATCGAAAAATGTTCAGCAAAACCGGGAGAGCCGTTTTCAATGAAAGCAAGTATCCCTGTTACTCAAAGCAGTTGGATTTGCGCACGGCGGGTTGATGAAAAAGGACACAGATCGCATACGGCTCCGGTTTATATAACAATAAATAAAGCACCGGTGAGAGCAAGCGCTGATGATGCAAAATATTTTATTACCTGGATAGATAACCTTCTCGAAAAAACCTCACCCGGTGGGCCATGGAACGGTTATTTTACCCATGATCTGGATGTAGTTCAGGGCAGATATAGAAAGGCAAAAGCTATTTATGAAAAGATAGAAATTGAAGCCGAAAAAATTCAGAAATTGCAATAAGTTAATTTGTTATAAGAATCAATTTTAAGATGATAAGACAAAAATTTCTTCTGACAATATTTATACTTTTTTTAGGTATCAATTCATTTCCGAATGAAAACCCAAAAGCCCCAATTTTATTATTAGCCACAAATTCCGATTTTGGAAGCTATACAGGAGAAATATTAAAAACGGAAGGTTTTAATGAATTTGAAACTGGTTCATTATCCGGTATTTCTGTAAATTTTGAATATCTGCAGAACTTCGATGTGGTAATTTTGGGAAAAACTTCTGTTACCCAGGCTCAAAAAGAAATGCTTTCGGAATACGTAAAAGCCGGTGGCAACCTTATTGCGTTTATGCCCGACAGTCAGTTGAATCAATTATTTGGAATAAAAGATGCGAAAGGTACATTCAGTGAAGGATATATTGCTGTTGATTCAGATTCGGAATTTGGCGTGGGAATAAGCTCCCAAAAAATGCAGATTCATGGAATGGCCGGTAAATATTCTGCAGACAAGGGCAAAATAATTGCCACCCTATTTGTTGGGAAAGATGAAAAAAATGGTTTGCCGGGAGTGGTCGCAAACACGTACGGGAAAGGTCATTCGGTTGCATTTTTATATAACCTGCCCCAAAGCATTGTTTACACACGGCAGGGAAATCCAATGTCAGCTGGAATTGAAAAGGACGGAATAACCGGTCTCCGTGGAATGGATCTTTTTACTGATGGCTGGATTGATACTACAAAAAATACATTGAACCAGGCCGATCAGCAGATGGCTTTGTTAACCAATTGCATCCAAAATCTTTCGGGATACATAAAACCTTTGCCACGTTTCTGGTATTTTCCCGATACCTTAAAAAGCCTTGTTGTACTGGATAATGATGGCGAAGACAACAAGGAAGCTGATTTTGAGCAACAACTAAATGATATTGACGAGAAGGGTGCCAAAATGACTATCTATATTAAGGATGTTGAAAAAATTTCAAAGGAATGGGCAGAAAAATGGACGGCCAAAGGTTTTGAGATTTCGGGGCACCCGGATGATACAAGGGAAGCCGGAAATCCGCACTGGAATACAATGGATAGTGCGCTGGCTGTTCAAAACTTGAAAATAGAGTCGAAGTTTGGTGTTAAGGTACGGACCAACGTGAACCATTGGTTTGTTTGGTGTGGAAGGGATGAAAACGGAAATCAGGATTTTGCCGCCCAGGCCAGACTGGAAGAAAAAAACAGCATTGAAATGGATGCCAACTATGCATTTTATGACATGAATTCAAATCAACCAGAACATTACCTTGGCTCGCTCGGAACGAATCAGGGGAATTATACAGGAAGTGGGCTGGTTATGAAATATGCCGGACCAAAAGGAAATACGATAAATGTTTACCAGCGATATAATGCTGTTTACGATCAGCAATACAACGAAAGTCATGATCCGGAAGGTTTCTTCAATAGTTTTAAAGGTTTAATGGACAGAAGTTTAAACGAGGATATATATTCGGTGATAAGCATAAAATCGCATAACAACGAATATTATTTTTCAAAAGAACCATTAATGAAAATGCTGGATTACGCAAATGCCAAAGAAGTTCCTGTATGGACAGCTTTAAAACTTCTCGATTTTCTTAAAATGAAAGATGAAGCCTCATTTTCGAATGTATCCTGGTCTGGCAACCAGTTACGTTTTATACTGAATTCTTCTGTAAAAAACGAAAATGGACTTTCGTTTATGTTACCCTCTCGACATGGAAATAAAAAAATCAGCAAATTGATTGTTAACGGAGATAACATGCCGTTTGGCCTTAAATTGGTTAAAGGAATTGAATATGCCTTTCTAACCATAACGCCGGGTAACGATTATGAGATTTCTGTAAATTATAAGTAAAACAATCCGCAAATTTTTTATTTAATTCTGGCAGCAGAATTTTTTATGTGAGGAATGGATCATAAATATTAATTCCTCATTTTTTTGCAATGCGCTATCAATTAGCGGGTTGTAGAATATATGTGATTTATTGTTTCAACAATACCTTTTGTTTTCGTTTCTTAATAAATTATACCTACTTTTATTCAAAAATTGAAAACCGAAATGATATGAAACATAAAAATTTAAATATAATTTCAAAAAGAAAATATTTGCTTAAAATATTTGTTTGTTTTGTTATTTTATTCATTTTCATGTTAAATAAATCAGGTTATGCCCAAAATTGCCTTGATTCAATCCGTCACGATCCACTTTATTCAAACTCAAATACCATCTTTAACGGAATAAAGTGGATATATGAAAAGAAATATCTGGGAAGTCCTTTGCTTGTTGAAAATTATTGGCCGAAGGGCAGCATATTTTATAAGGGAGTTCAATATTCAGATGTATTTATGAATTATGATCTGTATAAAAATCAGGCAATCGTGTTTGATCCGAAAAACGGTAAGCAAAGATATGTGCAAATCAGTATGGAATTTTTTTCGGGATTTACATTTAAAGACAGTTTGACCGGAGAAGTTCATACCTACGAGTACCGCGAACTGCCGGGAACCAAAGGAAAGGCACTTTATGAAAAAGGGCCTTCATCAAAAATTTCTCTTTATATAAAGCCTGTTAAAGCTGTTGAAGCAATCTCCTCAGGTAAAAACATGGGGAAATTCACCTCTCATTTCGACAATTATATCGGTATTGGAAATGAATATGTTCAGGTTCATTCAAAACGCCAGCTAATTTCACTTTTGGATAAAAATGTTCCGGAAATAAAACGATATATCAGGAAAAATAAATTGAAAATCAACAATCAACACCCCGAAAATATAGAGGCGGTGCTTAACTATTTTGATACCATAAATTAAAAAATAACTAAGCGGAATAACTGTAAAATACAGCTTGTAATCCAATGAGAAAAATAGCAATAGCATCCCTTATCCTTTTACTGTCAGTATTTTACTTAAATGCTCAGGTTCCGCCTGTTCTGATTGTAGGGGATTACAATGCTACACCGTTTATTTCATTTATCAATGAAATAGAACAAAATTCAAAGGTTAAATTCTTTTTCGATATAAAAGATATTGACTCTCTCACTGTTACCGCGACATTTAACAATACTCCCCTGGCAGGTTGTCTTGAAATAATACTTCGCAATACGCCTTTAAAATTCACAATTTCTGATAATCAGGTTGTAATTTATCCGGGATTTTATTTGTCAGGGTTGTTTCCGGGCAGCGAAGAAACAGGGCAAGTAACGGCAGAAGTTGCTTCACCCGCGAAAAAACTATCAAAAGAAAAGTTACTGCAACTTCAGTATCAGATAATTAATATAGGCACACCAGGTAAAAGCAAAAGTAAAACGGCAGTAATTTCAGGACATTTGAGGAATTTCGAAACAGGAGAACCAATTGTTGGTGGAAATGTTATGTGCCGGAAACTCAAAAGGAGCGACTTCGGATGCCAAAGGTTTTTATAAATTGCAGTTACCTGTTGGCAATCAGACTATAAATAGCAGCTGTATCGGGCGGGTTTCAACTACAAGAAACCTCAATTTATACTCGGATGGGAAACTTGATGTTGATATGGAAATTATGGTAAATATTCTGGAAGGAGCCGAAGTTGTTGCACATGGTAAGGAAATCTTGGACAGGTAATAGGGAATGGTAAGAATCGATCCGCTGGTCATTAAATCGATTCCCACTCTTTTGGGTGAGGCCGTTATTATGAAAAGTGTGTTGATAATGCCGGGAGTTCAGTCGGTTGGCGAAGGAACTTCAGGTTTTAATGTTCGTGGTGGAAATACGGACCAAAACCTCATACTGATTGACCAGGCACCAATTTATTATCCTTCACATTTTTTTGGAAATTTTTCTGCAATAAATTCTGAAATTATCAGTGATGCGACACTTTACAAAGGAAGTATGCCAATTAATTATGGTGGTCGTATTTCTTCAGTATTCGAAATTAATACAATTGAAGGAAACCACGATAAAATCTCGGGTTCAACTGGTATTAGCCCGATTTCGGCCAGAGCAAACATTAGCGGGCCTCTTAGCGATAAATCAACTTATGTGGTTAGTTTCAGGAGTACTTATTCCAACTGGTTACTGGGTCAGTTTAAAGTGGCTGAATTGTATAAAAGCAAAGCAAATTTCGATGACATTCATGTAAAACTTAACCTTTTCCTTAACGATAAAAATAGTTTGCTTGTCAGTTTTTATAACAGCAACGATAAATTTCAATTGCACAGCGACACGGCTTACAGTTATAAAAATCTCATAGGTTCATTAATTCTAAAGCATAATTTCAACCCAAAACTAAAATTAAGCACCGCTTTAATTTCAAGCCTTTTTAATTATAATATATCGAACAATGGAACAACAAATGAATCTTTTATTTTAACCCACAATCTTGCTGATTTATCGTTTAATAATGATTTTGAATATTTTACAAACAGCAAAATGAAATATCTTTTTGGCGCCGATTTTAACTTCTACTCCGTAAATCCCGGCGAACGAAAAGCTTTAAACAATTCAAACATTACACCAATAAATTCTTATAACGAACATGCACTGGAATTCGCTGTTTATGCCGGAACTGAGTACGATGTTTCCGATAAATTTAAGATTGAAGGTGGTTTAAGACTTTCAGGTTTATTCTCATTTAACCGGCAACAGGAATATATTTATGCAGCTTCCATGCCTTATCAGGTAGAAAATATTATCGATACTTTATTTAATTCAGGCAAAAGTATTGGTAAGGTTTACATGAATCCCGAATGGCGGTTTTCCCTGAACTATTCAATTAATTATTTCAGCTCCCTTAAATTCAGTTATAACAAAACAGCCCAGTATATACACATGCTTTCGAATACAACAGCTATTTCACCAACCGATACATGGAAACTGAGCGATAAACTGTTGCTTCCTGAAACCGGTAACCAAATATCTGCCGGGTATTTCAGAAGTTTCAACAGAAACCGGATTGATTTTTCGGTAGAAACGTATTACAAATTGGTGAATAATGTTAAGGAATACAAAGCCGGAGCCGACTTGCTTTTAAATGACCATATCGAAACTGAAATTGTAAATGGCAAAGCCAAATCTTATGGGTTTGAATTCAGGGTGGAGAAATCGGGAGGCAGGGTTTACGGGCAAATTGACTACACATATTCCCGCACTTTTATTAAATCGGTTAGCAAATTTCCCGAAGAGCAAATCAATAACGGCGAATATTTTCCGGCCAATTATGATAAACCGCACAACCTGAATCTTTTAGCTAATTTAAAGGCATCGAGAAGGTTTATTATTTCAACAAATTTAACCTATTCAACCGGGAGGCCGATTACTTACCCCGTTGCACAATATAAGCTTGGGAACCAGATTTTCCTTCAATATTCGAAGTATAACCAATACAGGATCCCCGATTATTTCCGGACTGACCTGTCGTTAACTTTAAATGGAAACCTGAAAAAATACCAGAGAACACACAGTTCAGTTACATTTTCTGTTTACAACCTTACGGCCCGGAAAAATGCTTATTCGGTATATTTCATAAGTGAGGGAGGAAAATTTGATGCCTACAAACTTTCAATTTTTGGAACAGTAATTCCAACATTAACATATAATCTGGCATTTTAATGAGATCACAAGTCAAAAACATATCGTTAGTTTTAATACTCGGTTTACTGTTTTCGTTTGAATCGTGTGTAGAGATTTTTACTCCGGTGTTAAATGAAAATGATTCAGAATCACTTTTGGTTGTCGAAAGCCGAATAACCAACGAGGAAGGGCCGTTCAGGGTTAAACTTTCGTATTCCATTCCGGTAAATGTCAGTTTTGTTATGCAACCGGCGCTTGATGCCGATGTTCGTATTTTGGATGACAAGGGAAATATTTTCAATTGAAAGGTGATAATTCAGGCTTGTATGAAACTGAGAATAAACAGCTAAAAGGAATTCCTGGAAACAATTATACATTAGAGATCATAACATCAGATGGAAGTCAATATGAATCTGACCCGGTAATGATGCAGGAAGTACCAGATATCGATACGGTTTATTTTGAACAAGTAAAACACCCACGCCTTGAAAATGGATTGACCTATGAGGATGACTGGCTAAATATTCAGATTGATTCACATGATTCAAATAAAGAAGTTAAGTACTGGCGTTTTGAGTTTGAAGAAACCTGGCAGGTGAGTATGTTAACCGATAGGGTGGTAGTGCAGCACAGCGCAGGAAATGCCGGTGATTTTACCTTCGAAAGAATAGAGATTAACGATGAGAAAAGAGATTGCTGGGTAACAGAAACATCTTCAACTATTCTGCTGGCAACAACAATAAATAGTCCGGTAGATGAAATAAAAGGATTTACAGTAAAATCAATTGGGCCCGGGGAAGCGCGACTACACGTTGGATACAGTATTTTGGTAAAACAGTATTCATTGAGCATTGATGAGTATAATTTTTGGAAACAGTTAAGGGATTCAAATGAGAAGTTAGGTGGAATCTATTCAAAAGCGCCGTCGCCGGTATTTGGGAATATTACATGTTGTGACGGGAAAACAAAAGCGCTTGGCTATTTTGCCGCATCGGCAGTAAAAGAGAAAAGGCTTTTAATTAAATCTTTCGAGCATAATATAAAGACTGTAAGCGCATACCAAACCTGCTCTTATTTTGATTACAGTCTGCCCGAATGGATACCTAAAAGTTACTTCGGAACCATTGCAGGCACTAATACAAGGGTTTATTCTACAGGAGAATTTTGCGCAGATTGCAGGGCGTCAGGTACAAATGTAAAACCCGGTTTTTGGCAATAAAACAAGGATATGCAAAAGAGAACCAGAATATTGGGATTGATAGCGGTTGTTATTCTTTTTACGAATCAACTGATTGGGCAAAACACCGAAAAATTATCAGAAGTTAATTGTCCGAAAGAAAAAATTGTTGTGCACCTTTCGCAGGAAAGCGTTTTTCCCGGAGAAATTATTGCTTTCAAAATCTATTGCAGCTCCCCGGTTTTTCCTCATGAAAACATTAGCAGTCTGGTTTTTGCTGAACTGGTTAGCAGCGAAAATTCGTCGGTTATTAGAAAGAAAATCCTTATTTATCAAGGCAAAGGTTCGGGCGATTTTGAAATTCCAAAGAATATTCCAACCGGAATATATTACCTTTTGGCTTACACAAACTGGATGAAAAATTTTGGCGAAGCGTCATTTTTCAGAAAAGAAATTCTTGTTATAAATCCGGGTGAACCATTTGAAAAGCAGCTTGATACGCCGGATGCAGATATTAAAGAAATAACAGAAGCAGATGAAAAGGTAAGTATTCTGAAAATTTTACCCGATAAAAAAAATTATGCCAGCCGTCAAGCCGTTACAGTTAATATTGAAGCAAAAAATAAGTCAGGAAATTTATTGAACGGAGATTTCTCAGTTTCGGTTTACAAAAAAGAACCTCAAATGATTTTTCAAACCAGGAAAAGTTCAGATACTGAAATAACAGAAAAACCGGACAACATTTCCATACTTCCCGATTATAAAGGAATCAGGCTATCTGGAAAACTTACCGATCGTTCAGGACAATGTTTCGGAGCATTTGATTACCGGATCAACACCCGGACCTGGAACAGATATTAAAAGCAGCATTACGGATAACAATGGAAATTTTAATTTCCTTTTAAAACCCGAAGAAGGTGAAAGGGAAATGGTACTTACCATGCCAGGGCCTGATTTAAAAATCAGTTTGGAAGAATCGTATTGGAACGGATTTAGGAATCCTCCGGAAAACCCTATAATTGAACTGAATCCTGAAAGCAGAAAATACCTGGAAAGAAAGTTTCAGGACTTTCAGATTCAGGACAGATTTCACAAAAACAACTACATTACAGTTACACCTGATGAAATACAAAAAGACAGTAGTGTATTTTACTCAAAACCCTATCAGTTGGTTGAATTGAAGAATTATATAAAACTCGATTCGCTCAGGGAATATTTTTACGAACTTTTCCCTTCAGTTAAATTCACTCAAAGAAGGGGTGAAGTTAATATTTCGATTTTTGATCCGCTAAATATGACTTATCTTGAAGATAAAACGGGGGTTTTTCTCGACGGGGTTTTAGTTGATGATTATTCTGCATTAGCAAATATTCCGGCAAAAGACATTGAAAGTATTGCTGTACTTCCCAAAACATATTATTACAAGGATTTTACATTTGGCGGAATTGTTGATATACATACCGTTAAATCAGATTTTAAAGCTGTAACTCCATTGCCCAACATGTTACGTTTTATATATCCCATGGCCGATGCCGCAAAATGGAAATTTGTATTTCCCGATTATGCACTGTCATCGGTTCGTGACAGAAAACCCGATTTCAGGTATATGCTACATTGGGAACCACAGGTAAAGTTGGAAAAACCAGGAAAAGGAACAGTCCGTTTTTATACAGGTGATATAAATGGTGAATTTGTCATTAAAGTTATTGGAATGACTGGTGAAGGTGAAATATTGGAAGCTGAAATCGAAATTGAGGTGAATGATTGATATCGTAAAATAAAATATTTCATTTTAAAAAAATTATAACGATTTGAAAGATTATATAATTTCAATTTGTATAGGATGATTAAAGTATGTATTAATTTTATATTTTTGTCGATAATATCTGTTTAACATTATAAAGACCGTATAAACTAATCATTTATATATTAAAAATATGGACAAATCGTTTAGCAAATCTACTGTTTCCAGAAGATCAAAAATTCTTGAAGAACTTGAATCAAAAGGACAGGTTTTAGTTCGCGAATTAAGTAAAATGTTTAATATCAGTGAAGTTACGATTAGAAATGATCTGGCTCACCTTGAAAAACAGAATATGTTAATTCGGGCCAGGGGAGGCGCAATAAAGATAAAATATCACCTGATGGGAATTGATTCATCAATTTCTGATAAACAAAAAGAATTTTTAAAAGAAAAGCAACTTATTACAAAAGAGGCTATCAAGCTTATTGAAGATGGTGATACGATAGTTTTGGATTCGGGAACCACTACAACTGAAATAGCCAAAAACCTTGGCCAGTTTAAAAGCCTCACCATTATTACAAATGCACTGAATATTGCAAGTATTCTTTCAGAATATGAAGGATTTAATGTTTTTATGCCTGGTGGTATTTTGCGTAAGAAATCGTTGTCGCTGGTTGGCGTGCTTGCTGATGAAAATTTCGAAAAATTTTATTGCGATAAATTGTTTCTGGGTGCTGATGGATTCGATACAACCCACGGTTTATCAACACCAAATTCGGAGGAAGCCCATCTTAATCAGATAATGATCAAAATTGCAAAGAAAGTAATTGTTGTTGCTGATTCAAGAAAATTTGAGCGCAGACGCTTTGCATTTATCGGCCCAATATCAGTTGTAAATGTTGTGATTACCGATTCAGGGATTAAGGAAGAAGATAAAAATCGTCTTGAAAAAAGTGGGGTAGAAGTTATTGTTGCATAAAAACGGTAAAACTAAAAACACTAATTTGTAATTCCCCAATCAATTAAAATACAGTAATTGTGTTTATCGTAGTTTCAATTTCAATTATTAATGTAATTGTCTAATTTCATATAACTTTTAATGAAAAACGTTGATGATGACGAGGCTATTTGCTGCTATATGCTTTCATGTATTAATCGTTAATTCTGCCCGTGCTGATATGATACTGTTACATATATTTGGCGACAACATGTTTCTTCAGCCGAATTTTCAATCTGTTTTGTACAATAACCTTTAAATGTAATTCTGATTACTGACTATTTATCCGAAGATTTTATCATTAGTTTACGGGCATTATAATTTATACGAAAAATTATAAACATTTTGATAAAATATAGGTAATTTGTAAGAATATAATAATTTAATGAAACCATAAATTAATAGTTTGGAAAGTAAATGAAAATATATATATTTGTATTGAAATGTAAAACCAGCATTTATGAAATATTTGAATTATCAAATTGAGGATTTAAAAACACTGGGTGGCTTTAATACAGCGAAAGAAATTTGCAGCCAACCACGACATTGGGGGGAGACATATTTGAAACTTGTAAAAGAGCAAGGTAAGATTTTGAAATTTCTTGAAAAAGTGTTTAAAAAAGATTGTCCTGATGTAATTTTAACCGGGGCAGGAACATCTGCCTTTATTGGTGAAGCATTGGTTGGAGAATTTCAAAAGAAATTGAATGTTTCGTGCAGAGCAATTAGTACTACAGATATTATTACACATCCTGAAAACTATTTCTTAAAGATGAGGCCTACTTTGCTGATATCATTTGCAAGATCAGGTGATAGTCCGGAAAGTGTTGCCGCGGTTGAACTTGCAAAAGAATATTGCGACGATCTTTATGAATTCAATATAACCTGTAACAAAGATGGAGCACTGGCAAAAAGAACCGGAGAAATAAATTCATATGTTCTTTTATTACCCGAAGAAACGAATGATCTTTCACTGGCAATGACCAGTTCTTTCTCTTCTATGTTACTGGCCGGATTCCTGATTTTAAATATTGATGAAATCAGAAAAATTGAGCCACTTATTAAAAGAATACAACATTCCGGAGATTTTATATTAAAGCAATGTCTTCCTGACCTGAAAAAGATTGCGGAGATGGATTTTGGAAGAATGGTATTTTTAGGATCTGGCCCGTTAACGGGTATTGCACATGAATCTCACCTTAAAGTGCAGGAGATGACCGATGGTCAGATTATTTGCAAACACGATTCTTTTTTGGGATTCAGGCATGGCCCAAAAGCGGTTGTTAACGACAAAACGAGTAAAATGAACCCGGAACAGGTAAGATAGAACCTGACTATTGAAGGATTACTTAATATTTGCTCCGTACTAACCGGGTTCGGTTAACAGGAAATAATTATGAATAGCGCGATAAATATTTTTCTTGATATTTTGGGTGAGAACAAAAAGGGAAATGCCAAAGGTATTTATTCGGTATGCTCGGCCAATTCTGAAGTTATTGAAGCCTGCATAAAACAGGCAAAAGCTGACGGTAGCATACTTCTGGTCGAATCAACTTCAAATCAGGTTGATCAGTTTGGCGGTTACACCGGAATGAAACCAGTTGATTTTGTTAACTTCATATATGATTTGGCGCAAAAAAATAATTTTCCAAAAGAAATGGTGCTTTTAGGCGGTGATCATTTAGGTCCAAATGCCTGGCAAAAACTAACTGCCAAAGAGGCTATGTCGAATGCAAAAGTTCTTATAGAAGAATACATAAAGGCAGGCTACTTAAAAATTCATCTCGATACAAGTATGTTTTGCAGCGATGATACAGGTGACAGATCCGGTCCACTTCAGGATGAGTTAGTGGCTGAAAGGGCTGCTATGCTTTGCCGTGTTGCTGAAGATACCTGGGCTAAACATCGTCAGGGTTACCCAAAACCCGTGTATATTATCGGAACAGAGGTGCCAGTGCCGGGGGGAGCAAGGGAAGAAGAGGATGAAGTTCACCCAACAACTACCAAAGACGCAGGCCATACGGTTCTGACAATTAAGAAATCTTTTAAAAATGCAGGTTTATCTGAGGTTTGGGATCGCGTAATTGGTTTAGTTGTTCAGCCCGGAGTTGAATTTGGTGATGACCGCGTTTTTAAATATCAACGGGAAAAAGCTATAACTTTAAGCAAAAAAATACTGGAGTTTGACCACCTCGTTTATGAAGCCCATTCAACAGATTATCAGACTGAGGCAAATTTGAAAGCTCTTGTTGAAGATCATTTTTGCATACTTAAAGTTGGGCCGTGGCTGACATTTGCCTATCGTGAAGCTCTTTTTGCCCTGGAAGCAATGGAGATCGAAATTCTTGGGAAAGATCATAAAACTTGTCGAACCTGCGTGAAACCCTTGAAACTGCAATGCTTGCAGAACCGAAATACTGGGAGAAATATTACCAGGGTGATGCGCAAAAAGGTTATTTAAAAGAAAATACAGTTTTTCTGACCGGTTAAGATATTACTGGCCTTTACCGGAACTTGACCAGGCTAAAAACCGATTATTTGAAAATTTACGAAACCATAATATTCCGTTTTCTCTTTTAAGCCAATTTATGCCAGTTCAGTTTTATCAGGTAAATGAAGGTTTAATATCAACAGATCCGCAGGAACTGGTGCATAGTTATATACAGATTGTTTCCGGAATATACTCCCGGGCGTGTGGTTTATCTAAATTGTAATTCTTTGAAAATACTTTATCCTGAATCGAAAATTAAAAAATTATTTTTGTTTCGATAAAATCTTCACAGCATTATCATAATATAATTTTCTTAGTACTTTTCCTGAAGGCCAAAACCACTCAATGGCCAGTGATAATTGAACAAATTGAAATCATAAAAGTGCTCGTCATTGGTTTCCAGTATTCTGAAAGAATTCCTGTACATTAAAGTGTCCATTCCGTAATCTGTTCCATACATCAATCTGTCCTGATATTTTTCGTAAAACTCTTTCGTTGTGCGCGGAATTGCAGCGGACTCAGCAAATCTTGCTGAAATATCTGCATATAAATTGGGGTATTTGTCAAACATTTTTCCAAGTCGGTTTAAATCATGGTTGAGATTTGCAAAATGACAGGCAATAAAAATTGTTTTCGGATTAGCTTCAACAGCATTTTCAAGGTTTTGAATCAGTGCGTCAAAGCCGATAATTCCGGGCTTTGTCATATCAATTTGCCATTTTTGTGCATTCATAAGACCGTCATTTGTTGAGTCAGGTTTTTCATACATCCAAATCGGATCGGCAATATGAATATTGATTGGCATATTCAATTCTGCGCACTTTTCATAAAGTGGTTTCATCCTCTCATCGTCAAAATGCATTCCCCAGGCTTTTACAGGTTCCGAATAAAATGCTCCCAAACCTTTATCACCAAGTTCGCCAACACCTTTTGCACCCATTTTAAAACAACGCTCCAATTCCTGCACGGCTGCTGGTCCGAAACCGGGCTTATCATATCCGGTGTAATCAAATCCACACCAGATTTCAAATCGATTGCCGTATTTTGCATATTTCTTAACAATAGAATCAAATTTGGCACCCGCCGTCGTCGAAAGAATTATTGTTTTTTCAATACCACAGGCATCCATATTTTTAACCCACTGAGCAATTTCCATATCTGTTCGGGCATAATCGTGAGAGTGGACATCAATAACAGGAAATGCAGCACGGTTTACTTGTGTTACAGGAGTTTTATAAATTGAAACCGGTCGATAATCTTTGAGTAATAATTGATTTGCATCTTGCGCTTCAACATGTATGTTTACAGAAATAAATCCGATGGTAAAAATCAGGATTAGTCCCTTTAAAAATTTACTTTTCATATTTCCTCTTGTATTTTTTTATTCAATTACTTCTGAATTTGATTTTTATTAATAAAGCTCAATTGGTTATCGTCAAATTATTTACCCGAAAACATTGAAGATACACATATTATTGAATAACAGTAAGTTTAGTTTTTCCCAACTTCTCCAAAATGTCGTTTGACCATAAATAATTATCCGGTATTTCACCGGTAAAAGTTACTGTTGTTGGTGTAAGCATTGCAGGAATCTGATAAACATCAGTAACCCTTAAACAATTTAAAATTTCTGTTGCGGCCCCTTTTCCATCCGGATCACTTGGTAAATCCTGTGTTTCCGGTGGATTATTCAAAATAACAGATTTGCATTTTCCATCAAGTAAAGCTGCATAAAGTGCAACAACTCCCATTTCATTTCTGGCAGCAATACTAATTTTTGCGGGATCAATTCCGGGAAGTGTTCTACAAAATTCTATGCACCTCAACAGATCATAAACCTGCATGGAAACAATAGTTCGACCTGTCCATGCTGAAGCTCTGCGGATATGCCATTGTAACTCGGGCGACCACCCGGCATCACCAAAACCCCTGGTTCCAAAAAGAGCAATGTTTTCGCCTTGTGCAACCTTTGATGCAAAACTGTATGAATCCCAACGTCCTTCATCTGCATTTCGCAATATAATTACCAATTGATTTAAGCTGTCTTTTGGGTGTTCCCATAAAAAGTCTATTTTCAAACGCCATCCGTCTTCGGGAACAAAACTGTAAATATCTTCCCCATATTTTCCGCCATCAAGCGCTTTGAATTCCAAAACAGGGTTTAATGCTGAAGGTTTTTCAGGGAAAGCGCCAAATGATTTAATTTTAAGAAAATTCTTAACAGAATCTCGAAACATTGAAAGTTGAGTTTCGTTTGATAATTCCGGCATTCCATGCAGCTTAACGAAGGAATCCTGGATTGTTGTAGTTCTGTCATCCGTAGGTGGTCCATCTGTAAAAACTCTCAACTCTTCTTCCGACAATTGGTTCTGTTCAGTATCATCTATATCACCCGCTTCTTCGGATGAAACGTTCTTGTCCATAAGATTTGCCATAAAAAATGAAAATATTTTCTCTCTTGAAATCTTGTGGTAGGAGTGTCCTCCTGGTGTTTCTACCAAACCAATTTTGTCTGAAGCGCCATACATTTTGTATATATTACCAATTTTATAATAAAGATCTCTTATCGATTCAATGGAATACATTCCATCGCCGTTTGCCTGGCAAATGAGGAGCGGACGGGGAGCAATTAAAGCGCCAATGTCGGTAAAATCCTGTTGATAAGTGTTTGTAGGCATCATGCAATCGCAGTGTCCATCAACTGTCCGGGTTTCAATATGCGATTTCAGCGTACCTGCTCCGCAAACCGGTGCCACCGCTTTTATACGCGAATCAACTGCAGCAATATACCAGCTTTGTGACCCGCCTCCTGAGATACCTGTAACACCTAATTTCTGTGGATTAACTTCAGGGCGGTCGGTAAGCAGATCAATACCCCTGATTGCATTCCATAATTCAACTCCGGCCGGATTATAACCGCGACTGTACCAGTTAAACCATCCTTTTGAATAACAACCCCAGTGTTCTCCGCGTACTTCACCAAATTGAATTGTTTCAATAACCAGGCAAATAAATCCAAGTTGTGCAAATTTTCGTGGATGCGACTGGTAATGTACCTTTTGCAACGGAGAATGTCCACAAACATAAAGTATTGCCGCACGAGGTTCTGTTATGTTGTCAGGGATATATAAATTGGCCGGAACATACAATCCCGGAAGCGATTCGTAATACAGTTTTTCTATCCAGCGTATTTATTCCTGAAAACGAATTATTGGTTATTTCAGCTGCTTTTTCTGAAAGATATTGCCGGATATTATTGGACTCAAGGGTTGATTGTTTGTTGTCGGAACATTGAGTTGATAAAAGGAATAATATTCCCAAACCAAAAAATACAAAAGTTTTTTTCATTGAATTTACCTTTACGAATCTTTCAAATATACTATTTATATTCATTTAGTATTGCGAAAACTAGTCTGTGCAATTAATATGTTTATTTATCCTTATTATTATATGTTTTTTTGTTAAAGTGATTGTTGCATAAATTATAATTTTCATGATGAAAAAACCAGATGATTAAAATTCTATGTTTGTTTTGAGAATTATGTATTTAGCCAGGATTAAAATGCTAAATACAGATTCGGGAATTAAAAGAATTCAATATATTACAATAAGTTATTGTGGAGCAAAAATATTTTGTTTACTTTTGAAAAATTATAAATCAATCGTAAAAATAACGATACGTAAATAAATGACTTATGAATTTACAGTTTCTGAAATCTACAGGTAAAATTTCTTTGGTAATTTTCAGTTTTCTAATATTTACTTTCTGTAGTCAAAAAAAGATCGAAAAAGAAACCTACTGTACAACCGAGGATTTTGTTAATATGGAGAAGATAGATATTCATTGTCATATCAGTGTTGACCGTCCCGATTTTATGAATGAGGCTATTGCCAATAATTTCAGGATACTAACGATAAACACAGATGCCTTTGAACATCCGACTATTGAAGAGCAACAGGAATTTGCACTGAAACAAATAAAAGAATTTCCAGATGACCTTTCTTATCTGACAGCTTTTTCATTGAAAGGCTGGGATAGTCCTGAATGGCAGGAAAAAACTTTGGCTTATTTGGAAAACTCATTTAAAAACGGGGCAATTGGTGTTAAAGTTTGGAAGAACGTTGGAATGGTAGATAAGGATGAAAACGGAAACTTTATCATGATAGACAATCCAAAATTTGACCCTATATTCGATTATATAGGGAAGATGGGCAAAACCGTTTGCGGTCATCTGGGTGAGCCCAAAAATTGCTGGTTGCCCGGCGACTCAATGACTGTAAACAACGATAAAAAATATTTTGCTGAACATCCGGAATATCACATGTATTTGCATCCTGAATATCCTTCTTATGAGGCGCAGATAGAAGCCAGGGACAACATGCTGAAAAAGCACCCGAATTTACGTTTTATGGGCGCTCACCTCGGAAGTTTGGAGTGGAGTGTTGATGAACTGGCCAAACGCTTCGACATGTTCCCGAATATGACGGTTGACATGGCTGCACGCATTTGCCACATCGAAAAACAATCACAGAACGATTGGCAGAAAGTTCGTGATTTCTTTATCAAATACCAGGATCGGATTATTTACGGAACCGATGAAGGCGACTACGACGGTGCTGATGCCGACCCCGCTGTTATGAGCGAAAAAGTGCGCACGGTTTGGACCCGCGACTGGGAATTTATGACAACTGATAATGAAATGTCATCGTGGGAAGTAGATGGAAAATTCAAAGGCTTGAAATTGCCAAAGGAAGTTATTGAAAAAATATATTATAAAAATGCTGTAAAATGGTTTCCGGGAATTTGATATAAAACCATTATTTTGTATTATTCAATAGTTATAATTGGTTTTTCAGTAGTTGTAATAATCAGATATAAAAAATATGAATAAAACCGGGACTTATAAACCAAATAAACTGCTGGTAATCTTTATTCTTATACTTTGCAGTGGCTTTTGCAAAAATCCGTTGTCAGCAAGAAATAATCAGGACACTCTTTTTGTAAAAAAATGTCAGGATTTTAATCTGACAGGTGATGGAAGCAATGAAATATGGAAAAGTACGGAATGGATACATATTCAGCAACTGTCTGAGAAACCTGAAACTTATTCAACCAACGCCAAAATCCTTTATTCAGAAAAAGGAATTTATGTACTCTTCGATTGTCAGGATAAAATACTGATTTCAACTAAACTTGCTGATAATCTAAATCTGTGGGAAGACGATGTTGTTGAGGTGTTTCTTTGGCCACAGGAAGATTTTCCGGTTTATTTTGAATATGAACTCTCGCCGCTCAATTACGAATTACCATTGATAATTCCCAACAACAAGGGTAATATTATGGGTTGGTCTCCCTGGCAATATGATGGCGACAGAAAGACCCGGCATGCCGTCAACGTTAATGGCGGGAAGAGTGAAAATGGAAGTCAGATTACTTCATGGACAGCAGAATTTTTCATTCCCTTCAGTCTTTTAAAGCCTCTTCCTCAGGTTCCACCAAAGTCAGGAACAGCATGGAGAGGAAATTTGTACCGGATTGATTATGACCAGGGAATGACATTGTTTTCATGGAATAGAATAGAAAAGTCATTTCATGAATACAACAATTTTGGCACGTTTATTTTTGAATAGAGCTTAAAAATGCCAGATATCCCGGCTTTAAATTGCATTAAGTAATTGCGAACTCTCATTTTCTTGTCAAAAGACAATGTGAATATGCAACAAAAAAGAAGACAATCAGTTGATTCATGTAGCGAGTTTTCGTTTGTTCATTAATTTTCAGTTTTCACTGGTTGAATGCTTAATTTTTTTAATTGCTGTCAATAATTATTTCGTGTTCAGGTCCGGTTACATCAGCCAGGTTAACAGTTCTGAACAACCAGTCATATTTTTTCTCCGTGAGTTTCATTTTAAATTTATTTTCAACGGTTTTCCATTCTCCTGAAGGCAATTCCTTTATCTGATATTCTTTTAGGTTTGGTGTTTCTGAAGTCAGTTCGACTTGTGCAATATTTCCAGTAATTTTACATTCGATAAAATCGTATTTGGTGTCCAGTAAATCTGGTTCTTATCCGAAACCAGTTTCATAAATTCAGGTTTGTCATACGCCCAGTGCGGATTGCCGCCCCAAATCCATGTATTGTTTTTAAAATAATCGTCGTCATACATAACCAGCAATTCAGTATGATTAGGCCAAGAGGTAAAAAGGTCATTATAACCATGCCATTCAATCCATGTATAAGTTTGCGTAAAACGTTCTTTTGTAGTATCATATTCCGGATCCATTTCCACCGGATTGCGTTCCGGTCCTTTTACCATTGTAATATCAGCAGCCTTATTTTTCAGATATTCATCACGAACCTCAAGTGCCGAAAGAAGAATGCCGTTTTTTTCAAAATGATGGTCATATTTTGCATCCGATAAAAACCATTTATGATAATCATTCAACCAAATTTCATTAATTCCGTGATGGCCATCCGGACCACCTTTCACACCTGGTCCAGCACCAAGTGTGCGGGTAACATATCCAAATGCATTCATAATTCCATTCTGAACTGTCATAAAATGTCCGCAATGGAAACCTTGTCCTTTTAAAGCAGTATCAAGTATGCCTTCGGTAAATCCGCCTCCGGGATATGGGTCACCAAAATCATTTATGCTTATTACAGATCTGATCCAGTGCCTGAGTAGCAGGATTCGCTTCAACTCATTTGTTTCTCCATGAAAAATTGTATCCAACTGATATTTTGTAATTAGGTGATTAAATTTTTCGGATGATAGATCCTCGTGTGAATTAAAAACAACATTTTGACTAAAAGCGGGATTCTTAACTTCTGTCAAAAAATAATCCTTTTGATTGCACCCGGAAAAAAGAATTACTGCAATAATTATTAATATTTTATCTTTCATTGTCTTATTATATATAATAAATTGTTCAGTAAAGGTAGTTATAAAATTTCAAAACCTTTTATTTATTTCATTTTTATTGTAAATTTGTAGTGTTTTTGATTGTATTTTGTCATTAATAGTTATAAATTTTAATGTTTTGAAGCAAATAATCTTTCATACTATTAATTATTACATAAATCAATGAATTTGATGTTATCATTTTAAACAGAATTAAAATCTTAGATTATGATTAAGAATAAAAAATTAACAAGTTTTTCTCTTTGGATTTCTATGTCTCTTTTGTTATTGTCGTTTCAGTGTATTTCTCAGAATCCTGAAGATATCATGATCGTCAAACCAAAAGAGATTAATGATGTGCTTACAAACCCGGGAATTGGGTTTATGACATTCCAGCGTTTTAATGGTGATACACTAAATGGAGGTAGGGGTTGGACTGAAGGTTTACCAATTGGTTATCAAAATTTTAACGGAGATCTTAAAAATAAAAATCACCCTGCAACCACCATTGCGTACTGGCGGGTATATTGGAAATATATTGAGCCTGAACAAGGAGTCTATCGTTGGGATATGCTGGACAAAGCTCTTGAAATTGCCAGATCGAGAGGACAAACTCTCATGTTGCGCATTGCACCTTATGGAACCGGCAACGAAAATGATGTTCCCGGTTGGTATCGCGCCATGGTCGGTCAGAAAAAAGAGTGGAAATACAATAACCCAGTAAATGCCTGGATGGTTGATGCAAACGACCCAATATATGCTGAGTATTTCGGAGGAATGATACGTGCACTGGGTGAACGGTATGATGGCCATCCTGAACTTGAAGCAGTTGATTTATCGATAGTTGGTGCATGGGGTGAGGGAGCCGGATCAGAATTGTTGGATCAAACTGCCCGCGAAGCTCTTGTAGATTCATATACTGATTCGTTTATAAAGACTCCCTTGCTTGCACTTTTAATGGACAAAGAAACTAATATGTACGCTGATTCACAGATACCCGTAGGATGGCGGGTGGATTGCATTGGTGATTTGGGGTTTTGGGCATCAGAACAAAATGGCTGGTCACACATGTATGACTTCTATCCCCGCGAGATTATTAATTGTAACGTTCAGGATGACTGGGAAAAATCTCCGTTAAGTTTCGAAATATGTGGTACTTTCCTTAGTTGGCGCGATGAACAAAAATACAACAGGGAAGATGTAAAGTATATTTTTGATCAATCACTGAAATGGCACATGTCATCTTTTAATGCAAAATCATCACCGGTTCCTGAAGAATGGGAAGATCTTGTAAATGATTGGCTTAATAAAATGGGTTACCGTTTTGTGTTAAGAAGATTTACTTATCCGAAATCGGTGAGAACAAATAGTAAATTGTTATTTATAACCTTGGTGGGAAAACAAAGGTGTTGCGCCTTGTTACAAAGACTTTGCATTTGCTATCAGGCTTAAATCAGCCACTAAGGAGCAACTGTATTTGACTGATGCTGTAATTAGGGATTGGCTTCCTGGCGATGTTGTTTATGATAATTCATTTTTTATTCCTGCTGATTTTCCGGATGGATTTTGTGAAATACAGGTTGCTATAGTTGACAAACTTAAATTCGAACCAAGAGTTAATCTGGCAATTGAAGGAAAAGGTGTTGACGGTTGGTATTCTCTGGGAAAGATTGAAATAATTAAATGATTCAATAATTAAAGGCGTTTGATAAAACTTTTCTGTGATAACCTAAGAACAGACTGAAACAGATTTATCTTTTGAAAATAAACTTTTTAAATCATTATAGATAAATTATATTATCAAAAAGTAATGTAATAGTTGTTTTAAATGTTTCGAAAACTAATTAAAATCTTTTATTTGATTTTTATTTGTTTATAATTCATAATTAATTGTTATATTTATCCCAAAATTAACATTAAACAAAAGTTAATACCAGTAAATAGGTAATGATACGAAAATTAAAAGGAGGAATTATGAAAATATATTTTCAAATCGAAACGCAAATTGAAATGAGGATATTGATCAGGTTCAAGTATCATAAGATTTTTTCTTAACAATAAATAAATACTTAACTATTATGAGAAAACAATTTCTAATTACCCTAATTTTGTTTATCGGAATTCTGGGGAATGTAATTGCCCAGCAAAGAACGCTCTCGGGAAAGGTGACATCAGCTGAAGATGGAACGCCATTACCTGGAGTAAGCGTTGTTGTTTCGGGCACAACTGTTGGTACTGTTACAACCGGGAGTGGTGATTATTCCCTTAAAGTACCTGATGGATCTGGATCATTGAGTTTTTCTTTTATCGGAATGAAGACTCAAACTATTCAAATTGGAGAACTGAACACTATTAATGTGTCAATGGAAATGACATCGGAAGTACTGAGTGAGGTAGTTGCAACTGCTTTAGGCATTAAACGTGAAACTAAGGCTCTTGGATTTGCCGTGCAGGAGATAGGTCAGGAAGATTTATCGGCCAGCAGGGAATTAAATGTAACCAATTTTCTTACTGCAAAGGTTGCAGGTGTGCAGATTCAAAAAACCGCAGGCGGATCAACAGGTTCTTCAGCTATAACTATTCGGGGTGCCAAGTCACTGCTTGGAAACAATCAACCTCTTTTTGTTGTTGATGGAGTTCCAATTACAAATATTGGTCATAGTTCGGGCGGTACTTTTGATGACCGACAGGATCTTGGAGATGGAGTTGGTGACCTTAATTCTGAAGACGTTGAATCAATGACTGTTCTTAAAGGCCCAAGTGCAACTGCATTATATGGCGCCAGGGGTAGTAACGGCGTAATACTTATAACTACAAAAACAGGGAAGAAAAGAAAAGGTATTGGTGTTGAAGTAAACTCAAATACTTCAATTGAAACCATAAACCAGGTTCCAACTTTTCAGAATTATTATGCCAACGGATACGAAGACACAAATATTTATGGTTCGTTTATTGAAATTCCGGCAGGCAGTGGAAAAACGTATGAAACAATGGATACATGGCACGGTGATACCTATGGTCCGCCACTTGACGGAAGAAGAACAATTGTTGACCCATATGTTTTTCCCGAAGATATGTTTAAAAAGACCCTTGTTTTGCTCCCCTCAACCTGCAAACAACGTGCGCGATTTCTATAATTCAGGCCTAAATACAGCAAATTCAATTGCTATTTCGGGTGGAAACGATAATACAATAGCCAGACTTTCGATAAGCAACAATACCACAAAAGGGATTGTGCCAAACTGGAAAACTTCAAAGCAAACTATCGTGTTAAGCGCCAGTTCCGAAGTTACCGATTACCTGACATTCGACGGAAAAGTTAATTATATACATGATGAAGGTAACCAAAGGCCATATATGGGTGAAATGTACCAGGGAGGTAATTTCCCGAGAATTTTTTCCCGTATGTCACGGACAATTCCTTTATCGTTTCTGGAAGAATACTATGAAAAAACAGGAGAGCCTGGCAACTGGCCCGGTATTTCAATAAATCCATATTATGTGCTTAACGAGTTGAAAAATGAAGACAGTAAAGACAGAATAATAGGACAGATATCTGCAACACTAAAATTAGCACCTTGGTTGAGCCTGCTTGGCAGGGCCGGTACAGATTTTTATACACAGACACAGAAAAGAACCTGGCCTGTTGGTGCCCCTCGCAGTGAAAATCATGGAGGACGTATTGTAAATGATATTTATGGAGTAAAGGATATTAATGCTGATGTGATTTTAACAGGAAACAAAGCGTTGTCAAACAAATTTAACCTGAATGTTTCACTTGGATCGAGTATATTGTACCAACAAAGAGATCATACTCAACTTGATGGTCGTAATTTTAAAGCAGAAGGTGTTTTTGATATCGCCAATTGTATTGACATTTATCCATATACTTACATATCAAAAAAAGAAATGCAGTCGGTTTATGCAACCGCACAGCTTGCATACAACAATTATCTGTTTTTGGATGTAACAGGGCGCAATGACTGGTCTTCTGCTCTTGGCAAAGACAACTATTCTTTTTTCTATCCTTCAGTAAGCGCCAGTTTTGTATTTACAGATGCATTAAAAACTATCCCAAGCAATATTTTGTCATTCGGTAAGATAAGAGGCTCTTGGGCTCAGGTAGGAAACGATTCAGATCCTTACCTGACTATGAACGGATATGCTTCAACAACTGAAACTTATGCCGGACAGGGTCTTACCTGGATGAACAGTACAATACCACTTCTGGACTTAAAAAATGAATTGACAGAATCATGGGAAATTGGAGCTGATCTGAGGTTTTTGAATAACAAGGTAAATTTGGATATTACCTATTATAACGGAAAAACTACTAATCAGATCATCCCTGTAAATGTTACAAATGCCAGCGGTTATTCAAATGTTGTTATCAATGCCGGTGAAATTCAAAATAAAGGTATTGAAGCAACATTGGGTTTAACACCAGTAAAAACTGCCAGTGGTTTTACCTGGGAAATCAATGCAAACTGGTCGCGTAATCATTCAAAAGTTGTTTCTCTCGCACCCGGAATTGAAACTATTACCATTGGAAGCGGAGGCTCAAATATTATTGAAGCAAGAGTTGGCGAAGCATATGGAAATATTGTTGGTTATGCTTATAAAACAGCTCCTGACGGACAAAGAATAGTGAATTCAAGCGGCGGTTATGTTCCAACTGATGCACAGCAGGTGTTGGGGAATACCACTCCTGATTGGATTGGAGGTTTGAATAATACATTTACTTATAAAAGATTATCTCTTAATATACTGCTCGATTTTGTTCAGGGTAATGAAATTACTTCATCAACAAAATACAATGAAACAGCAAGTGGAACAGGAGTTTGGACTACCTGGGGACGCAGGTTACATGACATAGATCCAGTAACCGGTGAACAATTACCTTTGGTTGGTATTTTACCGGGCGTTCAGGAAATTACTGATGCCAGCGGTAATATTACGTACGAAACAAATACTGTTGCAGCTGACGGACAAACTTTATGGGCAAACCGCGCATGGAGTGAAATTGGTGAGGAATTTGTTCTCGATGGAAGTTATATCAGCTTGAGAGAAGTAATGTTAAGCTATTCCATTAAGCCTTCCATGTTGCAAAAGACACCTTTTGCCGGAATTACTTTAAGCGCTGTTGGCCGAAATTTGGCCTACCTCGAAGAACATATGCAGGGCATGGGAATTTCTCCTGAATCTGCACCGAATACTTCATCAGGTTATGCTGGTGTCGAAGTTCTTTCATTGCCCACAACGCGTACCTGGGCAATCAATATTAAACTTAATTTTTAACAGTCGTGTTGATCTTAATAAAAAGTAATTATGAAAAAACTAAATAAATTCGCACTAATTGTAATAGGTAGTTTAGTGTTGCTTCTGCCCAATGCGTGCACTGATAAATATGAAGAATTTAACACTGATCCTTCAATTATTACAGCCGAGCTTGTAAATGTCGATTTAATGTTTACAAATGTTGTAACCGGCATTCCTGGAAGTGCAGGTTATGGCAACAGCGGTGATTTTGGAAGTTATTGCGGAATGTCTAAAAGAGATGATGATAATTCATTTTCAGAACAGGATGCTCCCGGAGAATGGAACTTTGAATATTCAACAATGCTTAATAATCTTTCGAATATTATCCAATTGATTGATGGCAAGGAAAATAAAGATGAACTTGTAAATAAAACTGCCATTGCCCGGATCATGAAAGCCTGGTCGGTTTCTAAACTAACAGATACTTACGGTGATGTTCCTTATTCTGAATCATGTTTGCCAGCAGAAATTGCAGTTTTACATCCTAAATATGACACTCAGCAAAGTATTTATATTGATTTGTTTAAAGAATTAAAAGAAGCTGCAACACAATTGGATGTAAGTAAAGAAAGTTATGGTCCGGCCGATCTGGTTTATCAGGGTGATGTTACCAAATGGAAAAAGTTGGCCAATTCACTTAGGCTTCGTTTGGCTCTGCGTGTTCGTTATGTAGATGCAACTTTTGCAGCGGCTCAAATCAGCGACCTGAGCATGGCCGATTTAATGACAACACTTAATGATGATGCATATGTTTTAAACAGCAATGATTTTCCTAACCATCAAAATCCAAGGTTTTACAGGATTATCAATTATGGATCGATTGCAGAAAGTGTACATTGTCATCAGACACTTATCAATATCCTGAAAAACGATTCAATAAACATGGATCCAAGGATTCAGATTTATGCCGATACAGTTATGGCTCCCTGGAAAGGAGGAATTTCTCCAAACGGTTATTATTTTCCAAATTATACATACCGTGGTTCTCCAACATTGGCAGTTAATTCGGCAACTTATAAATATCCATGGGGATCAGGAACGGTTTCCGACATTTCCGACTTTTGGCGTGTTCCGGTTGTTGCTCCTGCAGTTATGAAATGTTCTGAAGTTTATTTTGCGCTTTCAGAAGCTAAATTGGCAGGAATTTTACCCGCAGGTTTTAGTGGAACAGCAAATGAGTATTATCAGAAAGGTATTGATGCAGCTATTGATTGGGCAAAATGGTTTTATGATCTTACTGCACCACAAATGTCTGATCTAATGATAAAATATATCCACAATGTAAATTACAGTCCGGGTACACCTTGGACACAGGCAGACGTGGATCAATATCTTGAATATAAGAAAATAAAAGACGAAGATATTGCAGCATTTAAAACAACTCCTGTTTATACCCTGTCTGGTTCTGCAGAGCAGCAACTTGAAATGATAATCAATCAAAAGATTGTGGCACTTTATCCCGATGAATTTCAGGGATGGTGTGAATACAGAAGGACAGGTTACCCACGTGTAGCAATTGCCAACGACGGCTCATCTGTTCTCAAAGGTGTTGTTCCAAGAAGACAACCATGGCCAACTGTGGAAGAACAAATAAACAGTGAAAGTTATCAGGATGCTTTATCGAGGTATGGAAAGGATAGCAAGCTTACGAAAATGTGGTGGGATGTCAATCCGGGCGCTCCACATCCATCTGATTTTGTGTTCCCGACGATGCCAACGCCATATCAGTAAATTCTAGTTTAGTTTAGTTAATATTAAATGTTTATAGCCTATGGAGATACGCCTCCATGGGCTATTTTAACTAATCAATGTTCCCATCGTTAGGAAATTCTGATTTCGATAAAAATATATTTCTCAAAAATAGTATTATGAAAAAACAAGCATTTGTCCCATCGCTCGTTAACGGACTCATAATTACCCTTTTAATTTTAATAATCGCTTGCAGCAACAGAATTCAGAATACTGAAGTTCAAACCGGAAATTCAGAAGAGAATAATTGGAAAATAGTTGGGCCGGGTGCCGGAGGCGGAGTTTTTATTCCTACTGTCAGTCCGTTCGATACAAGCTTTGTGTTTTCAAAAGGAGACATGACCGGCGCCTTTGTTTCTTATAACGGTGGTAAAAACTGGAACCAGTTTAACCTGATGTCATTGGTTAAGGATTTTGAATTTGACCCGGTTGAACCTGACGTTGTTTATGCAGCCAGCCGCGGATATTTATATGAAGAAGATCGCGGATCGGGTCTTACTTTGCTTTACAAATCGGAAAAAAGGGGGAAAACCTGGAATGTTATTTATCCTGATATTTCGAAAATTGCCCCTTTGGAAAAACTTCAGTCCATGTCTTTTCTCCCTTCCGAACTGGTTAATGATATGCCTGATGGTTCTATCGATTTAATTAAAGTTGATCCGGCAAATACAAACCGGATTTTTCTGGGACTATCGCCACTTAGACCCTACATCGAAAATTTTCCTGAAGGTACACCGCATTTTACATTTCTTGTGGGCACTGAAAACAAAGGGAATGATTGGAAACTTATTGCAAAAATACCGGGAACCGAAGTTTTTGGTATGTTTCCACATTGCCAGGGTGCTGATGGTGACGAAATAACAGTAATTACAAATGATGCTTGTGCGAAAGTTAACCGGAATACAGGAGAAATTATCCAGCTTTCAAAACCGGATGGACGGATAATTGGTGCACAGAGTGGAATCGCAAACGGAAAAACTATTCTTTATATAATTATTGAAGTATTCAAAAATGAAAATGGAATTTTAAAAGGTGGAATTTTCAGAAGTGACAATGGCGGTGAAACATGGGCAGAAATCAATACCGATATATTGGAAAAAATTCAGGGAAAAAGGTTTCCAGTTTTCAGAGCATTAGGTGTTTGCGAAAATCAACCGGAAGTGGTTTATTTTTCGGTTGTTACTCATGCGCCCGGGCCCGATGCCAAAGTGAACAACAGGTATGAAATTTATAGAACAGGCAATTCGGGACAAAGCTGGACAGCCGTGTATTCTGCAAACGATATTGAAGTTCTCTCAAAAAATTTCGACGATTCATGGCTGAACCAAAAATACGGACCGGGCTGGGGTGGTGATGTGCTCACGCTCGGTGTTGCTCCAACAAATCCTGATATTTGTTACGCCACCGATTTCGGGCAGATGTTTAAAACTTCAAATGGCGGAAAAACCTGGAGTCAGGTATGCAGCACAAATAATCCAGATGGTTCGGTTACAACTACCGGTCTCGATTTAACCTGCTGCTACGGTGTAATTTTTGATCCGTTCGATAAAAATCATCTTATTGTTTCTTATATCGACATTGGTCTTTTTCATTCCTACGATGGTGGTATTTCATGGAAACAATCATCCTCAGGCATACCCGACAATTGGGTAAATACCTGTTATCATGTTACCTTCGATCCGGCCGTTAAAGGTAAGGTGTGGTCAACCTGGGCCAATAAACATTCACTCCCGCGTAAATCGCAGTTTGGTGATGGAATGTTTCGCGGTTATTCGGGAGGTGTTGCATATTCTGAAGATGGAGGAAAAAACTGGTTAAAATACACAAACGGCTTACCCGAAAACTGCATAGCAACCGATCTCCTTCTCGACCCATCAAGTCCTGAAAATTCACGTACTCTTTATCTGAGCACATTTAATCAGGGAATTTTTAAATCTGTTGATGGCGGAAAATCATGGGTAAGTGCAAATAATGGTTTGAAAGAGAATCGTTACGGCTGGCAGATTCGTTTTGCAGGCGAAAGAATTTTTCTTCTTTGCGTTAGGGGTTATCAGGGTGAAAAAAGTATTGATGCAAAATTGTATTACAGTGACGATAAGGCCGAAAACTGGAATGAAGCAGTTTTGCCGGAAGGAGTAACCGGGTTGACTGATTTTCTTGTTGATCCAAAAGATGAAAAACACATTTATTTAAGTTGTTGGCCGAAACATGAAAATGACGCTGATGTTTGTGGCGGTATTTACGAAACGAAAGACGGGGGTAAAAACTGGGTACAGTGTTTCGATGAGAGAATACGTGTATCAGCGGCAGCTTTCGATCCAACGGACAGCAAAATTATTTATATCACTACCTTTCAGAATGCTGCTTACCGAAGTTCTGACAGTGGCAAAAACTGGAGCCGGATTCCGGGATACCGCTTTAAATGGGGGCAATGTCCAATTCCCGACCCACATAATCCCGGAAAATTGTATCTTACAACTTATGGATTGAGTGTTTATTATGGCTCTGACCAGGGCTCAGCGGAAGAATTTGGGAAGATTGAAAATATTCCGGAATCCTGGTGGTAACAATTAATTTATTGAATGTTGTTTTGAGATAATATACCGGGTGGACACGATGCGCTTGTTGGTGATGCTGACGGAGATGGCGTTACAGAAATTTTAATCAGTTCCATATTTTTTCTTCCATTGGTCCAAAACTTCAAGTAATTGTTCAGTTTGACTGCTTGTATGATTGACCGAAACAGTAATCCTAATCATAGATTTCCCTAGTTTAACCGGGTAATTTATGAAAGGTGAAATAATCCTTTTCTTTTCAAGAAAAACCGAAAGTTTTTTTGCCTTTCCGGCATCTGAAAACAGAATGGGAATTATTGGTGTGCCATCGCCGTTGGTATGGAAACCCAATGTTGCAATTGCATCTCGGAGTATTTTTGATTTTTCGAGTACATGCATCCGCAATCCGGGGTTGTCATTTACAATTTTCAGAGAAGCCAGACTTGCTCCGATTATTGGGGGTGGCAGTGCAGTAGAAGCCTGGTAAGTTGCCGATTTTTCCCTTACTAAATCCACTAATCCGGAAGTTCCGGAAATGAAACCGCCATAGCTGCCCAGCGCTTTGCTCATCGTTTCAGTCTGGTAAATATTTTCGTCATCCGGAAGATTAAAATATTCAGGTGTTCCTCTGCCTGTTTTTCCAAGAATTCCTGTTGAATGTGCATCATCAACAACCAAAATTCCTGAAAACTTTTTCACCAATGCATAAATTTTATCCAATGGGGCAATCTCACCGGTTAGGGCAAAAATACCATCTGTTATAATCAGCGGATTGGTTTCTTTATTTTGATCAAGTAATGTTTCCAGATGAATTGGATCGCTATGATCGTAAAAATAAACAGTTTTGATATTTCGTGGAATACTGCCAATAATACTTGAGTGCGCCTGTTGGTCAACATAAACTGCCGAATATTTTGGACGCAAAACATCAAGCAAAATACAGTTTCCCAAATAACCTGAGGCAAAAACAACAGCTTCCTCATTATTTTTAAAAGCTGCAAGTTGTTGCTCAAGTTCAAGATGGATAACTGACGTACCTGTTGTGCGGCGTGAAGCTGCAAAATTTACGCCATACAATTTTGTGGCTTTTATTGCTGCCTTTTTTATATCAGGATGATTGGCAAGTCCCAGATAGTCATTGCCGGCAAAATATGAATATTTTTTGCCATCAATTTTAATAAAATTTCCAACTGCACTATTTAATAAAAACATGAAGACAGGTTTGTAAATGGTTCATATTTAGCCTGGATTTATTACTGCGTCAAAAAATGCCATCACATTTTCGATCGGTGTATCGGGTTGAATATTATGTGCGGGGGCAACAATATAACCGCCGCCTTTTCCTAAAATATCTATCCGCCGCCGCACTTCATCGCGAATAGTCTGTGGATTTCCGTAGGGCAATAATTGTTGTACATCAATGCCTCCAAAAAACGTCAGGTCTTTTCCGTAGGTGTTTTTAAGAAATAAAGGTTCCATTCCATGTGCCAATGGTTGAATCGGGTTCAGAATATCAAGGCCAATTTCAATAAAATCGGGAATAATTGGCAAAATTGAACCGCAACTGTGCCAGGCAATTTTAATGTCGGGGCGTACTTTGCGGAACTCTTCAAACATATATTTAATGCGTGGCTTAAATACCGATCTCCAGGTTTCGGGGTCCATTATCATTCCCTGCTGACTTCCAAAATCATCACCGCACCACAAAATATCAACACCCATTTCAATTAATTTCTTCCCGGCAACTATAATGTAATTCATAATCGTGTCCATCAGTTGTGCCTGGTATTCCTCCTCAAGCATTAAGTCCATCAGGAATTTTTCCATTCCGGTCAGGTACCACGACATTTCAAAGAACATGGTTTCCAATCTCCAATCACACCGTAATTGCCTGAATAGGTTTTCATCATCTGAGCCGCCAGATCGTATCTTCCGGCAGCGTTTGGGTCGGGGAAAAGTATAGTTTAGAATGTCTTGTTTGGTAGTTGCATGTGCAAGCGGAAATTCAACAAATTCACTGTAAATACCCACGTTTCGCATAATCATTCCCCATTCATTTTTTAATTTTCCGTCGGGCAATGTAATTGTTAAACCAGCCGGTGGTGCAGTTGGCAATGGCAACAATATCAACACCCATTTTGGTTAGTAATCCCATGTGATATTCTGGCTGATTCCATCGCATCTATTGGTTCTTCATAAACTGTACAAAGTTTTGCGCTAAGTACTTCTGCAATTTGGGGAGTGAGCGAAACATAAATTGGAGGCCTGTCGGGTTGAATATGATTTATTGCTGCCAGGGTTCGTTCTCTTTTATTCATGGTTTTTTAGTTATTGATGGTTACTTCCCATCTTCCGGGTTCATTTATTGTAAATTCAAAACTTACATTCGATTGAGAGGTGTGCATTGAATTCCAAGTACGATAAGTGATTTTTACATCCAGGAATCATAAAACTTTGAATTCCGAGGGTAAAACCTGAGTTATACTGATCGCCGGAACTGGATATGATGGATAAGCCTTCGATATCAGAATTTGCTCTACCTCCAATTAAGAATTTAAAACTCACATTGTTAACTGTTTCATTCAATTTTCTGATATTATACCTTACCACTCCCACGTTCCTGTTTATTGTATAAGGAGCAATTAATTCTGAACCAACATATTTATCATTTTTCCAGAATCCTGATACAATTGAATCGTGATCTGAAAGGTGATAAATCATTTTTCCACTGCCGTTGCGTTTTCCTTCAAGCCACTCTCCGTTGTACATTGAGCCATTTGACCATGTGTAAATTCCGTTTCCCTGGGGAAGTCCCCGGGAGAACTGTCCCTCATATTTGTCAATTCCCTGGGCAATGCCTTTCCCGTTTGCAAGGCCTTTTTTGCATTTGCCCGAATAACTGCCCGATAGCGCCGGAATTAAAACTTTGCAATCAGACTGCTGGCAATTAGCAACATACCCGCAAAAAAGCAAGATTACAATGCTGATTCCCGTAAAAATATATACTCGTTTCATTTTTGTTGTAATGTTTTGTATTCAGTTTTTTTTGAACATTTCAATTTGAAAAATTATTTCAAACCAACAAAGGTTTTTTTACTTCGGAAGATAAAGCCAAGCCTGATCATGCATGGTATATAACCTGAATTTATCTCCGTCAGGTACAAGAATTGGGCTTGAATGATCTCCCTCAACAACCGGCTTCCCTGAATATTTTACCCAATGGATCATATCGGTTGACATGGCAACATTTGAAGACCATGTTGCTTCTGAATTTGGTTTATCCCAGTCAGGATTGGAAGAACCATGATAATACATATAGTACTTTTCTTTGTATTTGATTACCTGATTCGTTGCAACTGCTCCGGCATCGTAGGTTTCAGTACCCGGTTTTAGTACAGCTTCGTCAGTTACATTTGTCCAAATTTTTGGTTCGGCTGTACTTTCAGCAAGCCAGATAGCTTCATCATTTCTTTCATAAAACAGATACCATTTGCCATCTTCAACCAGTACTGCCGGCGTACCGTAAGGCCCCGGAATTGTATCACCATTGGTGTCGAGAATAATCAGATTGCCTTTTTCCTGCCAGTATATTCCATCTGATGAAGTCAGTAAATGTGCAATATCGTTTGTTCCTAATGCGTCTTTGTAATTTTCTCCTTCGGCATACATATAATAAATGCCATTCATTTTTAACACAAACATATCTTCAGACCATTTTTCAGAAAATAAAGGATTTTGCGGATATTTCGTCCAGTTGATTCCATCTGTGGATGTGGCATAACCTATAGATTTTGGGTCATTATCGCCTCCCTTGTATCCTGAATACCACATCTTATATAGGCTGTCTTCGTAAAGAATAAAACCACGTTCACGAATATGCTGATCCCAGGTTTCCCCATTTGTTCCGCTAAATATCGGATTAAGTTCGTTTGGAACAAAGTCCACAAGTTCCCGGGGGAAATCTTCCGCATCTGATGATTTTGTGACCTGTTTAGTTTTTGAATTGCACGAAACCAACAATAAGCAAAAAGCAATAAACTGAATGTAAATTAAACGGTTCATTTTTGTTGTAATTATTTAATACAAATAAGTTAATTTTAGTATGATAATAAGATAATGAAATAATAGTTCAAATATATAGTAATTTAATGAAAGTAATTTAAGAAATTACCGCTATTAATTCTTTCGTTAATTATATTTGCGATTCTTAAATATAACGATTTATTGATTATGTCATGTGATAATACATTCTGTTTGTGGCAAAGTTTTGCTGAATCATGTGTCTTTATAAACGCTAAAAATTAAATTTATGAGTAAAAAATCCTGGTTATTATATGCCCTGACAACTACTGTTTTCTGGGGTGTTTGGGGTGCAATGATCGAATTGCCAGGCCATGCAGGTTTTCCGCCAACTTTGGTTTATATAGTTTGGGCGCTTACAATGATTCCTTGTGCTATTGCTGCGTTGGCAATTATCCACTGGAAACTTGAGTATGATTATAAATCAATATTTTATGGAATGACAATCGGATTAACCGGAGCCGGCGGACAAATCATTTTATTTCAGGCACTTGCAAGTGGTCCGGCATACCTTGTCTTTCCGATTATTTCTTTGTCGCCTGCCGTAACTGTTTTGTTATCAGTTGCGTTCCTGAAAGAAAGGACGACAAAAAGGCATTGGGTTGGAATTGTTTTTGCGCTTTTAGCCATCGTTATGATGTCGTTTCAAAAGCCTGACAGCAATGCAGTTAGTGGATATGCGTGGCTCATTTTGGCAATAGGTGTATTTCTTGCCTGGGGAATTCAGGCTTTTATTATGAAAAAGGCGAATGACCATATGAAAGCGGAAAATATTTTCTTTTATATGGCAATTTCAGGAATTATGCTGATTCCAATTGCTTATTTTATGACCGACTTTACGCAGGAAATCAACTACGGGTTTAAAGGGCCGTATCTCGCGGCAATTGTCTCTGTGTTAAACTCAGTTGGGGCGCTTACCTTTGGTTTATGCCATTCGTTATGGAAGGTAATAATTGTTGCGCCGCTGACTAATGCCGTTGCTCCAATCATTACAGTTGTTTTGTCGTTATTAATGTATGCAGTTATTCCCAATCCTGTAATTATTGCCGGAATTGTAATTGCACTTATCGCGGTTTATCTGATGGCTGAATAATTTTATAAGGAAAGGGAGGTAAAAGCAACTGATTTTGTGATTCGTTATCTTTTATTTATATTTGCCAATATAGGTATATAAAATAACCTAATGCAATATAATATATATAGTTTAACTTTCGTAAGGTTACTAAAGAATATCAAATATGAATAGCATGAAAGTTTTAATTTCTTTTTCAGGTATAATTCTGGTTTTACTCCTTGTATCATTTCAGCTTGATGGTAAAGATAGCAAAACGGCCAAAATTGCTGTTATTCAGGCATCCGGGTCTCCAATTCAGGATCCGTTTATGGAAAGTTATGATTTTTCGAAGGTAAAACCACAGATGGTTGCTCACTTAAACAAATTACTTGGTTTGTTTGATGAAGCAGGTCAAAAAGGCGCCGATTTGGTTTGTGGCCCTGAAGACATGCAACACATTGGTGCTTACGGACTTTACATAAATGAAAAAGATCCGGAAACCGGGAAAATTCTTTTCAATTCAATGTCTGTTCCAATCCCCTGCCCTTTAACCGACCAGATTGCAGAAATTGCCAAAAAATATAAAATGTACATTATTGCTCCTATTTATGAAGCAGCTGGCGACACAATTTACAATACTGCGGTAATCTTCGACCGGCAAGGCAGTATTATTGGGAAACACCGTAAAACAGTTTTGCCAATCATGGAAACCTGGCTGGTTTCTTTAGGTGATCAATACGAAGTATATAAAGCTGACTTTGGAAACTTTGCAGTTGCTACATGTTGGGAGATTTCATACCCTGAAATATCAACCATTTATGCTTTAAATGGAGCTGATATTATTTTCAATCCAACAATGGCGCCCGATAACAAACCCGGGAAAAGTCTGGAAACCGCTCCTATGTTTATAACAAGGTCGAAAGACAACGGGGTTTATATTGCTCCCGTTGTATTGGGTGACGATGGAAACGGAATTATTGATTTCAATGGGAATGTAGTTGCTGAGGCAATTGGAAAAAAGGATGCAGTAATTATTGCAGAAATTGATTTTTCGAAAGAACCAACCAACGAAAGTAAATGGTGGGAACCCATTAACGGAACAAAAAATTCAAAGGCCATGCACCTAAAATCCCGCAGGCCAGAAACTTATCAAATGCTGACCAATCCAAATCCTCCAATTCTTGAAAAGTACAGCGATATTCATTTAACGACTGGAAATCGTGAGCGCCAGTTAAAAGCAGTGCAGGAAGTTAATTACGGCACACGTAACAAGGTTAAAAAATAAAACACCATTTAATGGTTAATCAAATTTATTCAACAATGATATCAAAAGTAAGATTCAGCATTTTAACGCTTTTTGTAAACCTATTGGTTATTTCGGCACATTTATTTACAGGTTTATTGTATGCAAGTGATTTATCTTCAATAGGAATACATGTGATTCCATATCCAAAGGAAGTCAAAATGGGTGGTTCCGCTTTCGGTTTAAAAATGAGTTAACCATTGTTTTGGACAAAAATCCTTCTTCTGCCGATAAATTTACCGCAGAAGAGTTGATAAAAGACCTTAAACTTGAATGGAATATCGATGCAAAAATTGGAAAAAAAGAAAACCTTCCGGCAATAGTGCTCACCCGTAATCAAAAATTAAAATCAGTTAACAACCAGGGATATCAGATTATTTCAGATGAAAAAGAAATAATTGTAAAAGCTAACGGAGAAGATGGTTTGTTTTTGGAACCCAAACCCTACTCCAGCTTATTCAAAAAGATAATGAGGGATTTAAAATTCCCGGTCTTACCATAACCGACTGGCCTGATATCCTTGAGCGTGCAATACATTATGACACAAAACATCATCAGGACAATGCGGAATATGTAAAATCCTTTATCAAAGACCTTTCAAAATACAAGGTAAATATGCTGGTTTGGGAATGGGAAGACAAATTTGCTTATCCCAGTCACCCTGAAATTGGAGCTCCCGGTGCATTCACTATGAAAGAAATGCAGGATTTTACGAAGTATGCCAAACAATATCACATTCAGATTGTGCCGCTTGTTCAGGGTTTAGGTCATGTAAGTTTTATTCTGAAATGGCCGCAATATAAGTCTTTACGTGAAGTTGAAGCATCGAACTGGGAATTTTGTCCGTTAAAGGAAGGAAGTTACGATTTGCTTTTTGATCTTTGGAAAGATGCTCTTGAAGCAACTCCCGGATCGGAATATATTCATATTGGTTCTGATGAAACTTACGAACTTGGAGTTTGCGAGAATTGTCAGGCTAAAGCAAAAGAAATTGGTAAAAGTGGTTTGTATCTTTTGTTTGTCAACAAAGCAGCAAAATACCTTGAAACAAAATCGCGTAAAACAATGGCGTGGGAAACGCCGATGGGATGGACTGTGGGAGATTCTCCGGCAAAAGGAATTGTTCCTGAAAAAGAATTGGTTTTTACCGAAAGTTATGACTATGAAACACCCGATAAATCATTTGCCAAAGAGGCAAGAAAACTGGGATTTGAAGTTTTTGCCTACGATCCGAACCCGGGAGTAGTTCCGCTGATGGTACCTTACAACTTCGAAAAAGGTGATAAACGCGAGAAAAGACCCGGCAGTCTTGAAAAGTCGTACCAGTTTTTGGCTTCTGCCGCCAAATCAGCAACTTTCGATGGAATGATCTGCACTTCGTGGGATGACGATGGCCTACACAATCAAATGTGGATGTTGCACTTTGTCAATGCGGCGGCCTGCGCATGGAATGGCAGCAATCCTTCAATCAACGAAACAAGGGAATCGTTTTTTCAAACATATTATGGGCAGTCTGCCATTCAGATGAATGAGCTTTTTGAATTGTTAAACGAAGGTGCATATTATTATGCCGGAACCATGGAAAGAAATGTGTGGCATTATGGTGAGATTGGAAAAACGAGGTTACCTGATCTGCCCAGGGGTGATGCACTTGAATTTGACCCTTTCTGGAATACGGAATACAAAGAAAAAGTAGCTGAATCACAGGATATGCTTGTCAAAATAAATAAAGCTCTTGAGATTATTGATAAGAATAAAAACTCAGGTGTTAAAAATGAATATGATTTTGAACTGTACCAGACTTCCGCAGAACTCATCAAACACACATGTCAGACTTACATAGACATGTCGGATTTGGAATATGCAATAAAAGATGCGCATGCAAACCGATTTATCGATTACAATGTTTCGCTTGAATATTTATTAAAAGCACAAAAAATTGTTGAAAACAGACTTCAGAACAGGGAAACTGTATTTAACAACTTGGTTGCAACCTATGAAAAAACGAGGCTGCCAAAAGGATATTCATCAAATGAAAAACAGTATTTCTGGCAACAGGATCGTGCGCGTCATTTTGCCAATCGCCAACCTGACATGAGTTTTTTAATTTACGACGAACAAATGCTGGACATGGAAGGCTATCTGGAGAAATTAAAAGATTACATCACATTCTTTAAAGAAAACAGCATGAATTAAAAGGGATTTTAATTCGTTTTGAAAATCTGGAAAGACAATTGAAAAACTCTTTGTTCCAGGGTCAGTCCTGTTAACTTCAATATTATAGAATTCCTTTTGTAGGCTACCATTCCATAATCTTTGGTTTGGGATTAACTACTTTTATATTCATCTGATCAAAAATATCTGTTGCTGTGGTAATTCCTTCAAGCGGTTGAACCAGAACGTTTTGATTTGAATCAATAAAACACATACCCATAATTTCAGGTTTTACTTCATTATTGAGTAGTGCTTCTATTTCGGCACGGTAAAGCAAAGCAGGTTGTCCGGTTTTGTAATCGTCAGGAAGTTTTATTCTCGATGTCGTATTCTTTATAGGTGTCGTTGAAATCGCCGGCAAGGTTTACTTCAATCCAGCATATCCATTTGCTTCCCGGATTTACCCTAACCCGTGTGCTGAAATATCCCGGTTTTGGGGTTGCTCCGGAAATAGTAATCTCACGGGGTATTTCGTTTCCCAGTTTTTTTTCTGCTAATTTCTCCTTTTCATTCACCTGAAACCATTTCGGAAGTGCAACCGGAACCGCAGCTTTTCCTTCCCAGTCGCCCTTTCCGGCCCGGTTGGTTACAAAAACTGTTTGCGTCAGCTTCGATTCGGGATCTTCAAGCCACACGGCAAATGTAGGCGATTCACCAAACGTGGATTCTTTAATGAGCTTTTCGTTAATGTGAATATCGAATTCAATATCTGTTTTGTTCCATGTTCTTGCAAAGGCAAAAAATACAAAACCACCGATAACTACTACACTTAATGACAGGATTGTCAGGAGTTTTTTATTCCTGGATTTTAAAAACATATAAATACAATTTAAACTTCGTTATTGATTTCGTAACCTTTTCTGTATTGAAGCTGGTCCATAGCCACAGCTTTTTCGTCGTTCAGTATGGTTTCATATTCAGGTGAAAATAACAGTTGTTTGTTACCTGCACGATATGAAAGGTTGGCAAGATGGATCATTACCGAACTGTGATGACCTTCAACGATATTGCCGTTTGGCTGTTTCCTTGTGCGGATGCAGTCTATGAAATTCAGTATGTGGGCTTTTAGCGGGAAGATTCCTTTGTCTTGCGCAACAATTTTTTCATCCATATCAAAAGCCTGCCAGCCGCCACCCATGCGACCGACATACATCATTTTTTTTGTTCCCAGAATTTCAATACGGGTTGAGTTTTGCATCCATTTCGGATAAATATTTCCGAAACGAACTTCTGGCCCTGATTTTTGCATATAGGGTGTAAATTCTCCAGTTTCCAAGGTTAACACATATTTGCCGTAATCAAAAGTTGTCATTTGATAATCAGGAATTTCACGCTTGTCATTATACAGATACCTGCCTCCTGCACAATAAGCAGATTTGGGAAAGTCAGGATTGTCAAGAACCAACCGGGCAAGGTCCAGCTGATGAATGGAACCACCGGAAGTAACCGGCCCGCCTGAATAATCCCAGTAATATAACCATGATTTGTTTCGAGATAAATTGTAAGGAACTTTTTTTGTTGGTCCGAGCCACAAATCCCAGTCAATTGTATCGGGAGTGGCCGAATCTTCCTTTTCAAAAAACGGAATCGGTCCTTCACCAAGTTCTTTAACATGAACTGCAACAATTTCGCCGAGATCGCCATTTTTAATATAATCCCTGGCTGTAAGGGCATAATCTGCACTTCTGTTTTGCAGCCCGCATTGCACAATCCGTTCGTATTTCATAGCCGCTTTAATCATTTGCTGGCCTTCGAATATAGAATGTGAAACTGTTTTTCAACATAAACATCTTTTCCTGCCTGGCATGCGCGAATAGTTGCCAGGGCGTGCCAATGTTCAGGAGTGGCAATAAAAACTCCGTCAACTTCTTTGTCATCAAACACCTTTTGCATGTCTCTTACTGATATTGGCCTGAATCCCTGGATTTTTTCGATTTCCGAAATTGCGCGTCCACCGCGGGTATCATCTACATCGCAAATGTATTTGATTAGGATATTTTCGCCACTGTTTGCAGCTTCCAGAATCAAAATGGTACCATAATTTCCTGCTCCAATGAGTGCAAGAATCACCTTGTCTCCTGCATTTTTTGCTTTATCGGTGTTAAAAGTCGGTTTTATCGTTTTCCTGTAATCCGGAACTTCTGATGGAATTACATCTGATGATGATGCTTCTGTTTTTGATTGATTTGTTGTGCACGACGTTGAAGCAAGCGCCAGTCCTGCTACTCCTGAAGTTGCCAAATGGAAAAAACTTCTGCGTTTCATAATTTTTTAGTGTTGAATATTACCTTGTTTTTTTATTGCTGAACAGTTTTATCTGGGAATTGATTTTCCATATACTTCAATCCAGTCAAGTCGCGAACAGGCAATACTTTGACCGCCCTTCATCAAATCAGTAAACCCGATTTCATCAACTTTGGAAAGATCAGGATTACTCACTTCTTCGCCTTCAATTACAGAATTAATATCAAGTTTATACCATCTGAGGTCGGAGATATTAAATTCATGGAATGCGCCAGTCTTTTGATTTGTCGTCACTTTGATCGCTTACAAGCCATGTTCCGTCAGCAAGTTTTATGATAACATGCAGGCATCGGAATCCAGACTGTTTTGAACGCCACTTTATTTTTGAAAATTCACTTAAGTCAACATACGATTTTTTGCTTTTTAGTGTCACTGCCCAGTTGTCAGGGCACAACCCCGACCATATATAATAAGGATCATCGACAGGATTGGGGTGATGACTTTTTTTAATGCTGTCAGCACCTGCACCGTACAGATTCAATAAAAGATTTTCATTGCTGACATGATCCTGTGTTACGGGTGTGGCTGCCGGTGTCTCTTTCCAGTCTTCCCTGAAAAACAAGGCCGGGCGGTATTGTGCCGAACCATTAGTAACAGATAAAACAAGTAGAATTAAGGTGATAAAAATTTGCATTATTTTCATTTTTCCTGAAATTAGGTTAATTAAATTCATGATGATTGATTAAAATATTATGTCAATTTTATGTATTCCGGTTCCTTTTGCTACAACAATCCTTCCGGCTGATTTTCCCTGTTCTTTTCCGTCAATTGCGACTGAGGTAATATTTCCCATTTCTTTGGTAAGCCAGTCGGCAACTTCAAGATTCCAGTTTGACTCATGGGTTTCGAAATGCCTGCAGTAATGCGGATCGTAGCCAACACTTATGGTTAGTTTGTTTTGCCCGTCATTCCAGCTACCCGAATTATTTGCATGGAGGTATCCGATGTATTCATTTATACTCATAAATCGCCCGTTTGGATATTTATCAAAAACTGTGGCAAATGTTTCCGGTTCTCTCGAAATTCCAAAATCGTGCGCATCAGGAGGTGCTTCAACCAGTAAAGGTGAGTCTGAGGTTCCAAAGAATTTCCAGCCGATAATGACCATATCTTTGCCTAAATATCCTGTCTCCCATCCGCACCAGCCAAAACCTGCCTGGCCGGCCAGTTTGGGTGTATTGTTAAAGTAGGAGACAGAAGTCCCCAGGCCACCGGGGCAAAATTCAAGTGGTTCAACACCAAATTGCTCTGTTATCCATGCTTTTGCTGTATACATCCGCCAGAGTTGTTCCGCCGGGGTAATTTCCTTTTTTCTCCGGGTATCACCAAATTCCCTGTACCAGCCAACTTCTGCTTTTTCCCTGTCGAGCGATGTTCCATACCAGGTCGGATCCGATACCAGATCGGGCTGCATATGAGTCAGGCCATGACACATGACTTCGAAAACACCTGATTTGACACCTTTATCATAACCACGTTTAGCAGAAGGATAATCCTGTTTCACCCCAAACTTATCTGTGTAAACTTCATTCCAGGTGGGTTCAAGCTGTTGTTTGCCTTCGTTTACAAAACCAGCCACAAAATTGATATTGAGTACTGCATTATGATCCTGAAGTGGTTTAATAAGGTATTTTTCAATAAAATCTTCTGTTAATTGCGGATAATGCCAGTGTTCCAGCCAGCTGCTTTGAACTCCTCCCGGATCGTCCATGATCATAATCAGGTCATTGTCCCAGGTTTTGTACAAACTATAACCAAGGGTCCATGAAATGGCACGGCGCAATACTGTGCGCATCCCCTGGAAATAGAAAAGATAATTATGGTCATTTCCAATCCACACAACATGGCTTCCTGATGGATATTCTTTCAAAGTTACCTGAGGGAGATTACCCTGTTCCACAATTGTTTGGGTTCCGTCCAGAACTTCAACCTGCTGGCGCTGCATGTGGGCAACCAGGCCACTGTCAGCTTTAAACGGAGAAACAAGTCCATCTGTAATAAAATGCCTGCCTTTTACATTTAATAATGAATTGCTTTCCCAGCTGCCAATGTATTTTAATCCCAGTATTTTCTGAATTTCGGGCTGTTTAATTCGGTCTGACAGTGCGATCAGTCCAATCCCATAATCGTTTACCATTTCTGAAATGATCGAATAGTCAGGCTGAAGCAGTTTGTCTGACTGATTAACATCCCAAATAATTGTCCCGTATTTAGGTTTGCTGTTTATATCTAAAAACATATATCTGTCGAGATATTGTTGATCCAGTCGAACAACATCAAACGGAATTCCCCAGGTTTTTAATAAAATGGTGAGGTGATGAAAATCGCAATCACCATTTACTTCAGGCGTAGCATCGTATCCTGAATATTCACCTGTGGTCTTTGGTGTTTCTACCATGTAACTTGCGGGATCCTGCCATTGATCGCCAATAATTACGAGGATGCGGTAAGGTTTTAATTTACCCGGAACCTGATTTGCATAAACAGAATTTTGCGAAACAAAAGCAAGTAGTAAGAACCCTGTAAACGTATAAAAAACAGCTGATGATCTTTTCATATCCTTAACTATTATAACCCGGTTTTTGTGAATAATACTAATGTTGCAGAAAAAAGCAAAGACGGAAGCAAATTTACGAAAGTTATCAAGAATTCATACTTCACACTTCATTAAATTTCATAAATTTGCCAATAACTTACATTTCGTTATTTTAAATAATAAATTGATAAGTTAAAATAAGAAATTAGCTTTTTATAAAAACAGAATTAATCAAAACTTAATAACTATTAACTACATAAATTACCGCAATGAGAGCAAACAACATTTATAAGCAAACCATTTTTTTTAATTGGTATAATGCTGGTTTTTTCCGGATGTAACAGTCAGGCAAAAACAGAAGGAGAAAAATCAGATATTATACCCGATAAAAAATGGCAGATAATTGGTCCGGGCGGGGTGGGGTGTTTTAAAACCCACAGTTAGTCCGTTTGATGAAAACTTTGTGATGACGCATTGTGACATGACAGCTGCTTATGTTTCACATGATGGCGGGTTGAGCTGGAATTGGAAAAATTTGTACAATGTTCCTGAAGATTTTGAATTTGATCCAGTTGATTCGAACATAGTTTATATTGCTACAAAGGGTTTTCTGCACAGCGATGACAGGGGTTCAGGAGTTAGTTTACTGCTCAGATCGGAAGATAGGGGTGAAAAGTGGAAAATCATTTTCCCTGATGTTAGCAAATCAAAGAATGTCGAATTCCTGCAAAGTACAAGTCTTCTCCCATCTGAAATTATTCCGGGTGCACTGGATGGAACCATTCAAAAAGTAAAAGTTGATGAGGAAAACAACAAGCGAATATTTTTAGGATTAGCGCCACTTGTTGATTACATGGCAAGTGGAATTAATGGCAATAAAGATAATATGGCCAGATTAGTTATGACAGATGATCGTGGTGTGAGCTGGAAGGTAATTGGTGATTTAAACGGGAAAAACGTAAAGGCAATATTTCCTGATAATTCATCTGGTCAGGTGATTGTATTTACCGAAAGTTCCTGCCAACAGGTCAATCTGTTAACAGGGGAAATTGTTGTGCTGCCACTTCCCGTGAAATCACTTATTGTTGTAGAAGGCGGAACCGGAAAGTCAGGAAGTCTGATTTATATACAATCCCGGTTCGGGCGGGAAAATAAAGAAGATAACGGGGGAATGTATGTTAGTAGCGATTATGGTAAAAACTGGAAACAGATTAACGAGGGTCTGTTTGAAGGTATAGCCGTGGGGAAAGTACCTATTTTCAGACAGGGGCTGGCTGTATGCAGTTCAAAACCTGAAGTGGCATATATCTCTACTATTAATCCGGTTACTCAGAAAGATGGCAAAACAGAGGAAATCTATTCGATTTATAAAACAGAAAACGGGGGAGAAAACTGGAATCCTGTACTGCTTTCTTCTTCGCAAAGTGGATATATTTCGAACAATTTCAGTGGTTCTTGGATGGAGAAAAGTTTTGATCCTGGGTGGGGTGGATCTCCTATCGACCTGGGTGTTGCTCCCGGAAATCCTGATGTTTGTTACGCAGGTGACAATGGCCGTGGATATAAAACTACCGATGGCGGCAAAACCTGGGAACAGGTTTACAGTCATAATAATCCGGATGGCTCGTACTCAAATACCGGTCTGAATGTGACAACCTGTTATGGTGTTCATTTCGATCCCTTTGATAAAAACCATTACTTCATTTGTTATACTGATATGGGTCTGTTCCACACATTTAATGGCGGCAAAAGCTGGTTTCATTCAATCACCAATATCCCAGGGAACTGGACAAATACCTGTTATGATCTGACATTTGATCCTGAGGTAAAAGGCAAAGTCTGGTCGGTGTGGGCAAATGCGCACGACCTGCCACGTACGAAAATGTTTGGCGGACCTGGATTTGAAAGGTTTGAAGGTGGGGTTGCCATTTCATTTGACGGTGGGTTAACCTGGCAAAAAAGCAATTCCGGTATTCCTGAAAATGCCATCTGCACAAATATTTATGTCGATCCGTTATCCCCTGCAGATTCCAGGGTACTTTATGTTTGCGTATTCGATAAAGGTGTTTACAAATCAACTGACGGGGGTAAAAACTGGAACGCGGTAAACAAAGGATTGGGAGATAACCTGTTTGCCTGGGAACTGCGGCAAAACGCTCACGGCCGTCTCTTTGTATTATTTGCACGTGGAGAAAAATCAAATAATGTTGTGGATGGTTCCATATATTTTAGTGACGACAAAGCTGAAACATGGGAGAAACTCAAACTTCCGGAAGGAGTAAATGGCCCGCATGATCTGCTAATTAATCCTGAAAACCCCGAAATAATGTACGTGTGTTGCTGGCCAAAAACAGTGAATGGTAATGATAAATTTGGAGGATTAATCAAAACCTCTGATGGAGGAAAAACATGGAAACAGGTTTTTGATGAACGAATCAGAGTTAATTCAGCAGGTTTGGATCCTGCTCAACCGGAAAAGGTATATTTTAATACCTTTCAAAATGCAGCTTACCGCAGCGAAAACAATGGTGATTCATGGACAAGGATTGGGGGTTACCGATTCAAGTGGGGCCAGAAGGCAATTGTTGATATAAACAATCAGGGCATGTTGTTTTTAACCACTTATGGTAGCAGTGTATTTTATGGACCGGCTGATTTCTCTCCCGAAGAAGAAGACGATATTGTAAACATGCCAAATGGCTGGTGGTAAAGAGCAGGATATTTCCTCCGAAATATTTGTCACTTACCAAAGTAATATCTCAAATCCATATTCAACCAAATTGTAATTTTGAGTATTGGGTTTTTCTGAAAGTTTGTTCATTCAGTTCTTCAGTGTTATAATTTATTGTTTGGTCAGTTCAAAATTGATATAGTCATAATTCATATCACCAACATCGGCAGTATGAAGTGTAATAAAATCTGGAGTTGTCCACGGTTGGATAATATCTTTATAAACTTTATCGCTGTTTCCGTGAATAATCGCTGGCCTAACGGGGTTCAAAAAATTATTCTACTGTAGCTGGTAAGTTTTGGCGTTCCATTGTCAGTAACCCGCAAATTATATGAAAACTTTTCCCCAAGAATTTGAAGGAACCTTTATTGTTGCTTTACCTGTATTGCTATTTAATATGGTTACTGTTTGGGAAAAAGTACCCGCTTCAGGTTGAATCCACCAATTGTACGTCAGAGAATTTTTGTCAGGATCAGAGCTGGCTGATGCATCAAGAATAATAGTAGCGCCGGGTTGAGGTGTTTTGGTAATGAAGTTAATTCCATCAACACCATCAATTACAACAATTGGATTTCTATTCCCTTTTCCATCTTTTGCCCAGTCCATACGGGCTGCAAAATTGTTAAATGTGGCATCATAAAAGTGATCCTCGAATTTCCTGCAAATGTTATAAGCATCTCCCGTAAAGTTTACAAATGAATAGCCGTTTTTGTCCTCTCCCAACCCCCGTTCAGCATATCCACCCCAGCCAGCCTGGGTTGGTATATCAGGATTGTTAAGTCCGTTTGGCATGATATGTAAAAAGAGGTGTGTCACCTTCAACACCCCAAACGTATTTTGGATAATCATTTCCAAGATTCCCGTGGTTCTGTATTTGAGTTGCATATTCGTCCCAATTATTTTTTCCTGCACTATTCTGAAATTTCCATGCACATTCATCCCAGATAAAAATAAGGTCATCAGAAAATTCACGGCGCATCCACGCATGAGAACTGGTTTCGAAACCGGACTTTTGTGGTCTGTCCTGATCAGTTATTGCGTAAGCACGGATTTTTTGCAGGAAAGTTTTTAGTTCAGCTTCATTTCTTGTTTGTTGTACCTTCCAGATTGCCTGGGCAAGAGTATTTCCACCACCCCAAAAGGTAACCCAAATTGGCCGGTCATCATTTTCGTCAGCCAGTTTTATAATGAGATCACTTCCATCTGAATTGTTTTCCGGGCCAACGAAACTCATTCCCATACGCATACTGCCAAACATGGTGCGGTTTCGTAAATATTGAGCACTTGGCCAGTACCCGATTTCCTGCCGATCATTATCATGTTTAAATCCGTATTGTTCAGAGCGTTTAAGAAGATTGGGCAAATCTTTTCATAAGCATCGATCACTCCTGTTGCAATATCTTTAAATTGTTTATGTTGATTCACATTGTCCATACTCCAACCGGTTGTGACTATAATTCCCTCAATTTCAAACAGGTCAGCGTGAACCAATAGCCGAATCAGTGATTCATGGTCATCCGGTTCCCACGAAGAAATATCGGTTAATACAACCAGTCGTGGTTTCAGTGGTGCTCCTTCAGCAGGTATTGAGATAAAGGAAAGAATCAGAGAAAAAAGAGTAAGATAAAGATTAGTTTTCATGCCTGTGATTTATATTTATTAAGTTCATTTCATCGGTGATATCCAGTTTGCGCGTTCTTTAAACTCAGCCTGAAATTGTGGGCGCCACCTGGAAATAGTTGATGCACCAGGTCCATCGACATAATGATTTGTAGTTCCCTTTCGAACGTACTGTCCTCCCCAGCTGGGCTGAGTAGGATCTTCGGGGTTGTTTATTCCTCGGTTTGCACTAACAAGATAAAGAAAAGCCGGTGAATCACCTTCGCAAACTCCAGTGCATCCCATCCCTTCAGGTGGATACACTTCGCAAAGTGGTCCGTGATTAAAGCGAATATTTTCGTTCACCCAGGCGAGGTCAGAGATTGGATCAATTCCACCAAACATTCCGAGGTAAGTCTTTTTCGATTCGATAATAAACAAATCAGGAAATTCATTCATCAGCCACTCATGTGAAGCATCCTGACAAGCAATCAGAAAGATTCGAAGTTTGCTGATAAATACCTTCAGCTCCTCTTCACTTCTTGTATGCTGCACATTCCAAATTGCCTGTGCAATTTCCCGCGGACCTCCCCATACACCAATCCAAACTGAATATCATCGGGATCACTTTTCATAGTGTTTGGAACATCGCCATCTTTTACAACCCCGATTGGAGGAAAGTCTGTGGTCATAATCACTCGCAGCTTTTTGTTTTGCTGGTTTTTTTCCGCTATTGATTTATTGAGAATTGCAGCGAAAAAGGTCGTGATCAGTAATATTGCAAATATTGTTCTCAAACTGTTTATGTTTTATATTAATATGAGTTTGATTCTTAATCGCTTAAATATAAGTGGAATAGTTTAAAATAGTTGCTGAAATATTTGATAAAAAATATGAATTCTATTAGTTTAACATTATGAAAAACAAGTATTTATAAACAAAACTCATGAATTTAAGTAAGGATAAAATTAGGGAAATTTTCTATCTGAAAGATTATTTTTGCAAATATTGACAATATTATTTGCGAGATGATTAACATATAATTTGGGCGAAATCAGTTTATTTATTTGTCATCTTGTCTTTTAGCGCCATTTCTCTAAATAGTTTCCAAACCCTCCATTTCAGCATGGGTATAACACATATCATTCCGGAAAGCATTGCACCTGCAACACCAACAAGAGTAATGTCTTGTCCGACTAAGCGCAGTCCCTTAATTTTTGTTTCAGGACGCAGAAAAGGAAGTTTAAATCGCTCTGGCGTATGGGCTAATCCATATATTTCGCCATTTTGGTATTTCAAAAAATGTTTTGTTGATAATGGAGTTGATACTTCTGTAACTATAACATGACCTTTTATTTGTGGAAACAATATGTAGAGTTGCATCAGCATTGAGTTTTGAAATTCTTGTTTTATACTCATATATGATTTATCGCGTTTCATGCATGATTGCTCAGTATATTCCGAGAACCAGTCATAATGGGCAACCGATACTGCTTGTATGGTAGCTTTTCCGGGATGTTTAGCTGCCCATGCCGGGTCTTTAGCCGAAGGGAAAGAGATATAGGCAAAATTCTTTGCTATATTTTTAAGCGAAATTTCATCAATTATATTGTCAAAATCATCGTTATCAAAACGCCAGATATTGTGTTTTGGTAATTTTAATTCAATATCCGATTTGTCAAGACCTGCATATAAACACATGTGGCCAATTGATGGCTTAACCTGTTGAAAATTAATACGGCATTGAAGTTTTGATTTTTCTGAAAGCAAGTGATTAAAAGTATTATTAACACCAACATTACTTATAACACTGTTACAGGCAATAAATTTGTCTTTAATTCTAATCCCTTTAACCCGATTTTTCTCAGTGATAATCTCATCTACTTCAGCATTAATGTAAATTTTACCACCAAACTTGTTAATAGTTTCCAATATACTGTTTGCAATTTGTTCTGCTCCACCTATTGGATAATAACCGCCTTCCATAAAATGGCCTACTATTAGCGCATGTGCTGCAAAACTGCTGTATTTTGGCGAAAGTCCGTAATTTCCGCACTGAGCACATAATACCGAAATCAATCGTTTATTGCCGGTGAGTTTGTTCAATACTTCCAGTGTTGTCATTTGTGAATAGCGGGCATATAATTTTCGAATAATCCTACCTATAGAATGGCTTAAAATAGGAGAGAATGCTTTTTCGAAGAAAAACGCATTACCCATTTTGTTTGCTTTATCGATTAGTTTCAGGTAGTTATTAATGGCCAATTCTTCCTCCGGGAAATAAGATGTAATTTGTTTTCTAAAAGACTCTTTGCCCGCTTTAAACTCATATACTTTTTCTTTGATATGTACTACATCATATACTTCTCCCATATATTCCCAGTCCAGTTTGTAATTGGAAAGAAAATCGAATAGTTTTCTGAGTGAACCTTCTTTAGAAACATTTCCCACATAATGAACGCCAACATCCCATTTAAAGTTTTGCCCTCTTTTAAAACTATGAGTAAAACCGCCTGGTTTATTGTGGTATTCAAAAACAGCAACTTTTTTCCCTGCTTTTGCCAGCCAGGTTGCTGCTGTTAATCCACCTATGCCCGATCCAACAATAATGTGATCTAATCCCAAAAAGTCAAGTTCAGGAGAAAATGTCAAATAGTTTTTTTTACTCATCATAGCATTTGCTTAAAACCAAAGATAGTTTTCAATTGCTAAATTTAAAGTTGTGGATTGATTTATTTTCAATTAATAATTTTCGGTTGGCAGGAATAAGATAAAAATGTATAACTAAGTTATCTGCAATTGGTTATAGTGCTGATAACCAGAAATTGAAAGAATATTTTATTACTGTACTGACCAATCATTTGATTATTATTACCATTAAATATAATAAACTGCTACTTCAGAATGAAAGGATATACTGAATCATTCTTCGCTTTTTTTAGCAAACAATATTTCTCAAAAATCAAAAATCTGAAATAAAACTTTAAGTATTGCCAATTATTAACAGACCTAATTTTCCATAAAATATAAAACACTAACTTATGTCCTACAGTTTTGGTACTGATAAAAAACTGCCTTGCAAGCAAAATTTGATGCACAAAAAATAGCTTTTGCTCCAATAATGTTTCAGGCAGCAATATCGCTGAGAAACCTTGGGATTTTAAAAAATATTCAAAATAACCAGCGAACAGGTACTACCATTGAAAACATAGCAAAAGATTTAAATTTAAGCGTTTACGGCATCAAAGTTTTGGTAGAAGCGGGATTAAGCCTTGAAGTATTATACATAAAAGAGAGTAAAATATTTATAAGTAAAACGGGTTGGTTTTTAATAAACGATAAACTTACGAAGGTAAATATGGATTTTACCCAGGATGTAAATTATAAAGGATTTTTTAAACTTGAGGAATCAATAAAAAATGGAAAACCTGAAGGGTTAAAGGAATTTGGCCAATGGGATACAATTTACGAAGGATTAAGTCAGCTTCCCCCCAAGGCAAAGGAAAGCTGGTTTAATTTTGATCATTATTATTCTGATATTGCATTTCCCGAAGTGCTACCCTTAATTTTCGAGGATAATCCTTTAAAAGGAATGGATGTGGGAGGTAATACAGGAAAATTCTCCATTAAAGCTGCTGAGTTTAACGAAAATGTTAACATTACAATTCTCGATTTGCCAGGTCAGTTGGAATTGGCAGCGAAAAATATTAAAGAGAATGGATTTGAAAATCGTATTAACGGGTATCCTATAAATTTATTAGACCATTCAATTCCTTTCCCAAAAGGACAGGATTTTATTTGGATGAGTCAGTTTTTGGATTGTTTTTCACAGGAAGACATTGTAAAACTAATAGAACGTGCAAAGGAAGCACTGAGTGAGAATGGTGTTTTATATATTCTGGAAACCTATTGGGATAATCAGAAATTCGAAGCATCAACATACAGCCTGCACGCCACCAGTTTGTATTTTACCTGTATGGCAAATGGTTGTAGCCAGATGTATCATCGTGATGATATGTTGAAGCTTATTGATAAGGCAGGTATGAAGGTTAAAAAAGAGTATGAAAACATTGGCATTAGTCATACCCTTTTAAAATGTATCCGAAAATAGAGAATTCGGAACAATGCTTATTAAAAGCACTGTTCATGTGTTACCTAAAAAAAGCTAAATAACTGAATACAATAAAAAGTACGATCGTGAAAGAAAAAGATTTATACGTTGAATTTGAACCTCAGAAATCAGTTTATTATGTCGAGAAAAATGATAAATCATACGGTCCGATTATTAGTGGTTCTCAATTATCAGCCAACTATCTCGACGACTTTTACTTTAAGCGAAAGAAATTGGAAGAAAGTCTGCGGAAGCAAATGATAAACAACGAAATAAGCCCCGTGTTTTATTATATGACTTTGCTTGAAATGGGGCCTAAAGATTTGGCAGCAAGATTGGGAATCAGTTCAAGGAAATTACGCAGAATATTTAAACTTGAATATTTTAATCAACTAAATGTTGTTAAACTTCAATTGCTTGCCGATATTTTTAATATCCCAATCTCAAATCTGTTTCAAAGTTTTGAAATAAATGACGAAAATTCGGAAAAGATTATGATTGAACAACTTCCAACTGACAATAAATATTTTCACATTACAAAAATAAGTCAGAAACAATAATGGAAATACAAACTGAATTTAAACACAATATGGCAGCTCACTGCGAAACCGGTACGCTTGTGGGCTTATTAAATAACGCCGGGTTAAAAATTACTGAACCCATGGCGTTTGGTATTGGCAATGGAATATTTTTCGGATATTTTGAATCCAAAAATTTTTCCTTCCCAACATTTGTTTTACGTAGCCGTCCGGGAGAAATCAGAGAAAAACTGTCAAAGTCATTAAAGATTGATTTTAAAAGTTATAAGTTTAAACAGCCGGAGAAGGGTATGAAAACCCTTGACTCGCTTTTGGATAACGGCATTGTGGTTGGGGCTCAGGTTGATTTTTTACATGGATTACTTACCTGAATGGATTCGTGTTCACAATAACGTTCACTTTATAAATATTGTGAGTAAAGAAGGTGACAATTACATTGTCAGCGACAGTTATCACCCAAGAATTTCCTCGATTAGTTCCGATTTACTTGTAAAAGCCAGATGGGCAGGTGGATATATGGCGCCCAGGGGATATATGTATTATCCGGCAAGTGTAACGCTTGATCCCGATTTAAAAAAACCAATTATAAATGGAATCAGAAAAGCATGCCGAAATATGTTAAGTCTTCCAGTCCCATTTATTGGGGTTAAAGGTATTTACCGCTTTGCCAGCAAAATAAACTCTTGGCCGCAAAAAACGCGTGATATCGAACATCTGTCACACGAAATTATGAAGATTAATGTTTTACTCGAAGATCAGGGTACAGGGGGGGCAGGTTTTAGGTTTATGTATGCTACGTTTTTAAAACAGGCAGCAGAAATTATGAATAATCCAACACTCAACGAGATGTCAGAAAGAATTATGAACATCGGTGATGATTGGCGAAATATTTCATATTTTGCGGCCAAAATTGGTAAAACAAGAGACTTGGGACCTGATAAAATAAAAGAGCTTAGCGAACTGATTAGAAAACAAGGTGATGCTGAGAAAATATTTTTCAAAGACCTGAAAAAGTTTATTCATAAAAATTATACCCTACGTTTAATATTTAATACAAATATCTATAATTACTATGACGCAAAGAAATCGTGCTGAATTGGAAAGGGAAGTAGCAGAACTTCTAATTGAAAAACTCAATATAACGCATATCACCGCTGAAGAAGTCGATATAGAATTCCCACTATTTAGTAAAGAAAATGCCATGGAACTGGATTCAATTGACGGAATTGAAATTGTAGTTGCGTTGCAGCTTTCTTATGGTATTAGAATTAATGATGAAATACCTAAGCAGGAAATACTTTATTCAGTTAAGACTATTGTTGATTTCTTAATAAAAGAAAATGCTACTGAAAAATTAGTATAAAAATGAGGAATTTCTTCCTGAAAATATTTTAAACATGCAAAATTCATATTTATTAGCAGGTATTAAAGCCAGTCGATTATTGGCAATGATATCCCGCAATAAAGGGTTTTCAGTAAAATATATTTTCAGGGTCATGTTTTTATTAAACGCCGGCATTTGGTCTGCAATTTTTTCAAGAGTTCAAAACAAAAAATACCGATCAGAATTAAGTGCAGAGTTCATATTTGAACCTCCCCTTTTTATTATTGGGAATTGGCGTACGGGAACAACCTATTTGCATCAACTTTTTTCTTTAGACAGGCAGTTTTGTACCCCAACAGTTTTTCAGGTTGCAAATCCCGATCATTTTCTTGTTTCTAAAAAATATTATACTCCTGTAATGTCTAAGTTTTTAGACGATAAACGCCCCATGGATAATGTGAAAATGGGAATTGATGAACCTCAGGAAGATGAATATGCACTTTTAAAAATAATTGATAAAACTCCACTTGAAAGGCTGATTTTTCAGCAAAGTGATCATTTTTTTCTTGATGATTGTAAAAGCTTTATTCCTGAAGACTCAAATTCGTTTGTGATCGGATTAAACACATTCATTAAAAAACTCATTTTGAGCTCAAACAAACGCGTTTTACTTAAAAATCCATTTCATTCACTACGTATTGGTTTGCTCAAAAAGCATTATCCCGATGCCAAATTTATTCATATATATCGTGATCCTTATGAGGTAATTCCATCATCAATTCACATGTGGAATATTGTAGGCACTCAAAATATACTAAAAGGGAAATGGATTGAGCCACAGGTTAAGTCAATTGCAATTTTATATAAGAAAATAATTGACAATATTCGCTATCAATTTGAGCAAATGAATACAAACCAATGTTGTGAAATTAGATACGAACAACTGGTTGCCAGGCCAATTGAGTGTATGAAAAATATTTACGAGCAATTGGAAATAGATTTTACTCAAGAGTTTGAGCAAGAGCTAATACAGTTTTGTGCAAAATCAAAATCATACAAAAAGAATTCATATGTGATTAGTGATGAAGATAAGAAAGAAATAAAGAGCATTCTTGAAAATACTATACCAGAATATTTCTAAACTATTGAGAAAAAAAACGATCCGCTATGAAATTTCATTTAATCTACCCTTCCTGGAATAAACTTGAGGGACAGACACATTTTAATTTACCGCCACACGGTCCCGTTGTAATGGCAGCAACAATTCCTGAAAATGTGGAGATAATTTTCACAGATGAAATGTTGATAAATTAGTTTATTATGATACTGTAGATTTTGTTGGCATTTCGGTAATGTTAACAGCCCAGATTAAAAATGCCTGGCAAATAGCGGATAAATACAGGGCCAGAGGGAAAAAAGTGATTTTTGGGGGCATTGCTACCATGTTACATGTTGAAGAAACAAAACCACATGCCGATTCAATATTCCTTGGAGAAACAGAAGGCAGAATGGAACAGGTTTTTAAGGATTTTGAGAACAATAAACTAAAGCCAGTTTATGATTTTTCCAGTCTCATCCGGATATTAAATGGTGGGGCCTGCACGCAGAGACATATTAAACAGAGAGAAATATTATCATAAAGGCATCCAAATGGTTGACCTTTTTCACGCTTCACGCGGATGCAGGTTTAATTGTTATCCTTGTTGTGTTTCATTTCTGGGTGGACGACAATTCAGACCACGTCCGATTGACAGGGTTTTGGAAGAACTGGAAACGATTGAAAACAATCGTTTGTTCCTTGTCGATAATTCCCTGGCTCAAAATAATGAGTGGGAAAAGGAACTGTTTAAAGCTATGATTCCGCTTAAAAAGAAATGGTGCAGCCATACAATAGAAGATACTCCCGAAATTCTTGACCTTGCAGCTCAGGCAGGTGCATGGTATGTTTACCAGGCAGTTTTCGACACATCTGATTACATACGGGACAGAATAAAACGTTATCATGAATATGGCATTAAAGTAGAAGGAACTATTCTTTTAGGACTCGATAATCAAACTGAGGATGACATAAAAAGATTAATTGACTTTTTATTGGAAATAGACCTGGATCTTGCAGAATTTACCGTGCTTACTCCTTTCCATCACACCAAAACATATCAGGATTTAAATAATGCCAATCGTATTTTCGATACTGATTATAATAATTATAATGCAGGCAAAGTAGTTTTTCAACCAAAACATATGAGCCCGGAGAAATTGCAAAATCTGTATTATTATGCCTGGGACACATTTTACAAGGGTCAATCGCAGGAAGAAAAATGTTTAAACTAATTTTGAGTGTTGTGGAAAAGGAGATGGCTGATGGAACTTATCGCCCAAGAAGAAACGATTTGGTATCAAAATCATTTGGGAAAACAATTTTTAGATAAGCAGAGATAAATAAATTGCAGTTGAAAATGAGTAAATACCATTTCATTTTACATAGTTGGTTTGCACCTATAACAATTGCATGGCTACTTTTCTTTTTATACGCCCTCTTACCTGCTAAAATCATTTCAGCGCAAAATCCTACTCAAACAATTCAGGGTCGGATTTTTGATAATTTTACCGAAACTCCCCTGCCTGGTGTTAATATTATTGTAATAAAAGATTCTTTGCAAACCGGCACGATTACAAATGCGGAGGGTGAATTTGCGATAAAAGATTTGCCAATTGGCAAATACACAATAAAGGCAACTTTGTTGGTTACGAAAATTTCATACAGGATAACCTTAACTTAAGTTCTGGTAGAGCAATTAATATCGATATAAACCTAAGCGTAAAAACACAAGCTATTGAAGAAGTTTCAATATCTGCGTGGGGGCGAAAAAACGATCCCCGAAATAATATGGCCATTATCGGCGCCCGTTCGTTTACATTGGAAGAAACTAATCGTTACCCAGGTGCATACGGCGATCCGGCACGTATGGCTATGAATTATGCAGGTGTGTTACCGGTTCGCGATAACCGGAATGACATAATTATTAGAGGGAATTCGGCAACCGGATTACAATGGAGAATAGAAGATATTGAGATACCAAATCCTAATCATTTTGGAGCATCGGGAACAACAGGTGGACCAATTACAATAATAAACACTAACCTTTTAGCCAAATCCGATTTTTTCAATGGCGCATTTCCCGCCGAATATGGAAATGCGATTGCCGGTGTTTTCGATTTAAAAATGAAATCAGCAAATACAAATAAACATGAGAAATGGATACAAACAGGATGGAACGGACTTGAATTTGGAGCTGAAGGCCCATTAGGGAAAAATCATAAATCCTCTTACATATTTAGTTACAGGCATGCTATAACAGATATAATTGACAGATTGGGTGGCAATTTGAAAGATAAAATAAGCTATAAAGACCTCTCTTTTAAACTTAATTTCCCAAAAACGAAAACCGGAAACTGGACTGTAATAGGTATTGGCGGAAATAGCCATATAATTACCAACGAGTTGGGTTATAGTATAGACGAACGTACTTTTGATTCATACGGCGAAAAACTCGACAATTCTACTTCACTTGGAGTTTTAGCGATTACCAACAGAATTTATCCTGGTAAAAAAATGAAAATTACAAATACACTGGCGGCAACTGAAAATACAGTAAAGAACCTGATTGACACCTTTGATGCAGTTGACCAATCGCTATTTTTATGGGCTGTTGAAGATACAAAGGAGATAAAATTTAGTGCGAGTACAAAAGTTAATTATAAAATATCGCCTGCAATTGATTTTAACTCAGGGGTTATTTATGATCATTTTCTTCTCTCATATCATGATATGGAATACATAAAAAGACAATATGTAACCTATACCGATACAAGTAATGCACAAGCAAGTATGCTGCGGGCTTTTATGGGATTTAAATATCAAATCAGCCCCCGAATTGAATCCTACTTCGGATTGCATACTCAGGTATTTCTTTTTAACAATTCCAAAAGCATTGAACCAAGAGGGAGTATTAAATTTACAATTAACGAAAAAAGCGATTTTGCTTATGGCTTTGGATTACACAGCCAAACCCAACCTAAAGTGGTATATTTTGTACGAACACAGAAAAGTAATAATCAAGTGGTTTTAACCAATAAAAATCTGGATTTTACAAAAAGCATTCACAATATAATTGGATACAATTATTTGATTAATAAAAATCTCAGGTTAAAAGCTGAGGCCTATTATCAATACCTGTTTGACGTTCCCGTCAGAACTCCTCAACCCGAATATTCCTTAATTAATTTTGGAACAGAATATTATGTTGAACGAAAAGACAGCCTTTCAAATGATGGAAACGGACAGAATTACGGCATTGAATTTACATTGGAAAGATATTTACATAAGAATTTTTTTTATCTGTTTACTGCTTCATTGTTCGAATCAAATTACACAAGTACAGACGAACAAAAAAGAAGTACAGCTTACAATGGGAAATATGCAGTCAATATGCTGGGTGGCTATGAACTTACATTTCCCAAAAAATATGTTTCTTTAATTTTTGGAATCAAACTTACCTATGCCGGAGGTAGCCCCTATGTTCCGTTTGACCCTGTTAAAACTGTAGAAAATAGTCGTGCAGAATACGATTGGAGCCAGGCATATAAAGTAAAGCGCGAAGACTATAAACGCGCAAGCTTAAGACTTGGTGTACGAAGAAATTTTAGTAAGGTGAGTATGGAAACTACCTTTGATTTTCAATATCGTTCAAATTATACAAGCATATATCTTGAAAGAATTGATGTTTCCACGGGTGAAATAATTAATACAAATAAAATGGGTTTTTACCCAATGATAAACATGCGCATCAGTTTCTGAAATAAAAATTGACGAAATAAAAAAACTGTAGAGCAGGGAAAAAATTAAATTTAAAAGCAGCACATGAAGGTTTTACTCATCAATACTCCGCGCTCACCGCACAACAGTATTCTAAAATATGCGTCTAATGAAGCCAGGAAATTCATCCATAAAAAACTAATTGGTCCGCCTTTAGGATTACTAACTCTTGCTGGTTCAATACCAGAGCACGATGTGGTTGTTTGGGATACAAAGGGAGAATATGACTTAAATCCAAATGCACCTGCTTTGGCAGAGATGGTGGAAAGGTTAATGGCCGAACATCAGCCTGATTTGGTTGGAACCACGGTTATAACATCAGAGTTTTATTTTGGTATTGAAATTCTAAAAGCTGCCAAAAACGTGAATCCAAATGTAACAACCATTATTGGAGGTGTACATGCAACACTTTGTATAAATGATTTCACAGACAAAGCAATTGATGTAATTTGCCAGGGGCATTCTGCTCATTTATTTAAGGCTGTAGTTGATGCAATGGAGAAAAAACTGCCGCTCGAATCAGTAGCGGGAATATACCTGAATACAGAAAATGGCCCCAAAAAACCGAAGGAAAACCAAAAGACTGGCAACCCGCAGGAGCTGATTTTATTTTCCCCGACCGCGCATTACTCAATAGATGGAAAGAAACCTACTATGTTGGCAATTCTCCGTATCCAAGTACCTATTTATTTAGTTCTTTGGGGTGTCCTTATGAGTGTACTTTTTGTTCCATTTGGAAAGAACACAATGGGAAATACATGCAACGCGAAATAGAAAGTATAATTTATGAATTAAAAACCATGGATTATGAAATTGTTCGTTTTGCTGATGCAAATACCATCGTAAATATTGGTTTTTTAGACCAACTTTTTACCCGAATTGAGGAGGAAGGTATTAAAAAGGAATACATTATGGACATTCGATCAGATACAGCAGTAAAATATCCATGGTTAATTGAAAAACTTGCCCGTAACGGATTAAAAGTTGTAATTTGTGGTTTTGAATCTTTTAGAGAAGATGAATTAAAGAAATACAATAAAAGTTCTGCCGTTTCGCTTACGTCAAAAGCAATAGAAATTTTTCATTCAAACCAAATTATGCTAAGAGGAAATTACGTTATCCCTAATAATTATACAATCTCTGATTTTCGGGCATTGGGTGAGTTTGCCGCAAGCTACAAGGTGGCTTATGCAGGTTACACCATATTAACGCCAATGCCGGGAACAGTTTATTATAATGAAATGAAAAACACGATTATTGATCATGATTTGTCGAAATATAACTTTTTTAATTGCGTATTACCAACCAAAATACCCCTTGTTGACTTTTACAAGAATGTGAGCAATTTGTGGTTAATTCGTAAAGGAGAGGATGTTATTTAGATTATTAATAAATTGCAATTATGTTAAAAATAATTGGTTACATGGTTGTGAAGAAAGGCAAAAATAATTATTATTGGTGCAATAAATCACCTAATTATTATAATTATGAAAAAACTATTATTAGCAGCATTGGTAGTAATTTTTAGCCATGAGTTAAATGCACAAAAGCTAAATGAAGTAAGTGTAGCCCTGAAGTAATAAGGAGATAAATCAATAGGTATAGTTTTTGCCTTTGATGACGTTTTTCATAAGGTCAATTTGGAAGAAAATTACATGGAGCTGGCATATTAAGAGAACGCAATGAAAGGAACCTGGTCAGGAGACAATTGGGCAGTCAAGTGAAAATAAATCATTTTTAGATCGTTATCCTGCAAAACTTATAGAGCTTTTAAATGAAAAATGGGTGAGTGTTTGAAGCTGGAATTGATCTTGATGCAGAAAACTCAAAAAACTATTATGGTTTTCAACGATGAAAGGATCATATTAACGATGGAGTTGCGATGCAAACTGGGCATTGACCAATCATAATCGAATTTAGAAACAGCAAATAAGCTGCAAATAAAGGATTTATTCATGAATTAACAATTAAAAAGCGAATGATAAATGGGTATGATTCCGATGCAACAACTAAGATCAGGAGCATTTGCCAAAGCAGGCCAATCCGGAAGAAAAATTGAAAAAAACGTATAGGATAAATTTATTTTTAAAAAAAGAAATTTAATAAAAGAGGTTGTTCAATTCCGGGCAACCTCTTTTTTTATCTGTTTTTTAAAAACAAGAACAAGAACAATTTTTGTACTATATGAATTGATAATGACAATTTCTTTTAATTTTGCAGACCAAAATTATATTTAATATGGCCATAGTTACAAATCAGATAAAAGAAGAAGTTCGCCAAATAGTATTAGAGTTTTTTGCTGAAGAGTGCGAAGTTGAGATGTCTGACATCAATGATTCTACACACATTTTTGATGATCTTGATGGTGATTCGCTTATGTTCCTTGAACTTATAGAGATTTTTAAGAAAAAATACAATCTGAATATTGAGCTTAAAACTATTGGTAAGTTTAACGTTAAGAATCCGGTTCGTACAATTGGCGAATTAATACATATGCAATTACTAATTATTGAACACGAAAATAATATTATTTCATTTAGTAAAATATGATTTTGGGAGTAGGTATTGATATTGAAAATCATAGTAGGTTTTTAAAATATATCAGCCCCAACTGCAATCCTGAATTTCTTCTTTCGGTATTTACAAAAGACGAATTAGATAATTACCGAAAATTCAAAAATCATTTATGTTACGCAGTTAGTTTTAGTTGCAAAGAATCTTTTTTAAAAGCATTTGGTGTAGGCTGGAACAACAGTAAAATTCAATGGACCAATATTGAATTATTGTTTAACGAACCGCCTGAGAATAAAAATACAAATATCCGTATTAGTGGAATTGCTCAAAAACTGCTTGGCGAATACAATACAAATACGTCTTTTCTGTACAACTATTCAATCGATAATTCAGTTGTAGTCTTTGAATCTATACTGACATGCAAAAAAAAATAGCACATTTATTTCCCGCCTTTGTTTTAAAGTACGAAAAAAATGAATCTGACATTCTGGAAAAACATGGATTTGACTTTCATCGTGTGGTTTCAGAAAGTTCAGAAATACTGGGCATTGATCTAAAGGGATTTGATATTGTTAAAAACAATTTTTTAGATGATGAATTAAGAAATCAGTTGTTCTCGTATATCTTTAGTTGTGCTTTTTCTGATATTTTACACAAAACAGGCAAAATACCAAATTATATTTCAGGATTTAGTATGGGTATTTATGCAGCCTTTTATCATGCCAAATCTATTGATTTTGCAACAGGCCTGATGCTTATTAGTGAGTTATTTAACGAAGTGAAGCGTGTAATGAAAGATAATTATTACATAATGGCTTCTGTTATCGGATTTAAAGAGGATGAATTAAAACTGTTGATTAATGATTTTAAAAATGTTGAAGCTGTTGTAAAAAATGGAGACTACTCTTTTGTAATATCCGGACCCGAAATTGAACTAAAACATTTATTGGAAATATTGGAAAAGGAAGGAGCAATTCACTTAAATCAGTTTAATGTAAAATTCCCGTATCATTCAAAACTATTAAAAATTCACAAACAAAACTTTAGCTCAATAGCTTCAAAATATACCTTTAATGACCCGAAAATAGATGTAATTTCAATGGTTAATCAAAACGAACTTAAAGATGCAAATCAACTACAAAACGAAATAAGTTTAAATATAACTACACACCTTGATTTCATGAAAACAATGCACATATTTGATCAAATGCATGTAAAAGAATTTATTGAGGTTGGTGCTGGTGTGAGTTTACTAAAAAACAGCAAATTTATTGAAGGTGATTTTACATTTAAAGCAATTTCAAAGGGACATATAATTTAATAAACTAAATCATAAAAATCGTTTTAATTAAATCCATTCAGCAAAACTGAATTTCAAGCTATTGATTAATGATCTGTAAATAACTGATTATCAATATTTGTATTAACTTTTCTGTTTTCAAATTTAAGAGATATGTAATCGTTATTTGGTTCTATCATTTTTATCATGCAAACTGCTCTATCAATTTTGCAAAGTACAGCTCAATTTTCTCAAAAATCTTTTTGTCTTCCTCTGCCACTGTAGTAAGTTCAACTAAATACTGGATATCATTTTCAGATACATTTAAGGTAAATCTGTCATCTTTTAATAAAGAGCCGTTTACAGAACCTGATAAAATATCATTTAAAAACTGAAAGGCTTTATTTGGCTTCTTGTTGTACTCTTGCTTTCTGTTCTCATCAATAATGGTTATTTTATTTTGGTTTTTTATAACCACATATTTGAATGGTTTTATATATTCCCATCTCACCATATTCTCTTTTTTATACCACAATTTACCTTCACTAATTATTGAACTCGAAAGGTATTCAAGGTGTTTTTCCTGAATAAAATCACAGGTTAACGACAATAAATTATTTCCATAGTTTGCAAATTCATGTTCAAATTTTTCTTGATTTTGAATTGGCACGAATTTATTTTGAGCAAAGTTGCTTGTCGAAAAGAGAATAAAGATAAAAAGTATAATTGATTTCATTTGATTTACTTAATACTACACATTTTTAGCGTATTTTCTGAATAACAGGCTTGCTCCAACACATATGACAGCAAACATTATTAATTTACCCAAATCGGGTAGTATTTCCAAAGTATCTGCATTGCGCAAAAAAACTTCGTAATAACCGTGAATTCCCCAATTCATTGGAGAAAAGGCGCTTATTTTTTGCATAATTGCCGGCATAATCATAACTGGTACCCATGCACCACCAATGGCAGCAATAATAACAGTTGAAACCGAGCCAAATGCCGAAGCCTGAATTTGTGTTGTTGCTGCGCTTCCTATGAGAATACCATAACCCGTGGCAGCCAATGCACTTGCCAGCGAAATAGAAAATAATGCAACTATATTGCCTCCCACCTGTAACTTTGGTAGATTAAGAAACGGCATTATAAAAATACCCACTAAAATCATCAGCAAAGCTTGAATTAGACAGATGCCTACAAACACAATTAATTTGCCCGACATAATTTGCAAATAAGTAACCGGAATTGCTTTTAACCTGGCCAGGCTTCCTTCGCTTCGTTCTTTAATAATATTTCCGGCAATGGGAATACATATAAGAAACATTCCAAAAAGTATCCAGGCCGGAACATTGTGCTGTACCGAATTTGGAACAATACCTGAAGTATATTCAGAAACAAGGCTTTCATTAAACTGAATTGCCGGAGTTGTTGGATAATCAAGTTCTGAGCTTTGATTTGTTAGGGCATCAATAAATTTTGAATATGCTTCAAAAATAATTCTTTTCTCTACCGATGCAGAAAACTGCATTAGCGTACTTTTTACAAGATCCCGAAAACTCTCTTTTGTAATGGGATCGAAAAATAGATCGATCTGTCCCTGGGCATTAAGATTATTTAAATCGGTTTTTATAGCTGAATTAATTTGTTGTTGCACCAGTGAAACAGCGCGGCTTTTAACAACAGAGGTAGTATTAGGTGGAATAAAAATGCCAATTTGGTAAGTTCCACCGGCTACATCTTTTCTTGCCTGTTCCAATAATGTTGAATCATTTCCCGAAACTGAAGTTATTTCAAACATATGAGAATTTGTCATTCCTTCGGACAGGGACCGGCTTAGTTCATCCCTATCAAAATCGACAACAATAACCTGTATTTTTTCCTCCGTAATATTCTGAAATGATTTATGCTGGAGCAAGGCAATTACAATCAATAAAATTAAAGGCATAATGAACATAACAAGAACACCTTCAATATCGCGCAGCAATAGCAACCCTTCTTTATAAACCGATGCAAATAGCTTTTTCATTAATCACGTAAACTTTGACCGGTTAATTTTAAAAATACATCTTCAAGCGAACTGCAATCACTGTTTTTATTAATCAATTCATTGGGGGCGCCCTGTTCAACCAATTTGCCATAATCCAGAATCGATAATCTGGAACATAGTTTTTCTGCATCCTCCATAATATGCGATGTGTAAATTATTGTAGTATTATCCTTATTTAATTCTTTCAGAAATTCTTTTATTAAATTTCTTGATTGCACATCAATGCCAACCACAGGTTCATCAAGAATTAATATTTTTGGCAGGTGTATCATCCCGGCAATCAGGTTAATACGCCTTTTAATTCCCCCTGAACAATTAATGAGTTTTGTAAATTTGTATTTTACTAACCCAAGCCGTTCAAGCAAAAAATCAATTCTTCTGTGCAGATCTGATTTGTTTATGCCATACAAGCGTCCGAAATAATACAGGTTTTCAAAAGCTGTTAATTTTTCGTAAAGTGCTATTTCCTGAGGAACTACGCCAATAATCCTCTTAATAGCTGGCAAATCTTTCATTAAATCATATCCATCAATAAATACTTCGCCCTTTGTGGGTTTAATAAGGCTGCTGATAATCGAAATTGTTGTTGTTTTTCCGGCACCATTTGGCCCCAAAAGCCCGTAAAACTCTCCTTTATAAATCTGAAGGTTTAAATCATCGACAGCAGGTTCAGTGCTTCCCTTATAGATCTTTGTAAGGTGTCGGATATTAACAGCAATTTTTTCGTCCATGGATTATTAATGACGTTTTCAATGACTTAAAATACGAAAGCAGATAAAAATTAAGTCGGCAATATAAGAAAAATCGATGCTCATAATTAGTAATATCATTCAGAAATATTTATTTTATGAATTATAATATATATTTGGTTGGTTCTAAATATAAGTACTAAGGTGAATGTTATTCCGCCGGTAACCATTTAATAATTTTTGAAATTGAAAAGGATATTTAAATACGAATTTCAAGTGAGGGGATATGAATTGGATTCGTTTGGTCATGTAAACAATGCTGTGTATTTGAACTATCTGGAACAGGCTCGTTGGGAGATTGTGCAAAAACTGGGAGTATTGGAATTATTAAAGAAAAATGATTGCATTTTTATTGTAGTTGAAACTTCAATAAGGTACGTTAATGAACTAAATATTTTCGATGTAGCTTTTGTGGAGACAGAATTGTTTCGAAAAGGTTTTTTATTGAGTTTAAGCACAAAATTAAAACCAGCAAGGCAAAAATTGCAAAAGCATATGTTAAATGCCTTTTTGTAGATAAAACAAACAGGTTTCCGGTTGATATTCCTGAAGAACTTTTACTTTGTATTAATGAATGAAATTAGCTCAAAAGATCATATTTGTTTTGTGTGGTTAGATAATAAACCAAACAATTATCTTGACAAACCTGAATTTGTAAATACAGAAACACTAAACAATATAGTTATAAAGAACCAATGCAAGGCAATAATTATTACAGGACGAAACCGTCATTTCTCGGCTGGGGCAAATCTTGATAATTTAAAATTATTGGCAAAAAATGGCTCTTTAAAAGAAGAGATCAGTAAAGGAAAAACACTGTTGGCCTTATTGAGGAGTTTTAACTTGCCCATAATTGCTTGTATTGAAGGGGTGTGTTTTGGAGGTGGTCTTGAAATAGTGTTAAACGCCGATGTGAAAATAGCAGGGAAAAAGGCCTTGTTTGCTTTTCCTGAGTCCAACCTAAATTTAATTCCCGGATTAGGGGGTACCTTGAATTTGAGTAAAATAACCGGTAAAGCAAAAGCACTCGAATTAATACTTGCCGGAAATATTATTGATGCAGAAACTGCTTTTGAACTTAAAATTATTGACCATTTGGTAGAAGCCAGGTCTGGCCTGGAAAAGGGCCTGAGTTTGGCAAAAACTCTTACTGAAAATAAAGATATTGATATTATAAAAGCAGTTGTTGAAGCAGTTAGAAATGCCTCGGAATTACCTTATGAACAAGCTTTGGAAAGGGAAACGGAACTATTTTGTATGCTTGCAAAAAATGCAATGGAATAGGGGACTTATGCAAAAAATTATACGAAAATTAAATATCAGTGAATTTGAAAAAAGCATAAATGAAGTGAAGTACAATGAATATTTCACTGAAAAGGAAAGGGAGTTATATGGAAAGAGGAGGAAAAAAGGAAGTCTTGCCGCCAGGTATTTATTAAAAAATATAATTATTGAGAATATCGACAAAAACCTGAAATACAGTGATATTGAAATTTTAAACAATGATTTTGGAAAACCTTTTTTAGCAATACACAAATTAGAACAGGAAATTCTAAAAAAAATTCATTTTTCAATATCGCACTCCAAAGATGATGCAATTGTTTTGTTTGTAATTGATACCGATGACTTATAATACGATAGACTGGAAAACAGTTAAAAATATTGGTTACCTGACCTTGGCCGCACCACCGGGAAACGAAATGGATACGCTTTTCTTCAGCGAATTTTCTCATTTGTTGAAGAAAATTAAATCGAACAAAAGTTTAATAGGTTTAATTATTCAGGCACAAGGCAGGCATTTTTCTTCGGGAGCGAATATCGATCAATTACTTTCAATTTTTTCAGGCAATGAACCAGGCATCCCAAAGTTTCTGAAAAACAATAATGAAGCCTTTATGACCTTGTCGAATCTTACAATACCCGTGGTTGCCTGTTTGAAAAATATCTGTTTTGGTTCAGGTTTGGAATTGGCCCTTTGTGCTCACTTCAGAATATCATCGCCAAACTTATTGCTTAGTTTACCTGAAACCGGATTTGGTATAATTCCCGGGTTAGGAGGTATTTATAATACACATAAATGTATTGGAGCAGCAAAAACTCTTCAATTTGTTCTCACTGGTAATTCTTTGGATGCTCCCGAGGCATTGGAATGTGGATTAATTGATCGGATAGTGGATAAAAATGATTTGAATAAAGTTGCGGTTAAAATTATTTTAACAGTTGCCAATAATTATGCTAAGGAATTTAAAACCATATATTTGAGAGAATTATTTGCAGCTGATTTACCTTTATAAGTTAAAAGAAATGTCTTTTTGGTTTCTAATTTTCAAGTAGCGACCGATATTCATTTAGTCTTTTTTTATGCATGTTAATGTGCCTGTTTACACCCAGCATATACATCAAAAACCCAAACCCTTTATCTTTCGATAATAATTTTTTACGCATCAAATTAAATATAGTCTTAAAAAGCTGTCTTTTCCCTTTGTTGGTGCTTAATATAAACTCAAATATCAGTATCCCAATCATATTTAGTTTTAACATTAAACCAACATCAAGCCCCTTTCTTTTAAATGCTCCGTTTCCAAATAAAATTTTAGCTTTTTCATTAAGTGTGTCCCAACTGTATAGCTTAATAATTGTCTCCATGTACTTGTCAAAAAGCTCAACTCTTGTCATATTTACATAGTTCATGTTGGGTAAAAAACCAACGCCCAAATCAGGAGATAAATTGGGTAAGCGATTTTCTTTTTTCATATTGTGGTAAAGCTGGGTACCTGGAACTGCCGACAAAACGTGCAGATTAACATTTCCTAATCCTGTTTCCTTTGTAAATTCATAAATATTATCAAATTCATCAAGCTTGTCGTTATCGAAACCAACAACAAATGAAGCGTTTATGTGTATGCCATATTTATGAATAGTCTGAATTGCTTTTTTATAAATTAATGCATTTTTATTGTGCATTTTATTTGCTTCTTCAAGACTTTCTGAATTTAATGATTCAAAACCAATTAAGATATTATAGCATCCTGACCCGGCCATATCTTTTAAAAGTTCCTCATCACAGGCAACATCAATACTCGACTGACAAGCCCATGATATTCCCAACGGCTTTATTCTTTGCATCAGTTCGCGTGCGTATTTTTTGTTGATAGTAAAATTATCATCAACAAAAAAAATCCATTTACTGGGCAGGCTTTTTATTTCTTCAACAACATTATCCAAATCGCGATATCTCATTTTTCTTCCAAAAAGTTCAGATACCAGACAAAAATGACAGTTAAATGGACAACCTCTGGTAGCTTGTACAGCAACCTGAAATATTTTGTTAGCAGGTATCAGGTCCCAGCGTGGTTTTACCGAAGTTTTATATTCGCACATTGTTTTTGACTTATAAATCCGACTCATATTGCCGGTTTCAAAATCATTTAAACAATTAGGCCAGGCTGTTTCTGCTTCTCCAACCACAATGCTGTCGGCGTGTTTCAAACCTTCTTCGGTGTTAAAAGATGCATAAGCTCCACCCAGTACCACTTTTATACCTTCAGCGCGAAACTTGTCTGCTAATTCGTAAGCACGGTTTGCTGTTGCCGAAAGAGTGGTAATTCCAACTATATCAGGTTTAAAATTCTTTGGGATCGATTCAATTTCCTCATCAACAATCTTTATTTCATAATTAGAAGGAGTTAAACCAGCTAATAAAGGAAGAGCCAGCGATGTCATTAATCGTTTTTTACGAAATATTTTTGCCAGTTCAACATGCGCCTGATAATTCACATATTTTTGATGTGGACTAATTAACAGTAATTTATACTTTTTTTTATTTGAAGTATTATTTGTTTGATTTTCAATCATATGTTGTTAATGTTGTAATGCAATACACAAACGGCATTCTAAAATTTATCTGGTACAATTCAATTTTAAAATTAAAAAATTGTCCAACTATTCCTTCAAATTTATCGAATTTAAATAATCAGACTGATTGAAATCAATAATAGAAGAAATCACACTGGCTAAAATTGTATATTTTGAATATTTTAGCCGAAGAAAATTGAGTGAATTCTTGTTACAAATATCAGTTATAATTTATCATTAACAGAATGAACCTGTTTGTAATAGTATTTTATATTTAATAGCTATGTTAAATAAAGAGGTTAAGATTATTGGTTCAGGAGCATTTTTGCCTGGCAGGAAATTAAAAATTCATCAGGTGGACGATGTGCTGGGCAGAATTGATAAAGCACCTAAACGAATAATTAACTGGTTGGACAGGATGCGTGATCTTATGGAAGAAATGCTTGAAGTAGATTTTTACCATTACGCCATTGATCCTGAAACAAGAGTTTTTACACACGATAATATTTCTATGTCGGTAATTGCCGCCAGACAAGCATTACAAAATGCAAATATCGATAGTTCAGAAATAGATTTTATTGCATATGGCAGTGCTCATCAACACCAAATGCCTACTGCTTCTGTTCGTATTCAGGAGGAATTGGGAATAAAACACTGTTCAGAAATATCAATCCATGCAAACTGTACTTCGGCATACAAAGCATTTTTAGTTGCATACGATTTTATCCGTTTGGGAAGGGCAAAAACCGCTCTGGTTCTTTCTTCAAATATATCCTCCTCCGAACTTCGCGCCGAATACTATAATCAGGATATTGTAAAAAAAGAGGAATTGTTTTTACGTTATTTTTTAAGCGATGGCGCCGGGGCAATTATTCTGCAGGCACAGGATAATCATTCATCTCCCGGATTATATATTGACAATGTTTATATTGAGTCGGTTGGCGGGGGAAAACCGGCAGCAATGTCGAACAAAAGGCCGGCCTATTGGATGAATCCCAAAGAGGAATACGAAAAAGGGTTTCATCATTTAACTCAGTTGTTTAATGAAAAACTGGGCGAACATTTTTACGAAAACGGAACTTCTGTTTTTTTTGATGGCCTTAAAAGAATGGTGGATCTGTACAAAATAGATTTGACCCGTCTGAAATACTTTCAGGTAAATTTCCCGTCGAAACATATTTCTGAATTGGTGATGGAGGAATGTGAAAAGTTGGGAATAAAAAAAGAGACATTATATACAAAAATGTCGAGTATGGGTTACGCAGGCCCTCCAATGGTTTTTATCTGTTTACATAAAATTTTACAAGAGGAGAATCTTGAAAAAGGAGATTTGGTACTTAGTTTTGTAACAGAAGTCAGCAAGTTTATGCAAGCCGGTTTTTCGTTAAAATATTATTAAAGATTCAATGAATATAATTGGAATTGCAGGAGGTGGAAAAATGGGAGCAAGCATATTCAATTTGTTATGCAATTACAATCATTTTTCTTTAATCTGGTATATTAGGTATGATTCGGAAAAAGCGCAAAATATACATTCCCGAAAACTAAAAAGGCAACTAAAAAACGGCTTGATTTCGATTGAAGAATATAAATCACGCTCTCTGAAACAAATAATCACCCCAAACATTAAAGATCTCAAAAATTGCAATTTAATTATTGAAACCATAACTGAGGATAAGAAATCAGAAAAACCAGTTAATTAATCACCTTTTTTCAATCACGGGGAGCAACTGTATTATTGCTTCAAATACCTCATCGATAAACATAAATTTACTTGCCGGGCATCAAAACTTACAAAGAATGGTCGGGCTACATTTTTTCTATCCTGCAGAAATAAAGAATATTGTTGAGTTCATATCCTCAGACTATACTTCTGATCATACCATTAATCAAATTACAACTTTCCTGAAAAATATAAAGCGAAACTTTCTGGTCCAGGCCACTCCGGAGGCATTTCTTTTAAACAGGTTTATGTTGAAATTTCAGATTGGGTGTTATCGTTTGTCACAAAGTCAGTGGTACACATTTAAACAAATTGATAGCATTGTAAACGAGTATATGTTCTCTCCCGGAGTATTCGAAACAATGGATAATATTGGAATTGACCTGATTTATAAGGCGGCCTGCAACTATATTATCATGGATGAAAACCTTGAAGATTATCAGCCATTCATGTCCTACCTGGAAGAATGTATTTATAATAACAGATTGGGAGTAAAAACCGGTATTGGATTTATCAATTATAATACCGACGAAACCGAAGTTAACGTTGCAGAAAAGAAAAACAGATCATGTTAAAGTCTCTCATAACCTGTTGGAATAATGCCATGTTTTGGGCTAAAAACAAAACAAAATTAACATCTGACGAATTAGAGTTGGCATTGAATGAGTATCTTTCCACCGAAATAAAAAATTGGAATATATTAATTTGAGATGAGTGAGAAAGTATTAATAACAGGTTTAAATATTATAAGTTCCCTGGGATTAACCCTGGATGAAAACTGGAAGAATTTACTTGATGGGAAAAGCGGGATAAAGAAAATCAGTCTGTTCGATGCCTCAGAATTAAATACTCAAATTGCCGGACAGGTGGATGAATTGTTCGATGAATATTCCTCAGGATTTATAAAAAAAAGACTGGCCAAACAAATGACACGAGTGTCGAAATTTTGTTTAACTGCCGTTAAAGTTGCCATTCAGGAGCACAATATTCCGGTTACAGAATTTGATCCAGAAAGATGTGCTGTTATTTTTGGGGTTGTTAACACAGGGAATACGAGTGTGGAGAAGGATACGAGCAATATGAACACAATTGTGAAAGGAATGAACAATGCACTTTCGGCATGGATTTCCATTGAATATGGTTTTGAAGGCCCCAATTATACAATATCAACAGCTTGTGCTTCCTCGGCCTATGCTATTGCCAATGGATATGATTTAATAAAACAAGGGAAAGCTGATCTGGTAATAGTAGGTGGGGCTGATTCTACCATTAATCCGGAAGATATAAATGGGTTTAATTCACTTTTTGCCCTTTCAACGAATAATGACAATCCTGAAAAAGCAAGTTGCCCTTTTTCAGCTGACAGAGATGGTTTTGTAATTGGAGAAGGTGCGGGTGTGTTAATTTTGGAAAGCGAAAAATCGGCAAAAAAAAGGAATGCAAAAGTATATGCTGAATTAGTGGGTTATGGATTGACAAACGAAGCTTTTAATATAATGTCACCTAAAACAGATGGGGAAGGAATGGCAAAAACAATGCAAAAAGCCATTCATGATTCGGGCATTGAAATATCTGAGATTGATTATATTAATGCACACGGTACTTCAACTACATTAAATGATTTGTATGAAACAATGGCTATTGAAAAAGTGTTGGGTGAATATGCCCAATCTGTAGCAATTTCTTCTTCCAAATCAATGATTGGACATACCATTGGTGCAGCCGGAGCCATTGAGGCAGCTATAACTGCAAAATCCATTTTTCATGGTCTTGCCCACCCAACCATAAATTTATTTAATCCTGATCCCCGGCTGAATTTGGATTATATTCCCAATGCAAAAAGATCTGTTTCCATACGTTGTGCGCTCTCCAATTCATTTGCTTTTGGGGGTCATAATTCAACTTTGGTATTTAGAAAATATTCATAGAAATTAATCCAAACTGTATTGCAGATTCAACCAATTCATAACAAAGATTAAAATTTGTGATAATAATTATTTTGTTACTTTAGTGTCCCAAATTACCTAACTTTTCTCTATTCAATGGATATAAAAAACAACAGTTACTTTAATGTGGTATTCGATGGTGCATTAATTGACGATTTTAAGAAATTAGTATTGTTGGGAACTAAAAGGTTTCGATATATACCCTTTTTAATACGAAGTATAAAATACCAACGAAATGCTGTTGTAAGAAGAAAAAAAAACGAGGAATCGGGAATACAGGTACCACTGGTTTTGGCAATAAGTATAACCAATAAATGCAACCTGAACTGTGTTGGTTGTTATCAAAAATCACAAAAAATCACAAATAATTCTGAATTTACCGACGAAGAAATTATTCGAATTATTCGTGAATCCCGCGATCTGGGATCAGGTATCGTTTTTTTATTGGGAGGCGAACCTTTAATGCGCGATATATTTGGGTTAGTAAGTGAGTTTAAAGATATGATTTTTGCCTTGTACACAAATTCATTACTCATTAATGATGAGGTTATTGGTAAATTTAAAAAGAACCTGCATATACTTCCAATCCTAAGTATGGAGGGTAGAAACTGATAATCGAAGAGGAAAAGGAGTTCTTGAAAAAATTATGAAAGTAGTGGATAAACTTAATAAAGAAAAAATCCTTTTTGGATTATCTGTAACTGTAACAAGTAAAAATATTAACGATGTATGTAGTGATGAATTTGTTGTAAAAATGATAAAAAAGGGAAATATGTTTTTTTCTTACTACAGATACATTCCGATTGATAAAAATACGATTGAATTAACTCTTTCTCCCGAACAAGACTTAATGTTTAAAGAATTCACAAAATCATTCAGGTTTAAATACAATGCAATATTTGTTTCGCCTGAAAATGAAAAGAGATATGGAGGTTGTTTGGGAGCAGGAAAAGGTGTTGTTCATATTAGTGCCAGCGGTGAATTGGAAGCTTGCCCATTTGCTCCTTACTCCGATGTATCGGTTAAAAACATGTAACTCTTTCAAAATTTAAGGCAACATCACAAAACCATGATTGACAATAATCTTGCAATTTGTTCATTGTGGAAAAACGAACAATGGGAAAATGCCGCAAAAACAAACGATTTTACTTTTCTTGAAGAAGAATATGCCACCCATTCAATTTTAGAAGAATAATTCTTTTTCTATATGGATATTGATAAAGTGCCTCAGAATAAAAATAACCTCCATAATGGCAGTTATAAAACAATTACTTATGCAGTTGATAAAATGGGGAATTATGTTACTGCCAGAACTTCGGGGTGGGAGCCTGAAGATATTGCTCACGAAAAAGCCTGGCAAGCCATAGAAAAACGAATCAGGGAAACAAAGGAACTTGTACTTCAAAACAAACTAAGCCCTATTGCTTACTTTATGGAAAAAGAAATGCTTACACCAAGAAGATTGTCAGGTTATGTTGGGTATAACACATGGAAGGTAAAAAAACACCTCACACCAAGAGGTTTTTCTAAATTATCGACAGAGCAGCTAAATTCTTATGCAAACATATTTGAAATTTCTGTTAACGAGTTAATCAATTTTAATAGTTTGTAAATATGAATATTAGAGAGAAAAAAATCTCTGAAATAATATCTTATCTTGAATCGATAAAACATCCCGGCTCTGAACATCTTTATCCTATTCAGGAAAATATTAAGTTCTTTAATAGTATCACCTCGTTTAAAAGTTTTTATAAATGGATTAAAAAAGAAGCACCATTTATTAATAAGGATAAGGTTTGTGAACTAACCGAACTGGGTAGTTCTTTATACGACAAAGAATTACATGAAAGTTTAATTAAACTGGAACGGGGATTTGTTCCCGGTTTTATTAACCCCTTGGTTAAAAAGTAACTTCACTCATAAAAAAAGTAATTCACCTCTTTTAATTGCTGATTTGGGTTCGGGTTCTGCCGAGTTAACACGACAGATTATTCAGAATGTTTTAAGAAAGAAAAATCTGCAACCATTAACCATTGTTGCTTTTGACAATTCGGAAGTATCGCAGCTTATTGCTCAAAAAAATCTTTCCTGTTTTAACGAAAGTATTGATATTGTAAAAAAAGGCAAATTAAATGAAAGCGATTTTTTGGTTTTAATCAAAAACCATAAAAAGCCGGTTAAAGTAATTTTATGCAGCAATGATATATTTAATATTGAAAACGATTTCGAAAATATACATTTCAATATTATATATCATTCGTTTTTTAAACATCATTTAAACAAAGCTCAAAAAATAAAAATCGATGGGATTATTAAGAAAAAATCGGAAATAGCTCTTGAGTACGATGGATATCACAGCTTATTAGGTGCAACAATTCAGGCCTTCTTTGTTTGGAAAAATCCGGTTTTGTTAAGTGGAGCCATTTTTTCAAATTTAAGGTATTATTCAAAACAAGAACTCAAAAAATTTTCGAAAGATTCAAAAGTGTATATTTATCGGTTTGGTACATTATTATTTTACAGAGGTACATACATGCGAATAGTTAATAAATAAAATAGTATTAATAATATGGAAGTAGAATTTCCTCATAAGCAGCTATCGCATTGCGAAAATGGAACAATTTGCAATTTGCTTGGTTTTCATAATTTTCAGATAAGCGAACCTTTGATCTTTGGAATCGGTTCCGGTATTTTTTTGCCCACATGCCTTTTGTAAAAAATCAAGGTATCCCATTAACTTCCTACCGCATATTTCCCGGGCAGATTTATAATAATGCAACAAAAAGATTAGGTATAAAAATGTGCAAACACACATATAAAAATCAGCACGATGCCATGTGCGAAATGGATGCATTACTTGAAAAGGGACAACCTGTTGGCATTCTTACAAACCTGTATTATCTGCCTTTCTTTCCCAAGTCATATCGCTTTCATTACAATGCCCATAATACAATTATTTACGGCAAACATGGCGATACCTATCTGGTAAGCGACCCGGTGCTGCAACATAAAACAGAAATAAAGTATAAAGATTTGCTAAGGCTTAAACAGCGCAATTGTTAAAGGTATAAAAGCAACCAGCAAACTTATGGTTAATAACTTCATACCGTACCATGGCGTTAACGGAATAAGAATTCTTGCAAAAAAATTAACAAAACTTAGCAGAAAAAATGAACCGGAATTTCTGAACCTTTTTATGGGAAACGTAATTCGAATGCAGGAAGAAGCAGGGACTGGCGGAGCCGGTTTTAGGTATATGTACGCTGCATTTCTTCAGGAGGCATCCCGGACTTTGAAACAAGACTGGATTCTTAAAGAATCTGAAGAAATGACAAAAATTGGCGACAGATGGAGAGACTTTGCCGTTATTGCCGGAAGAATTCTGAAGGGAAGAAATTCACCCACAGAAAATATATCTGTTATTCGCGAAACGCTCTTTGAAATTGCCGAACGGGAAAAGAAACTATTCAAAACCCTTAACTCTGTCAGTATTTCTTAATGAATAATTCAGCAAACATAGTTGAAGTAATCTCATTAAAGAAATGTATAAAATGCTGATTCTTTTGCCATTGATAATCTCTCGTTTAAGATTAAAAAAGGTGAAATTTTTTGGACTGCTTGGACCCAACGGTGCCGGGAAAACCACAACCATTAAAATTTTAACCGGTTTACTTGAGCCAAATTTGGGAGAGGTATTAATCTCTGGAATGAGTATTAAAAACAGTTTGAAAAAAATAAAATCACTAATTGGGGTTGTTCCGCAGGAAATTGCATTATATCCAAGCCTTACAACACTCGATAATTTGAGAATATTTGGCACTTTATACAGTATCCCGCCAAGAGAACTAAAAGTAAGAATATTGGATTTGCTTCAGGTGTATGGTTTGGAAAATAAATCAAATCAAAAAGTAAAAAATTTGTCAGGAGGAATGAAAAGAAGGCTGAATATAATCGCAGGCATTCTTCATTCTCCTCAATTACTCATTCTCGATGAACCCACGGCAGGAATTGATGTGCAATCGAAAAAGTTCATTTTGGCTAATTTGAAAGAATTGAACCGGCTGGGAACAACAATTCTTTACACTTCACATTTTATGGAGGAAGCAGAGAAATTTTGTACTGATATTGCAATTATTGATCAGGGCGTGTAATCGCAAACAATACTCCCGAAAAATTAATAAATCAAACAGACGGATGCGTAAATCTTGAAGAGGTTTTTTTAAAACTAACCGGAAGACACATTAGAGAATAATGATTAGAAAATTATTTACACTTATATACAAAGATACCTTGGTTATACTGAATGACAAGGCCGGGTTGGGTTATCTTTTTGCAATGCCTGTGTTGCTGGTGTTTATAATGGTTGTAATACAGGATAGTTCTTTTAAGTCAGTAAGTGATTTTAACATTAAAATTATTGTATTAAATAATGATAAAGATTCGCTCGGAAACACGATAGTTAATGAACTAAAAAAAAACAGAAACTTTGCTGTTACAGAAATATTTGATGTTAAAAATGAGAAGTTTGAAGAATATATTGCCAAAGGCGAATACAAAATAGGAATTATTGTACACGATAGTACAACTTATAGAATGAAAAGAGCTGTAAATATGAATACTGCTCGTATGTTAAGCACTTCAAAAAAGAATAATTTATATGAATCTAATTCCGTTTCTATTGAAATATTTTTTGATCCGATTACCCAAGCATCATATAAACTAATGGTTTTAAGCATGCTTCGGGAGTATAGTGCCAAAATTGAAAACCGAATGATGATGAATGAAATTCAAAAACGTATTCCGTTCAATACGAATAGTTTTGATTCAAACAATATTATTAGCTATAAAGAACGATATGCTTCGGTAAAAGGAGCTCTGATTATTCCGAATTCGGTGCAGCATAATGTACCAGCCTGGACACTTTTTGCCATGTTCTTTATTGTTATGTCGCTTGCCGGAAATATGATTAAAGAAAGAGAAGACGGGAGTTTTACCCGATTAAGTTTAATGCCATTTCCTATGCATTTATACCTTTTGTCTAAAGTAATTATTTATTTGATTGTAGGATTATTACAGTTTTTGTTAATGATATTTATGGGTGTGTATATTTTACCGCTTTTCGGGTTTCCGGCATTAAACATAGGAGGTAAGCATTTCTCGTTATTATTAACAGGTTTTATTTCGGCTTTGGCGGCAATAGGTTATGCCTTGATGGTTGGAACTTTTACCAAAACCTATCAGCAATCTTCTACATTCGGGTCCATATCGGTGGTTATTTTTGCAGCCATTGGTGGCATTTGGGTTCCGGTTATAGCCATGCCCCCTTTCATGCAATCTATAAATGCTGTTTCTCCTTTAAATTGAGACATTAAGGCCTTTAATAATATTCTGGTAAGAGATCTTTCAATTGAAAGTTGTATAAAGGAATATTTGTTACTATCCGGGTTTTTTATACTGTGTTTAGCCATCTCTTTTTTTACTTTTAATAAAAATCTCAAAAAATTCACTAATTAAGAATTAATATGTACAAGCTCAATAATTGATATTGGAGCAACAGTTTTTACAACTCTTTTTATATTAAATCCAGCCTTCTCAACAAGTAATTTATATTCCTTATAAGTACGTTCCTTTCCTCCTTTTGTACCAACCATCATCTGAATATCCAATAATTTGGCAAAAGAATACATACTATTATTTTCTACAATGGCTTCTATTAGAAGAACCTTACCTTTTTCAGGAAGTATAGTTTTAATTTTTTTCAGTAAAGCAATACTTTGTTCATCGTCCAAAAAGTGCACAATGCTTTTCATTAAATAAATGTCTCCTCCTTCGGGAACACCCTCAGAGAAATTGCCCGAAACAGTTTCAGCCTGGTTGCGAACTTCATATTTATCAAAATTCTCATTTGCTCCTTCAACAACATGCGGCAAGTCAAATACTGTTCCTTTCAGATGCTTGTTCATATGAAGAATAATGGACAAAAGTACTCCATGTCCGCCACCAATATCTATAATGTGTTTTGCATTTTTAAAATTATATTCTGACACAACAGCCTGACTTAACAAAACAGAAGAATTACTCATCGCTCGATTATATATCTCATTCTTTTCAGGATTTGCTTCCGGATCAAGAGAATACATCCATATTTAGTACTTTTGTGGCTGCATTTTCTCCGGTTTCCACCACACTTTTTAGCTCACCGAACAAATTCCAATTTACCCCATTTACCATATGAAATGTCATATAACGCATAGATTCCTGTTTGTTTAAAAGAGCTCTGGATAGCCTGTTTTGGGAGAATACCCTGTGGCTTTTTTCCTTAAAAACTCCCTGACTAACCAACATCCTCATTAACCTATACAGCGAATTTTCATGTGTATTCGTTAGTTTAGCCAGCGCTGCAATATTTTTATCCCCATCTTTAAGATGTTCAGCTAAATTCAGTTCTGCCGCTGTACCGATAGCTTTCGATACATAAAATCCCTGCGTCATTTCCATAATAATCATATTCGGAACAGTGATTTTACGCGCCAGCTGAGTTAAAAAGAATCTAAGATATTCAAAGCATTTTACGAACCTCGCCGGTGGATATTTGCGATAATACTTTTTCTTCATAGAATTAGTCTAAAATTACTCCTAAAACCAAAGGTGGCCTAAGCTATAAAAAGAGTTTTCTCCTGTGACATATTTAATTTATTCGCACAATCAGTATTAAATTGCCAAATTATGACCAGTATGTAATCTCTCCCGAAAAATTGAATCGAACCGATGACCTTTTCGATTGATATCGGGATGGTTTTTGTCTTGATAGTTTATGGACAGCTGGAGATTTTCAAAAGTGTCATTGTAAATTATTAGGCCGCAGCCAGAAAGTTTCCCTTTCTTTTTTTAAAATTCTTTATGTATTAAATAAAAGGTTCAATCAATTTTGAAAAGATGTTAGTTATTCCAAAGCAAATCAATTTTATCATAATCCCCGGATATTTGAAATTGCAACTTCTTCTCCACTTTCAGTATCAATGAATTTCAGTTCCTGTAAGGGGATATAACTTACTAACTTCTTTGTAATTAAGTCATTTACTATCAAACTACTATCCTTAACACTCATTTCAATAAAATAATCCCAATTCGCGTATTTGAAAATTTAGTTTATATTTCCTGTCAGTTTATTCAATTGTTCTACAGGTATTTTGATAGCTTCAATCACTTTTTGATTACTTATTCCCCAGCCATAGTAACTGGAAATTGAGCGTAAAATCTCATTTATCAATGCTCCTCCATTGTCAGCATTGGTCATAATTATTACAGCATTACCTTGTTTTGCAAATGAAATCATGTTGTTTGTAAACCCTTCATTTTTACCACCATGAGAAAAAATTAATGAATCTCCATCTCCCTGAAGAGATACACCAAGTCCCCAGTCATTTTTGTGTTTGGTCAACATCTTTTCTATGGTTTCCTTCGAAAGAATTCCATTTTCTTTTCCTGATAATATTTTCTGAACATTGATGCAATAATTTGCTAAATCTGATGGTGTTGTCCATAATCCTGCTGCTGCCTGTTCAGGATAATTGTGCCCAAGTCCTAGCAATTTCGCCCTTACCATTGCAGGCTGCACTTGCTTTGGAATACGGGATTCTGGGCAAAGGTTGTTCAAAAGACTGTTAGGCATTCCCATTTGAGGCAGAATGTTCTCTGCCATAGGGTTTTCAAGAGGTATTCCTGAAATATCCTCAACCAATTTTTCCATAACTGTAAAACCACCACCTGAATATCTCCAAATACTTCCGGGAAAGTATCTACCACGAAATGGCTGGTGTATTGCCTTCACCATTAAGAACTGTTTCCAATAGATGGGAAAGTATCTTTTTGTGGAGTAACCGGAAATCCATGAACAGTCATTCCCTGCTGTATGTGTCAATAATCTTCTTAATGTAACTTTTTCTGTTTCCATAAATTTTTGTCTTGAACTTTCCATCCTTTAAATAAGTATTTACATCTTCATCAAGGTCAATCTTTCCTTCCTGTACCAGTTTTAATGCAGCAAGTGCAGCAATTGGTTTGCTTATGGAACCAGCCTGAAATAATGTATTTGTTTTTACTTCTGAACTGTCATTGATATTGGCAATTCCATAACCTTTTGCCCAACGAATTTTCCCATTTTTA
>JADIYN010000001.1 GCA_016705335.1 Draconibacterium sp. | reverse complement strand
GAGATCATTTTCAGTCTTCTTCTTCAGAAGTTTTACCAGGGCGATATGTTCCCGTAGGATTGTAGTTTTCATCGGTTAGCATTTCATTTTCGTCATCGCCATCGAATCCGGTCTCGCCAGAATAAAATATTGCCATCACTTTATGTCCTTCGGTTTTAAATTTATGCTGAAGGTTTGCGGTGCCGTTGTAGAAATCGTTTTCTGAATGATAATTCCTGGTTTAGCGAAAAACATCGGTTGACCGTGGAATTGTGTATTCTTTAATAAGTTCTTCCCGAGCGGTTGTTTTTTGATTTTCCCACTTCCCCCGAAAGGTTAGCGTGGTTTTTTCGACAGGTAGAAATCGAGCCCGCCTTTGAAATTTTGGCCGCCACGAATAAAATTCCTGTCGCCATTAACATTTACAAATCTTGTTTGTGTCGGTAAAATTCCCGTTTCGGAGAATTTTTCCCGTAATTTGTTTCATCGCGCCAATCAGCACAAAGAAAAAATTAAATTTTTCGGTGCGGTAGTTCAATGTAAAATCCCGCTGTATTTATCCCCGTTCCGATTGAAGCATTTACCATTCCACTGAGCCCGTTCATCAATTCTTTTGTAATGAGGTTAATAATTAGCCGCTTCCATCGGGTTCGTATTTTGCTGATGGATTTGTGATAATTTCGATATTCTCAAAGCGAAGCCGGAATTTGGCGCAGCGCATCACCCCTGCAGTACGCTCGGCCGGCCATCGATTAAAACCGTAAAACTACCTGAACCACGTAAAGTTACATTTCCTTCAATGTCAACCTGAACCGAGGGCGTGTTTTCCAGAACATTGGCTGCTGAACCACCGGCAGCACTGTAAACCTGGCTTACATTTACTACTTTTTTATCCAGTTTATATTCTACTGCCGCTTTATCTGCCACCACGTTCACACTTTCCAACGCAACTGCCGATGGGCTAAGTTTGATCTTACCTGAATTAAACGAGGGGGTTTCCTTGTCAAGAATAATATCGTCAACTTTCGATTTTTCAAAACCAATAAATTGAGCTTCGAGATAATACTCACCCATTTGCATGCCTTTTATTTCGAACTCTCCTTTTTCATTTGTAATTCCACCTGTTACAAGTGATGAATCCGTTACATTGTAAATGGCAACATTGGCATATTCCATTGCATGACCCGTTGATTCCTCTATGATTTCGCCCTTAATTGTGCCGGGTTTATCGTCGTCAGAAAAAGCATCGTACTCTTCTGTAAAACTCCCAAACGTTTCCAAATTAAGTAATATCGATAATGATAAAAGTAAATTCCGCATTTCTGTAATCTTTTTGTTTTTTCGTATAAATTAATTGTTTTCACATATTAAGACTTATTTATCTTTTATAGGTTTAATTTAAAAATGTTAATAACTTGTTAAAAGGAGATGTTTTTGAAAAATGTTAATGCTACTTCTGCTTTGACTGACGAATTGTCCATTAAAATGCCATTCTTAATAATGGAATAAATCTTTAAATAAATTTTGAGAATAAGCTTTTGTTTATCCGCACTATTCAATCCTCGCTTTTGGTAAGGATTAACGATGAAATTTAAAATTCTACTTTTTTTATGATCAAATGGTCTTTTCTGTTTCATTTGTGAAAATCATCAGTTAGATTTGTTGGAAACAAATGAAACTTTAAACTTTAAGTTATGAACGAACAACAACAATTTCAACAACCACAAACTCCCCCACCCAACTATTTGGTTTTTGCAATACTTACAACAATTTTCTGTTGCCAGATTCTGGGAATTGTTTCAATAGTTTTTGCGGCACAGGTAAATTCAAGGTGGAATTCAGGCGACATTCAAGGTGCACTCGATGCAAGTAAAAATGCAAAACTTTGGGCATGGATTGCATTTGGCAGTGGGTTTTTAATTGCCATCGTAACTGTTATTTTAGCCATGCTTGGCGTACTTGCCGGAATTTTTGGGGGTATGAATTTTTAGCGAATGAAGAAAATATTAAACATTGGGCTGCTTATCGCATTTATTGGGTTGGCAGTCCTTTTTTTTATTTTAGACCCCGCCAGGCACAATATTTTTCCACGTTGTATTTTTAATTCCATTACCGGATATTACTGCCCGGGATGTGGTTCACAGCGTGCTATTCACAGTTTGCTGTATTTGGATATTGCTGGCGTTGTGAGTTACAATTTCCTTTTTATTCCGGCATTTTTGTTGATTATTTACCACTATCTGCACCCCATTTTAAACCAATTCTTTAGCTGGAAACTTCCCAATATATTCTACTTCAAAAGCACACCCTGGATTATTTTTGGATTTGTAATTGCTTTCTGGATTCTGAGGAACTTGCCTTTCTACCCGTTTTCAGTGCTGGCGCCCGGCTAAAAACAAGGAAAATGGATCAGAAAATTGGCTGTTTGCTTTTGAGAGAATATCTAAACAACCGCAGTTTAGAATTATTTATTCAAGTCAAAAAACACTAAAATGTACTTCGCAGTGCTTATTATTCAATGTATTTTGAATAACTGATTGTATTTTTTATTTTTGCAGACCTTTAAAAGGAAAATGGTCTCATAGTTCAACGGATAGAATAGCGGTTTCCTAAACCGTAGATCTGGGTTCGATTCCCGGTGGGACTACATTCAACATTAATTATCAGTACTTTACAGAGAGACGGGACTAAATCAGGGACTAAATCGGCTTCGAGTCCCCTTTTTTTGAATAAAAACCGGACATTTTCGATGCCCGGTTTTTGCCAACCCGTTTTTCATTCACTTTAAACTAAATCTGAAAATTATTATGAATGGCCAGCAAACTATTTAACGTAATGCAAACTTTTATCTTGTGCCGGATCATCAAAAGAAAAATTTGTAGGTAAGAAAGCATATTTTTTTCCAAATCTACCATTCCAACAGGATGCGGCCCCCGTTTAAATAATTGGCAGTTGCAAATCGCAGACCAGGTATGTTTCCTGCAGGATCAAGTATTGCAATCGAAAGGATATAAGTTCCATCAGGAGCATCAACCTTAAAATTTCCTTTAACAGTGTTCTTTTGCGGTGGTTTTTTCCATTCATACTTTCTGCTTGCATTCCAATTCTCATCGGGCAAATATTCCGACCATCCTCCAACCGCAGTCCAAGCCGGATCTGACCAACCTTCACCCGGCAACCATTTTCTTAAATCAGCTTTATTAAAGGTTGCTTTCCAAACTGGATTATGGTTTTTTGTATCAAGTAATGCCACTTCAACAGGCCAGGTGTAATAAAACGGGGCTGAGCCGGTATTTGTAACATCAAATTCTACGTTTAATGAATCATTTAATGAAAATCGTACTTCATCCAGTTCAAACCGGTAGCCAAAAGCTTTTTGAATATCTTCAGCACCTTTAACTGCTTCAACATTGTTTTGGTCATAATTTTCAATCCACCTGAGTTGTGTGCAATGGAGCCACCGTATTGAATTGATTACAAAATTGCGGTGTTTTTCTTCAGCTACACTTGCAGTTGGCGATGGTCCGGGTTGAATACCGCCATTTCCCCAGTCGTAAGCTACTTCGCCTCCAACATAATTCACTATATAACGTCCACTTTCATTTATTTTTTTGATGCTTTCTCCATGCGGCCACATTTGGTCGTAATGTGCCCACGAATCCCAGTATTCGCCAAAAGAATGTTCCTGAAATTCTTCCCAATTGTGCCTAACGGAGACTTTTTTGTTTCTGAATGCATCAGCAAATGCATCGCCAACAAGTTTTTGCATCTCTTTTGTTGCTGAAGGAGAATGATGCTCTCCCCATTTTCCAAAGATTCCCATTTCGACGAATGCAACCCGCGGATCATTATCCCAACATTCGCCAAGTCTTTTTATTAAACGAAGTACTCTCTCCTGAAACTGTGCACTTGTATAATCGTCATTTTGCATATCAGCAGGCCAGTATTTTCTATCTCCACTCCAATGCAAATAAACTCTGGGAATAACTTTTACATTCTTATTTTCAACTCCCTTCCATTTTTCATCACACACTTTTTTAATTTTTTCGATACCGTCAGATTCATTGTTTTCAATTTCATTCCATTGAATATAAGTTTGTGCAGTAGCTGCCCAGGGATGGTCGTAAATTCCGCGTGTAGTAAATCCTTTTAGCGGATTGCGAAGTGCGTGGTCATATTTTAAAGGTTTTACAACTGTGACATTTCCCATTTTACCAGTGCCGGAAAGAAGTAAAAAGCAGAAAATAATTAATGAGAATACTTTTAGTTTATTCATGATATTTTGATTTAGGTTTTATTTCTGTTTAAATCATCTTTTTAAATCCAATTTTTACTTTAATTGACAACGATTTTTTTAACAGTCACATTCTCATTTTCAATGAAAACATGAACCAGATACACACCGGAAATTAAACCGCCGGCTTGAAACTCGGAGTTGTTTCCGTTGCCTATTTTACTTCCAACTTTTTTGCCCAAAATATTGTACACAACAATTTGACTTATATTTTTGGCGCTTTTTACATTAATAAATTGCGAAACCTGGTTATACGTTACATTAATCTCTGAATCATTAAACAGTTGTACAGCTTTTACCGGATATTGCAAAACAATTACTTTGCTTGCTTCCGAAATGTTATTTGAACTGTCAATTGCATAAACTATATAATCACCCTCCTTCACTCCGGTTGTGACAAGATTAGCCTGTTTATAAGCTGCTGCTGTGCTGAAAGAAACCGCTGTTGATTTAATAGATGTGATATCAGGAGATGTTCCGTCAGGCACCAAATAAACAGTTGCATCTTCGGTAGTCATTACCACAATGTTGGTACCCGGTGAAAAAGTTCCCAACCCAACATAATACCAATTTGGCGGGGTTAAATCCAACTCTGATAAGGCAAAAGAAAAACCACCAAAAATTCCGGGTTCTCCCGGATTATCATACCAATCAAACCTAATAATATAATCTCCCCAAAGTCCTTCAATTTGAATATTCGATATAAACCAGTCGGTTTGTTCGTTTCCACAACCCAGGTTTTTAAAATCATTATTAAGGCTGAAATCATTGAAAAATGCAGTATCACGACTGCTGCTTAGAATAGTTAATTTGAACAGAGCATCCATATTATTTCGTGCCCTTAATAGCAACTGATAAGGTAAGTTGAGTTCAAAATCAGCAGTATATTCAAGCCACTGACCGTTTTTTTGAAATGTCCCGGCTGTTTCGTTCCACTTAAATTGGGCGGCGTCTTCATATTGAACGGAATCTTTGTATTCACGGATATTAGACCCCGTTGTGTCATTACATCCGTAAAGTCCGATTGTATTTGCTGAATCCAGCGAAAAAAATTTCTCACCCGACTGGTTTTTCATAAAATCATACTGCCAGGCAGAAACAGAATCTGACGGGAATTGCCATGCTTTTCCATTGAAAGGAGTCTGCTCCGGAATTATCTCTATTGAATCTTCTTTATAAACAATCTCAAAATCAACATCATAATGTAAAGAGTTGTCTGCATTGGGGTCATCAAAATGAAAATAGGAAGGAAGTGTATCACATTTATTTTCACCGACATAAACTAAACCCAATGGATGACGGCCTCCTTTTAAATAATTGCCGGTGGCAAATTTAATACCTGGTAAATCACCTGCAGGATCAAGAATTGCAAGAGAAAGGATATATGTTCCATGGGGCAGGTCAATCTTAAATTTATCTTCCACCTTGTTTATAGCTGGCGGAGTTTCCCATTCGCTCTGTTTCGAAGGATTCCAGTATTCATCAGGTTGGTATTGCTGCCATGATCCAACATATTTCCATTCCGGATCTGTCCAGTTTTCACCGGGCAACCAATTCCTTATATCAACACTGTCCATTGTTGCTTTCCAAACCGGCTCATGTGTTACGGAATCAAGCAATGCAACTTCAACCGGCCAGTTGTAATAAAACGGCGCCGAACCTGTATTGGTAACATCGAAAGCAATTTTTAATGAATCATTTAATAATATTTTTACTTCATTCAGTTCATATCTGTATCCAAATGCCTTTTGAATTTCTTCGGCACCTGCAATTGCAGCGGCATTAAATTTATCGTAATCACTTATCCATCGCAATTGTGTGCAATGAAGCCAGCGAATTGAATTGATAACAAATTCGCGATGTTTTTGAATAGCGACACTTTGTGTTGGAGAAGCGCCTGGCTGAATTTCATAATTCCCCCAGTTGTAAGCTACTTCGCCGCCAATGTAATTTTCTTTGTAACGACTGGTATTTTCATTCAACTGTTTAATGCTGTTGCCATTATCCCACATTTGGTCGAAATGTGCCCACGAATCCCAATATTCACCAAAAGGCTGATCCGTAAAATGCGCCCAGTTTTGCCTGACTGATACTTTTTTATTCTTAAAGGCTTTTTCAAAAGCATCTCCTAACAATTTTTGCATTTTAACTGTTGGAGATGGAGAATGATGTTCGCCCCATTTCCCAATTATCCCCATTTCAACAAAGGCAACGCGCGGGTCATTGTCCCAGCAGGCACCAAGCCTTTTTATTAAGCGAAGTACCCTGGCCTGAAATTGTTCGCTTGTATAATCACCTGTCTGCATATCAGCCGGCCAGTACTTTTCATTCTCTGCGTCCCAGTGCAGGTAAACCCGCGGAATAACTTTCATGTTTTTGGCAGCTGCATTTTTCCATTTTTCATTACTTACCTGAATAATTTTTTCAATTCCGTCGGATTCATCATTTTCAAGCTCGTTCCATCGAATGTATGTATGCGTAAGAGTAGCCCACGGGTGATCACCGACATTTGTAGTGGTGAAACCCTTCATCGGGTTTTTCAATGCTTTGTCATAAGGTTTTGGGTTAACCGTTATTCCGGTTTCTTCCTGGGCAAAAACCATAATAACTTGAATTACTAAAACAAAAAACAAAATTGGTTTGACCATTTTATTCATTTAATTATTTCGGAAATCCAGTTTGGATTGATTTCCATTCAAATTTATTTTCTTTTGGCAAATTTTATTAATCCAAATTATTTCAAACAGGCAGTAACTATCGTTACAAAGGATAAATAATTGTTCTTTTTGGGATTAAAAATCGTTATGAAGCTAATTTTCCCGGTTTTTTAAACACACAAGCAAATAATTTTATATCTGCAATTTTGTAATCTTACATCATTTTAATGTGTTAAATCTAATTCAGTGAAACGTAATTTACAACAATTGCCTGTTTTGCATTACTTTTAGTAGAATGAATAATCAAATAAACCTGAGCAATCAGATGACGTTAAAAAATGTTTTAGTTTCTGTGTTACTTCTCATCTGTTTCATGGGTAATTCTCAACCCAGGCGCTTTAAACATTTAACTTCTGCCGATGGTATTTCACAAAGCGAGGTTTATTCATTTTTGAAAGACAGTCGTGGATTTGTATGGTTTGGCACCGTGGATGGACTGAATAGATACGATGGATACAATATTGAAATATTCAATACAAATAAAAATAATCCACATTCATTAAGCAACAATACAGTCAGAAGTCTGGTTGAAGATAAAACAGGGCGAATCTGGATTGGTACCGATGACGGGTTGAATCTGTATGATCCTGAATCAGAACTTATTTACCCGGTAAACATTAATTCTGATGGAAGAAAAATTGCAGTTTGGAGTTTAAGCATTCAGGATGATCATTTACTGGCAGGAACCGATAATGGGTTATGGAGAACAAAAATTCAAAACACAGGCACAAAAGCAATCGAAACAGATTTTGATGAAATTAAATATTTCAGTCAGAAACAAAACGCGGATAAATTAATAAGGACCATTGAAAAATGTAAACTCGGAGGAATCTGGATAATAACGTCCGACAACATTTCCAGAATCATTTTTCAACAAAATACAAAAGATCCTGTAATCATTGAAGATTTCTCCATCAATACCAACCAAACAGTTGCTACTGAAGATTCAACAGGTAATTTATGGATTGCCACTTCACTTGACGGACTTTTCAGATACAATCCACAAACAAGGATTACGGATCATTTTAACGCTTTTGGCGCATTTAACGGTCCTTCTTCCAATAAATGTTCTTCACTAACCCTCGATAAAAAAGGAAATTTATGGATTGGCACATTAGACCGGGGATTGAATTTTATAAAATCAGACGAGCTAAACAAAAAAGAGATTTATTTCGAGACCATTCAAAATGAACCATTTAATTCAACCAGTTTAAATTCCAATCTAATTTATTCGCTGTATGTTTCCAACGATAATTTGTTGTGGGTTGGGACTATTGGAGCTGGAGTAAATATTTTTAATCCGGAACAAAAAAAGTTTACACATTACAAATTTCGGGATCCAAACGAAGATTTGTCAAATTCGAATTTCGTTCGTGCAGTTTATGTTGACAATCAAAACCGTATTTGGACGGGCACACATGGCAACGGACTTTTCCTTTACGACAGGGAAAATGACAAATTTCGAAAATTAGGTTTCCAAACGCATTCTGTTTTTTATATTTCAAACTACACCGAAAACAAAAAGTTTATTTGCAGCAGTTCGGGCCTTTATCTTGTTGAACTGGTAAATAATAAATTACAAATTTTAAGCAGTTACGAAAGTGATCCGGTTTTTTATATTGAAAAAAGTAAACCCGATATTTACTGGGTTGCTGCTCTGAATGGATTAACCAGAATTAAAATTACTGACGATAAAATTGTAACCGAAAAAATTTATACAAGTAATACTTCGCCTCGCATTTCGACAAATAACTGCCGTGTACTTTTTTATGATAAAAGTTACAATACGCTTTATGTGGGAACAGAAGGAGGAGGCTTAAATGTTATTTCACTCGACAGTGAGCATTACCCAACAAAGATTGTGGTTTATCAGAAAAAAAACGAAGTAAATTCATTGAGTAATAATTATGTACGATCAGTTATTAAAGATAAAGCTCAGAATATTTGGATTGGTACTTACGAAGGTTTAAACAAAATGGTGGTGGACTCCACCAACGGGAATTTGCTGTTTAAAACATACACAAAAGAAGATGGATTACCCAATAACATGATTCAGCTGATTGTTGAAGATGATAATCAGAATCTCTGGATTGGGACAAACGGAGGATTATCGCAGTACATTCCCGGTGAAGAAAGATTTGTAAACTATTCTTCTTTTGACGGCCTTCAAAGTAATGAATTCTCGGAACATACAGTATTTAAAAAGCCCGATGGAGAAATCATTACGGGAGGAATAAACGGAATAACCACATTTTTCCCTGAGCAGTTAACAGTGAGTTCGTTACAACCAAAAACTACAATTACTGGTTTTTATTTGTTTAACAAAAAAATTAGCACTCTTGAAAAAATCGGAAGAAAGACATTGCTAAATACCAGCATAACTTTAACCGATACGATAGTACTGCTTCCAAAGCAAAAAAACATCGGTTTTGAATTTTCGGCAATGATTTACCCAAATGCGGAAAAAATTCGATATGCATACATGCTCCAGGGTTTCGACAATGAATGGCAATTTACAGATGCTAAAAACAGAACAGCGAATTACACCAATTTACGACACGGAAAATATATATTCAAGGTAAAAGCAACAAACTCAGACGGAATCTGGGAAAATACAAACAGGGAAATTTTTATTCATATTCAAACCCCGTTTATTTACACCTGGTTTGCTTATGTTATTTATTTTCTGGTCATTGTACTCATTTTCATCTACTTTTCACATTATACCATAATACGTTATACAACCAAAAAGAAATTACTGCTTGAAAAAAGCCACAACGAAAAACTGCACGAACTGGATGTGTTGCGAACCAAATTTTTTATCAATATTTCACACGACCTGAGAACTCCGCTTACCCTCATCAAAGAACCGCTGGATGTTTTACTTCAAAATAAAAGACTGGGTCATGATATTAAGGAAAAACTGCAATTAATAAAACGAAATGTAAAAAGACTGAATTATTTAATTGAACAGCTTCTTGATGTTAGAAAAGCAGAAACCGGAAATTTAACGGCAAAACTGAATAAGGAAGATTTAATACTGTTCACAAAGGAAGAAGTCGCCCATTTTAGTTATGCTGTAAAACAAAAAGGACTTACATTAAATGTGTACAGCAATCCTGAAAGACTATCAGCTTGTTTTGACCGGGCAATGATTTCAAAGGTTTTTTTCAATATTATTTCGAATGCCATCAAATTTACTGACAAGGGAAAAATTGATATAAATATTGAAAGAGTTAACAAAGATGGTTACGAAATATTAAAAAAAGAACAGACAGCCTCATTCATAAAAGTTGAAATTCGTGACACAGGAAAAGGAATGTCAAAGGATCAAAATGAAAAGATCTTCGAACGATTTTACCAGGGACAGGAACAAAGAGGAAAAGGCTATGGAATTGGCTTATCTCATACCAAAGAACTGATTGATGCACATAAAGGATTTATTGAAGCGGAAAGTAAAGAGGATGAAGGAACCACAATTCGTTTTTTTATACCCGATATTGAAATTTCAGGCGAAAACGAAAAAATAATTACCAGCAGCACCGAAGATATGTATATTGATGCTGAACCGGTTACAACTCAGGATTCGATACAGGTGAGAGATAGCTTAAAAACTATATTAATTGTGGAAGACAATTTTGATATGCGAAGTTTTATAAAAAGCGAACTTAAAAAAGAATATAATATTATTGAAGCCGGCGACGGTTTGGAAGGATTGAAAAAAGCTTCGGACCAAATACCCGACCTGATAATCTGTGACGTAATGATGCCCAATATGGATGGAATTGAAATGTGCAGCAAAATAAAATCAAACATTGAAACAAGTCATATTCCATTTATACTTTTAACGGCAAAAGTTGACACGGAAACAAGGTATGCGGGAATTGAAACCGGAGCCGACGATTATATACCCAAACCATTCGAAATGGAGTATCTTTCAATTCGCATAAAAAACCTGCTGGATTCGAGGGAAAAACTGCGTGTTCTTTTCAGAAAAGCAACGTTTTGGAACCTTCGGCAGTAACAGTAACATCGGTTGATGAAAAATTTTTAACAGCCTTAATGAAAGCTCTTGATGAAGGAATTCCTGATTCCGACTTTTCAATCAACTCCCTTGAATCATTAATGGCAATGAGCCATGCCAAATTTTACAGAAAAATCACAAGTTTAACGGGTCAGTCAGGGCAGGAACTTTTACTGAATATGCGCATGAAAAGAGCATACCAGATTTTATCTGAGAAAAAAGGACTTCGTGTGGCAGAAGTAGCCTACATGGTTGGCTTCACAAATCCGAAGTATTTTAGTAAATGTTTTAAAGAATCATTTGGTTATGCACCATCAGAACTCATGAAGTAATTTTTCATCCGTTTCATAATTATCTAAAAATTAGAATTCCCCAATGTATCTGAACATTTTATTACCCCTGAATGAACAATTTTTATTTGGGCGAACAATTTCTGTCACCTTAATGAAATATTACAGAGATATGTATCATCTACCTGTTCTTTACCTTTGGTTCAGGTAATTTTTAATAAGAATTTTAATCAGTTGTATCAATGGTATTTAAAGAAAAGTATAAATCCATACCATATATAATTTTATTACTCATTGTGCTTTTTGTTGTCACAAAGTTGATTTACGAATTTGTTTTACTGGGATGATTATAAACCTTTTAAAGTATGTAAGAAAATTTGTTTGTGCCTTGTACTTTTTATCCGAAGGCCAAAGTTTTAGTTCATAGTAAAAAACGCCGGTGGCAATAACTACCGGCGTTTAATAAGCAGAATAAAAAATATCAGAAAATAAAACATCAATAGTATTAACCAATAAAAATTAAAATTATGAGACTTAAATTTTTACTTTTCGTTATTTTACTATGGGGAGGTGCAGTAACCGCCCAGGACACCATTAAGTATCTGGTAATAACCGAATATCGGGGAGATAATACCAATTACTCTTATCTTGAATTAACCAATATGGGAGATAAACCGGTTCAATTGAACCAGTTTCATATTGGTCATTGGGGCGGTGGTGATATACTGTCAGGTGGGATAACTACCCGGGTTGATTATCCAATTCCTGTTGATAAATTATTAGCTCCAGGCGAATCATTTGTGTTTGCATCAATCGCAGAATACAGTCCGAAGAAATTTGCACAGGGTCTCGAAGGATTTACCGAAAAACTGACCCAGGATAATATGTGGGCAGCTGCCGACTTTTATGTTTACCTGCCGGAACCCAGAGATGACGGATCTGACATTGTAACACCCGGTTTATCTGGCCCTTTTAATGAACAATGGGGACCGGGGATGAATGGTTTTTATATTGAACAGCACTTTCCAAATGGTGATACTGTTGTTGTTGACCAGGTGGGCGGAATGTTCACCGGCGAAAACGGAACAAATCCGGACAGGACCACTGGTTCAGGATATGATATTGCAGGTGTAACAAGAGGTACCGGCACATGTTATTTAATCCGAAAATTCAGCGTTAAACAAGGAAATCTGAATTTTAACAGTGCCCGTGGTGTTGGACTTGATGATTCGGAATGGATTCCAATTCCAATTCATGATGGCGCATGGCGATGGGCTCCCTGGACAGTGGGCAACCAGGGCAATTATAACCTTGACGAAAATACGCTGGAATCTGATGTTATCGATGTTGATTTTACAAATAAAACACTGACAGTTCCATGGGGAATTCAACGAGGTGATGACATTATGAGATATTTCAAACAAAAACCGGGTGTGGGCTGGGAATATAAACTTTCACCTGTGGTGGAAGACTCACTTTCTCATGCTATACATACAGGAGATCAGCTTCTTGTTTATGTTTGCGGAAATGATCTGGATCTTGCAACATTTAATATCATAGTAAAAGATCCGGCAGCTGATGCAAAAATGGTTGTTCCGGTTTCGAACGAAGATCCCATTGGCAACTGGAGATCAGAAATTGACAACGGAGAATGGGCATGGCCAAGAATTACCCAACATGAATCAGGAATGGATACAATTTGGGGTGTCAGAGGAGGTATTCCATATGCAACCCGAATTGACAGTCTTTTGGAAAGATTGGAAAAACCGGCAAATGCAGAATGGGAAATCGTTTTTACCAAAGGAATAGAAAAGCCTGATTTGACAAATGGCGATATTTTAAAAATAACTGCCCAGGATGCTTCGGTAAAGGAGTATTATATTTCTGTTTTGGATTACAGGGCAAGTAATAATGCCTATTTGAGTTCAATTACCTGGCCCGATATACCTGAATTTTACAAAGGTTTGTACGGTTGGATCGGCGATACAATTCCAAATTTTGGTTCCGGAATTTTCAACTATAACATTCAGGTCCCGATGATGGCAGAAGGCATTCCGGCATTAATTGCCAAAACAGATAACACCAATGCCAAAGTAAATGTAGGTCGCGCCAAAAATTTATCGGGCACAATTGAGGACCAAACAATTAGTTTTACGGTTACAGCTGAAGATGATACTACCATAAACAATTATAAAGTAGTGCTTACAAAAGAAATTCTTCCTGAACATATCCAGCCATTCAAAGCTGATCCATTTATTTCCGAAGTTATAATTAATGATCAGTGGGCCGGAAATGATTTTCTTGAATTGTGTAACCCGGGAAATCAACCGCTCGATTTGAGTAAATACATGATTGTTGGTGCCTGGTCAAGTTCACCTGCTGAGGCAATTGGAGCGACAAACGAAACCAACTGGTTAATGAGATATGAAAAATACATACCTGGTTATAAATGGCAAACTGAAGGCGACTGGTTCGTAACACCTTATATAGCAGAGCAGGATATTTCAGTGAATTCAATTGTTCAACCGGGCGATGTATTTTGCATGGGCGCTGTTGCCGGCGAATGGGCCAATTGTATTGATGATTATGAATGGCCTCCTTTAACTCAGCTTGATGTACAGTTTTTTAATACTGTGGGTGGTTGCCACACTTTTGTAAATCAATGGCATGAAGATGTAGCAGGAGATGGTACACCAATGACCAAATGGCACAGTCAGCAAATTTATTTGTTTAAAATTCTTAATGACTCGATACAAAAGGGATTAAAACCTGCTACTGATCCAAATGACTTTGAATTAATTGACGTATTGGGGATGGGCGATGGCACTACCTGGTCAGTTGGAGGCGTTGGAATGGATGAACCCTTCAATTTTATTCGCAAACCGGGTATTTTTAAAGGGAATACAAATTTTAAAGGTTCATTTGGCACAACACGTGAAAATGCAGAATGGTTTGTAACCGACCGTCCTTACTGGCAAAATCAAGGTTTTGGCTGGCCCTGGGATATTCTTAACGTTAACAATGATCTGGGTAAACATTTTTTTACTTCACCTACGCATTATAAATCAACAGTGAGTTCGGTTCTGTATAAAGTAAGTGACGGATATTCAATGAACGAAAACATAAAAGGAATGAAAACAGGTGAAACTGTATCAAATTTTATGGATAACATTATAAAAGCCAATCCGATGCAAACCCTGAAGGTATTAAGAGGAGATACTGAACTTGCAATGGATGTTGTTTTAAATATGGGAGATGTTTTGAAAACCATGTCGGCTGACAGCAGTAATACCACGCAATATGTGTTGGAAGTTTCTGATGAAGGATTAGGTCCAAATGCGATACTTACTTCAAACATGTACACTATCGAAATCCAATCACAACCTAATGGCACAGGTGACGAAGGCAATGCAGGTGCTGGCACAGTAACTGGTTTTGAATATGGAACAAGTCTGAAAACAATTCTTGCAAACATTGTTATTCCTGCCGGGGCAAGAATGGATATTATTGATGCTGATGGTGCATATGTTCCATTAACCCAGCTTAATTTTGATACTGCTTATGTGAATGTAACTGTAAATTCGAATACTTATCTCGACGTAAAAGCTGAAAATGGTGTAACAGAAATAATCTACCAGTTACTTCCACAGTCATCAGAAAGCGATGCTTTTATAACTTCAACCGTTTATTCTGTGGTTCAGAAGGACATAATAATTCAATATGTACCCCGGGGAACAAATGTGCAATCGTTCCTTGGAAACCTTGTTCCAAATGCCGGATCGTCAATTAAACTGGTAAACAAAATGGGGCAGGAAAGGATTGATGGCGCTGTTGCCGACGATGACAAAGTAATTGTAATCTCTTCAAATGGCGATGTATCAACCGTTTATTACATATCGATGCTTGCTGAAAAATATGTTCCCGGAACTACATACCTTGCATTTATTCAATCAAAAATATATGCAATTGATCAGGTTGACTATATTGTTGATGGAGTGAGCGGAACAGAACTGATAACTGATTTTTATGCAAAAATTACTGCTTCGTTTGGTGCAACTGCTGTTGTTTTAGACAAAGATGGCAATGAAAAAACTTCAGGCGATATTGACCGGACAGATATGGTGAAAGTAACTTCTGTTGATGGAAAAATTGAAGTAATGTATTCATTCGGAACACTTACAGCAACAGAAAAACAAAATGCCATTTCAATTGAAATGTACCCGAACCCAACAAATGACAGATTAAATATCAGTGGAGTTGAACGTGGAAATCGTATTCAGGTTTTCAATTCAGTTGGTGCAGTCATTCGCGACATACAAGTTAAGAGTAATATTGAAGAAATATCACTTCAAAAGGCATCTGCAGGAATATATATGATTGTAATCAGCGACAAAAACCGCACTGTTGGAAAATATAAGGCAATTAAATATTAATAAAATGCTTGAATAAATAATAAGACCGTTCTATTTCAGGCGGTCTTATTTATTTTTACGATTTTAAATTGCAATAAAATCTATAACACAATTATGAAGAAAGTATTTCAAACAATAGTTATGTTTTTGATAACAATTCAGTTATTCGCCCAACCGGGTGATACTATAAAACTTGTTATTGATAAGGGGGAATATTGGTGGGGAGGAATAAGCTCATTCGGTCATTCGACACCATATGATGCCACAACAGTTGTTTCATACGATCTTTGGGGTGATTGTAAAGGTAATCAGGCTCAACCCGTATTGTTGTCAAACAAAGGAAGATACATTTGGAGTGAAGAACCAATAAAATATACCTTCAACAATGGAAATCTTACCGTAACAACAAGAAACGGAGTTATTGACAGTGGAAAAACAGGCGGGAACCTGAAAGATGCCTATAAATTTGTCAGTCAAAAGTATTTTCCTTCAAATGGTAAAATTCCGGCAGAGCTTTTATTTACCAATCCGCAATACAACACATGGATTGAACTGATGTACGATCAAAACGAAAAGGACATTTTAAAATATGCGCAGAATATAATTGACAACGGATTTCCTCCGGGTGTTTTAATGATCGACGATAACTGGCAGGAAGACTATGGAACCTGGGAGTTTTCACCGCGACGATTTACTGATCCCAAAGGAATGATAAAAAAACTGCATGATATGGGATTTCAGGTAATGTTGTGGGTGTGTCCGTTTATCAGTCCCGATTCTGAAGTATTCCGGTACTTGGCCCGGGAAGGAATGTTGATTCTTGAAGATCAAAAAACAAAGGATATAGTGTGGAAAAATACTGCAGATAAAGCAGCAATAATCCGGTGGTGGAATGGATCCAGCGCCTGTCTTGATTTAAGCAATCCAAAAACACAAAAATGGTTTAAGGAGAGGCTGGATTATCTTGTCAATGAATTTGGGGTTGACGGTTATAAATTTGATGCCGGCGACCCGGAATTTTATACCAATAATGTTGTTTCGTTTAAGCCTGGTAATCCCAACGATCAAACTTCCTATTTTGCTGAATTAGGATTACAATATCCGCTCAATGAATACAGAGCCTCATGGAAAATGGCAGGACTACCGTTGGTTCAACGACTACGGGATAAGGGTCACAGTTGGGAAGATTTGCAAAAACTGATACCGGATCAAATGTCGCAAAGTGTTATGGGATATGCTTATACCTGCCCTGATTTGATTGGTGGCGGTGAGTTTGGCTCATTTCTGAGTTCAGCAACTATTGATGAAGAATTGGTAGTTCGTTCAGCACAGATTCATGCTTTAATGCCAATGATGCAATTTTCAGTTGCTCCCTGGAGAGTACTTTCAAAAGACAATGAAGCGATTTGTCTTGAAATGGCAAAACTTCATAAAAAAATGGGGCCATTTATACTTGAGTTGGCAAAAAATGCGTCTGTAACCGGAGAACCAATTGTAAAACCAATGGCATATGTTTTTCCTGAAGGTGGGTTTGAAATGATAAAAGACCAGTTTATGCTTGGAGATGATATTATAGTGGCACCTGTTGTGCAAAAAGGAACCAGGTCGCGCACAGTAGTTTTACCCGCGGGAGACTGGAAAAGTGATGAAGGAAAACTCATAAAAGGAGGTAAAACAATAGAAATAGCAGTTCCACTGAAACGGCTACCCTATTTTACAAAACAAAATTAAACAATACATAATTTTAGGTTTTGGGCTTTGTTTTTCCTCATTAAAATACAACAACAATTCTACTTCTTTAAAAAACATTTTAAAACTGAAGTTGGAATAAACTCATCGAAATGGCTGATAAAATTTTAGATTAAATAAAATCAACCTATAACAGATTTGTAAATTCTATTAATAAAAAATACAGGCAAATTTTAAATTTACATCAATGAATTTTTGACTAAAAAGAGTTGTTTGTATTTGATTAACCCGAATACAGAACAATCCACTACTTTTGTCGTTTAACTTACGAAGCATAAAAGCCGTAGTTGAAATGTCGAAATTCAAGGTTGAAATACAAATTACAGTACTTGCAATAATTATCGGGATTGTTGTGGCTACCATCGGCTATTTTTCGTACGAAAGACTTTCGAAAATCGTAAATTACATACAACTTGTAACTTATCCCGACAACAAAATATTTGTAATAAAAGAAATTGAATCTGATTTAAATGCGCTTGAAAATACCGTTAGGTTATACGCATTAACAAATAATTATGATGTACTTGAAGATTTCTATGCAAATGAAGATGAAATTACCAAAAACCTGAAAAAGCTCGCCGGAGTAAAAGTGGAAAACAAATACGATTTAATGTTGATTGATTCCATTTCGGGCCTGTCGCAGGAAAAACTTGATCTTTGGAACGATATTCTAAAAATTCACCTCTCGAAAAAAGGAATCTTTCCGGCATTTTCAAAACTGTATTCAAATCTCGATGAAATACCAACAGATACAATTGCTTTTGATAAACAAAATATTGCTCAAAATATTGTTGATAGTAATGAAACCACTGCTGATACAAGTATTTCAGAAACTACAATAGAGCGAAAAACAGTTAAAAAGAAAATACAGAAACTTGAGTGGGAAATTTACAGAAACAGCAAAAAGAAGAATGTACTTGAAACACAACTGATTGAAAACAACCTTGTTATCAGCAAAAAAATAACACTTCTTATTAGCGAGGCTGAAACAAGGGCCGAAAATGCGCTGTTGCAAAAAACCGCTGAGGCCGACCGTTTAGCCGAACTTACCTATACAAGACTTGCCCAATTTGTTGTTTCCGCAGTTGCCCTTTTGTTTATTGCCCTTTTTGTACTGTTCAATTATTTAAGAAAAGCAAGAGCTGTGCAACGGGCATTGACAAACGCACGGGAAAGAGCCGAAACGCTTGCACACGCAAAAGAACAATTCGCTGCCAATGTTAGCCACGAACTCCGAACACCTGTAAACGCAATTTATGGTTTAACCGAACAGGTACTTCAGAAAAAACTCGACAGTAATACGGCTGAAATAATGACAATCATTTTCAATTCAGCCGCACACCTGAAAAGTATTGTCAACGACACACTTGACTTCTCCAAAATTCAGTCGGGAAAACTGATCACTGAATCCGAAAACTTTTCACCGTTTGCTGTTATTGAGGAAGTTTACAAGCTATTTAAATACGAAGCTACTGTTAAAGGAATTGCTATTAAATTTGACTGGATTGGCGAAAATCACCCAATTTTACTTGGCGATCCGCTTCGGTTAAAACAAATTATGATAAATCTCGTCGGTAATGCTATTAAGTTTACCAAAGAGGGTGAAGTAACAATAAAAGTAAGGTGTTCAGAAAACAACAACAATAAATTTGAGCTTCAAATACAAGTTATTGATACAGGAATTGGGATTGAAGAAAAAAAACTGAACGTTGTTTTTGATGAATATGTTCAGGTTGAGGATCAGACTGGGAAAAAATACCACGGCACGGGTCTCGGACTTACAATAGTAAAAAAGCTTGTTGAACTTCAGAATGGTAAAATAAAGCTTGAAAGCATTCAGGGGTTTGGCACAAATGTCTCTGTTAGCTTAGTTTATCCGAAAGGTGAACAGCTGGAACTTAAATTGGAAACAAACGAAATTCCTGAAATTCCTGAATCATTTAAGCAACTTTCGGTTTTGATTGCAGATGACGAAGAATACAACCTTTTTCTATTAAAAAACATATTTGAGAAATGGAATGTAAAGTTTAAAGAAGCCGTGAATGGAAAAGAAGCCATAGTTGCCGCTTGTAATGAACATTTTGATGTTGTTCTGATGGATATAAATATGCCCGAATTGAATGGTATTAAAGCCGCAAAAGAAATTATAAAATGTAATCCCAATATAAAAATTATAGCAGTAACAGCTGTAACCGAACAAATTGACCGGCAAGCTTGTTTTGATGCCGGAATGAAGGGAATTTTATTTAAACCATTTTCTGAAAAAGATCTTTTTGAAACCATCAATTCATTGAATGAAAACATAATAAACAACGGGCAGGAAACAATACAAAAACAAGCAGTTGATTTTTCTGAACTCCGCAGCCTGGCCGGTAATGATGAAAAATTTCTGACTGAAATGATTCAGCTTTTTATAAAATCAATGCAAAAGGGAATTGAAGGAATTGAAGATGATATTAAAAATGGAAATAAAAACGGAATTTACGAAAACGCACACAAAATGGCTGCACCTGTTAAACATATTGGAGCCAACCATTTATATGAAAACATTAAACTGCTTGAAAAACAATCAAAACAATCTGTTGAAATTCAAACAATTGAATCTGTTTTTCGGGAAATAAAAACGGAAATAGAAGAAATAAATAAAATACTAAAATTCCATTTGAATGATCTGAAAACATAAAAAATTCTATTATGATAAATGTTTATAAATTCTTATCTTTCAATTTCCAAAAAATGTTTTTAGGGAAGTTTAAGAAATGCGTCAATTATGAATGAGAAACCATTTAAAATATTTGTTGTTGAAGACGATGAATGGTACAACAGGTTACTTGTGCATAACCTTTCACTGAATCCTGACTATGAAATCGAATCATTTACCAACGGGAAAGATTGCATCAGTAATCTGAGCAAAAACCCCGATGTAATTACGCTCGATTATCAGCTTCCCGACATGCAGGGTTTGGAAGTACTTAAAAAAATTAAAGCTGAAAATGAAGAAATTCAGGTAATATTAATTTCAGAACAAGACGAAATCGATGTTGTTGTTGAACTCCTGAAATACGGTGCTTATGATTACATTGTTAAATCGAAAGACATCAGAGAGCGACTTCTTAATACAATACAAAACATTCGAAACGGCGCCAGCTTAAAAAAAGAAATTGTTTCGCTGCGCACTGAAGTACAAAAGAAATACAGTTACCAGAATACAATAATCGGGAGCAGCAAAGCCACAAAAAATATATTCGCATTAATTGAAAAAGCTACCCGTACCAATATTTCTGTTTCGATAACAGGCGAAACAGGCACCGGAAAAGAACTTGTGGCAAAGGCCATTCACTATAATTCAACACGTGCGGCAAAACCATTTGTAGCTGTAAATATGGCGGCAATTCCAAAAGAATTAACTGAAAGTGAACTTTTCGGGCACGAAAAAGGAGCATTTACAGGTGCTAACTTTCGCCGAATAGGCAAGTTTGAGGAGGCCCACGGCGGAACACTATTTCTGGATGAAATAACTGAAATGGATATTTCAATTCAAGCCAAACTGTTACGTGCTTTGCAGGAAAAAGAAATTGTGCGGGTTGGAAGTAATAAACCCGTTAAAACTGATTGTAGAATAATTGTTGCCACCAACCAAAATCTGCAGGATTCGGTTTTAAAAGGCTTGTTCAGGCAGGATTTATATTATCGCTTATATGGATTTCCAATTGAATTACCACCCCTTCGCGAAAGAGGAAGTGATATTGTAATCCTTTCGAAACATTTTATTAAAGAGTTTTGCAAAGAAAATGGATTACAGTTAAAAACCATTTCAAAATCTGCTGTTGAAAAATTGATATCGTATTCATTCCCCGGGAATATCAGGGAGTTGAAATCGGTAATTGAACTGGCAATCACTTTATCTGACAATGAAGAAATTTCGAGTGAGGATATTTTGCTGGGCAGCAATGCATTAATCGAAGAAACTATTGATAAAGAACTGAGTTTGAGGGAATACAATATAAGGGTAGTAAAAAGATATATTGATAAATACGATGGCAATATTAAACTTGTTGCCGACAAATTAGATATCGGTGTTGCAACCATTTACCGGATGTTAAAGGAAGAAAACGCAGATTAATCAATATTTACAAAAAGTCCCTCCCCTATTTTCAATTTGACATAAATATTTTCCGAATTTTTTTAATATTCCAACACCCCGCAATTACCAATTTGATAATTTCCAATCAAACTGATAATAAATTTAAAATCCTGTCATTTTCAAACAACAGTGTTTCAACACCTTAACCTGAATATCCTGATTGGTCCTTAATTTGGATATATAATAATGATTAAACAAAAATTTAAAAATTAATTTAAGAAAAAAGTTATGGAAACAAATAAGAAAACAATTTTTAGCGGTATTGCAGCAATGTTGCTGATACTTGTAATTGTAATTGCCGGAATTACCATCCTGAGTAAAAAATCGGAAATTGAAGTATTACAACAACAAAATGCTACCCTAAACCAAACCATTGAATACAGAGATTCATTGGTTAACGACATGACAAATACTTTTGCACAAATAGAAGAAAACTTAACTTTTGTGCGTAACAAAAGAGATCAGATGGTATTAAAACCACAGGAGGGACAGCAAAACCAAAAGGAATTGCTGGTTGCCGACATCAAACTGATGAATGAAATGCTAGATGAAAGCAGCAAAAAAATTGAAGAACTTGATAAAAAACTAAAAAATTCTGGTTTCGAAATTAAATCTTTCAGAAACAAAATTGCCCAGCTTAACAAAAGCATTGAAGAACAGGATAACAATATGCAACTGCTAAGGGCTGAAATTGAACAACGTGATTACAAAATCAGCGAAATGGATTCTCAAATTGCGAACCTTCAGACTGATATTGCTGAAAAGCAAGATAGTCTCCTATCGAAATCACAGGTAATTGCAGATAAATCTCAAATAATTACCGAAAAGGAAAATGAGATGAATAAAGCGTATGTTGCTGTTGGAACACATGACCAGCTAATTAAGAATGGAGTTTTGTCGCAAAAAGGCGGATTTTTGGGAATTGGGAAAAACCTATCAATTCGTGATGATCTGAATCAAAAATATTTTACTCAATATGATATCAGGAATACAAACCAATTCCCGATCAACTCAAAGAAAGTAAAATTGATTTCTGATCACCCGGCGAATTCATACACCCTGGTTGAGGAAAATGATAAAATTGCTTATCTCGAAATTGAAAATCCAGCTGAATTTTGGAAACTGACAAAGTATGTTATTGTAGAAACAAAATAAGCATTGAAACTAGTTTTAAAAAAACATGTAAAACCATAAAATACAGTAGTATGGATTTTAAACAGTTCAAGTTTTCTTGAATGTCAAGCTGTTTAGTTTTCAAAGAGGCTGTCCGGAATTTTTCGGCAGCCTCATTTTTTTGTTGAATTAATTTTTAGACATCGCTTTACGAAGCCAGTCAAGGTCAGTTTTCATCATGCTGTAAATTTTTCGGGTTCCATCGTAATTTCCTTTCTGCCATTTTCAGCGCCACCCAAATCGTATTCAAAATGCATACTGATTGGTGCTTCAATTTTAAGCGTGGCATATTCTTTCAGAAATTCATCAAACTTTACCATTCCTTCGCCCAACATCACATTTTCGTGTTTCCACTCACCTTTTTCGTCTTTACTCCACACAAAATCTTTTATGCAAATGGTGCGAATCCAGGGTTCTATTCTTTTCATCCCAAGCAACCTTGAATATCCACCTTCCGTTGTGGCATGCCGAATATCGTATTGAACGCCAAGATATTTCGGGTCAACATCTTTCAACAATTCATATAAATCCCAAACCGGTGCACCAACATGTAATCCCGAATGATTTTGATAACCTCCGTGAATTCCAAGTTTTTCATTGAGTTTTGCCAATTTTCCAAATTGAGTTTTATAACCATCGAGATTTTGCTGAATGGATTTTGAAAAATCATAGCCAAGCCATCCCATCCTGTAATATTTTATTCCTAAACCGGCGGCAATTTTCAGTGTTTCAACGGATAGTTTATCATCGGCATCAACAATAGCAGTAACCATCATCGGAATTCCGACACCTGCTTTCTCCATCGTTTTTACAGCTTTTGGCAGTTCCGATTTAGTATTTTCGGGTTCAATTTGCCCGCCTGGCCTGAGAGTTATATCAGCCCCATCAAATCCAAGCAGGGCAAGCACTTCAGCAATTTGGTTGAAGTTTAAAAACTGAAGGCATTTTGTAAAAGCACATATCGGTTGTTTTGCAGATTCTGCTGAAAAAACCGAACCTGCAAATCCGGTTCCGGCCAAACTAATCCCAGCTGCCGACAAACCGGTGGTTTTGATAAAATTACGTCGTTCCATGATGAGTTTAATGTTTAAGTTTCGAGTTCAATATTTGGGTTAAGTTATTCTCTTATTTTAAAACCGTTTAAAATAGTAAATTATAACTTCTTTTGGTTCAGGTTTGGTTGAAGAAAATATTTGTAACAGAAAATTTACTGTTTTATTCTATTAAATTGCCAATCATGACAATTCATGCTAAAAGAGTACAAATTTGTGTTTAAAATGTATAATTAGGAAAAGTAAAAGAACCATAACTTGCAGACTTCATTAAACAACCACAGACCGAAACGTGCAATGAAATTACCGGCTAAATTTTCAATATTTATTTTATTTCTATTTGCATCAACATTTATAAGTGCTGAAATTAAACTGCCTGTTTTAATGAGTGACGGAGTAGTTTTGCAGCGAGATACACCATTTAAAATTGCGGGATGGGCTGCTCCTGGTGAAAGAATTACACTTACATTTAATGGCAAAAAACACAATACCAAAACCGGAAACGATGGAAAATGGCGCATTGAACTCCCCTCTCAAAAAGCTGGCGGTCCACATGAAATGGTGTTCAAAGGCCGGAATGAAATAAAAATCAGCAATATTCTTTTTGGCGATGTTTGGGTATGTACAGGCCAGTCGAATATGGTTATACCAATGGAAAGAGTTAAAGAAAAATATCCCGATGAAATCACTTCGGCAAATTATTCCGAAATACGAAATTTCTTTATTCCTACTTCAACAAATTTAAACGGCGCTCAGGAGGATTTGCCTCCGGGAAATTGGAAAGAAGCTAATCCGAAAGATGTGTTGACTTTTGGGGCTGTGGCTTATTTCTTTGCAAAAAATGTTTATGAAAAATATAAAATCCCGATTGGTATCATCAATGCAAGTGTTGGCGGAACTCCCATCGAAGCCTGGATAAGTGAGGAAGGATTTTATCAGTTTCCGGAAATAATAAAAACGATTAATCAAAACAAAGATTCTGTTTACCTTGCATCATTAAAAAATTCATTGGAGAATTTCAAACCAAAAAAACCACAGGACAAAGGAATGCTTGAAAATCCAAAATGGTTCGATGAATCTTATGTTCCAAAAGGATGGAATAATATTAATATTCCGGGATTTTGGGAAGATCAGGGAGTAAAAGATTTAAACGGCGTGGTTTGGTATCGCAGGGAAATTGACGTTCCGGCATCGATGACCGACGTTCCGGCAAAGCTGATGATGGGACGGATTGTGGATGCCGATTTTGTGTATATCAACGGAAAACAGGTTGGAAACATAACTTACCAATACCCGCCGCGGAGATACGAAATACCTGCAGGAATTTTAAAACCCGGAAAAAATACAATTGTAATCCGTGTTCAAAACAACAGTGGAAAAGGCGGGTTTGTGCCTGATAAACCCTATTTCCTGACCTCCAATAACCAGAAAATTGACTTAAATGGAACATGGCAATTTAAAGTCGGGGAGGTTTATAAACCAAATCCGACAGAAGGAGAAGCGGGATTTTCGGCCCAAAACCAGCCAACTGCTTTGTATAATGCGATGGTTGCACCAATAACTCAGCAAAAGATAAAAGGATTTTTGTGGTATCAGGGTGAGTCAAACACTGAAAACCCGGAACCATATTTCGCGTATCTCTCTGCATTAATTAAAGACTGGCGAAACAAATGGAACGACGAAAATCTTCCTTTTCTTTATGTTCAGTTAGCCAATTTTCAGGATGTGGATTATTTGCCCACTGAAAGCAAATGGGCTGAATTAAGATTTGCGCAACTTCAGGCTTTGTCGGTTCCAAACACTGCAATGACAGTTACCATCGATTTGGGAGAGTGGAATGATATTCATCCGCTCAATAAAAAAGACGTTGGGGAAAGACTCGCTCTTGGTGCGTTTAAACTTGCATACAATGAAAATATTGTTCATTCCGGCCCCATTTACGATTCGTATAAAAACAGGCAACAAAATAGTTGTTTCATTTAAAGAAGTTGGAAGTGGTTTGATTTCGAATGATGGAGAAGAATTGCGCCGTTTTGAAATTGCTGCAAGCGATGGAAAATTTGAATGGGCAAACGCCAGAATTGCAGGAAATACTATTGAAGTGTGGAATGATGAAATTGAAAATCCGCAAAAAGTACGTTACGCATGGTGCGATAATCCGCGCGATGCAAATCTGTATAATGTGGAAGGATTACCTGCTTCGCCCTTCGAAACAAAAGAATAATCAAAATAAAAAAAATATGAAAAAAAATTGGTAGTTTTCTCACTCGTTCTAAGCATTTCTCTCAGTTTAATTGCCCAGGAGCAAAAAATTGACAGCAGTAAATACCTGCCTTTAGTAACTTTCACTGCCGAGCAGGACCATGAAAACATGAATCAGCAGCTGGGAATAAAAGTTTGCGTCCTGGCCCTAAGCGGGAATGAATCAGCACCAAATGCTGCAAACTATAATGAGTCGCTTGCCAATCCTTGTCCGCAATTACCCGAAATTTTAACCACAAAAAACGGCAAAAAAGTTACTACTCCTGAAATGTGGTGGAATGTTCGTCGCCCTGAGATTATTGAAGAAATGGAAAGAGAAGTGTATGGCCGGCTACCTGAAAATATTCCTGCCGTAAAATGGGAAGTTGAAATTACAGATTATGAATATGTGGGTTGGACACCGGTTGTTGCCAAAAAATTGGTTGGACGTGTTGATAACAGCAAATACCCGTTAATTAATGTCGAAATTGATATGATGCTTGTTGTTCCGCGCAATGTTAAAGGCCCGGTTCCGGTGCTGATGATGTTCGGGCGCCCGTCGTTTCCTGCGCCTGCCCAACCTTCGGAAGAAGATATGAAGCTGATTAATAAAACTTTTAAAAAGGCACTTATTAATGAAGATCCGCAATTAAAAGAAATATTTGAAAAGTATCCGGCCTATGACCCTTTAAAATGGGAAAATCCATTTGCTGCCATGATGCAGCGCCGTGGACAAGAACCATCTTCCACCGAACAATTACTTGCCGCCGGATGGGGATATGTAACCATCGACCCAAACAGCATTCAGGCAGATAATGGTGCGGGAATTACACGTGGAATCATCGGACTGGTAAACCAGGGTCAACCACGCAAACCCGATGACTGGGGCGCGCTTCGTGCATGGGCATGGGGAGCTGCCCGCGGACTCGATTACCTTGAAACTGATACTTTGGTTGACGCAAAAAAAGTGGGTATCGAGGGCGTTTCGCGTTATGGCAAGGCAGCATTGGTAGCGCTTGCATTTGAACAACGATTTGCCGTGGGTTTAATTGGTTCTTCGGGGAAAGGTGGCGCAACATTACATCGCCGTGTTTTTGGGGAAGCTGTTGAAAGTCTTACAGGTGGCGAATATTACTGGATGGCCGGAAACTATATAAAATATGGTGCCGAAGAATCAACTTTTGGCCGCAAAACCGGTTGCGACCTTCCTGTTGACTCGCATCAATTGATTGCGCTTTGTGCCCCCCGGTTAACGTTTGTTAGTTATGGTATTCCTGAAAAAGGAGATGCTAAATGGCTCGACCAGAAAGGTAGTTTTATGGCAACTGTTGCAGCCGGAAGTGCTTTTAAATTACTTGGCGCAAAAGATTTGGGCGTTTCAAATGATTATTTAAGCGAAGAAATGCCACCCGTTTTATCAGGATTACTCGATGGAGAGTTAGCCTGGCGTCAGCACGATGGCGGACATACCGATGCACCCAATTTTGAATTTTTTATTCCCTGGGCCAGCAAGTTTTTGAAATATGAAAAAGTTCCGGCAAGGAGATAATAAAATCTACTGATACCTGTACAATTTCAAATACTGAATACCGGGTTCGTCTGTTGTAATCCGTAAATGACGCCCCTGGTGACTTTGGTCGCCGTTGAGTTTGCGCAATGGTTTCCATGTTCCTTTGTCGAATGAACCTTCGTCAATGGTTTCAATACCAACCATAATTTTGTTGTTTACTTGTGGAAATGTCAGGACAATTCCTTCGCCGGCAACAAAGTATTCACCTTCGCCCGTACAAATAATCAACCCACCTGAAATTGGCCAAATAACATCTTTTGCATTTGGCGACCAGCCCAGCGAATAATCGTGTTTCGCAACAATTGTGTATCCACCCAGTTGAATTGTATCCGATTGATGCTGTTTGTCAAAAAGAAATCCTTTCATCGTTTTTGTACCCTGGTGTTCAAGAATCAGAGGAGTCATTTGTTCCAAAATTTCATAACTTTTTGTAATGGGTTCTTCTACTGATTCAGAAGTTGATTCGATAAAAAACGGGCTGAAACCCAATGCATCATGATTTCCAAAAGCATAAAACGCTTTGGGCCCACAAGCCGGCTCGTAACTTTCAGTGCCGGAAAAACTTTCGTAACGCACTTCAGGCAGAAACAGTTGGTTTCCACCGCGGTCATACAAAGCAACCCATTTTCTGAAATCGGCAAAATAAATATCGGGAGCAAGAATATCGATAGAAGGAGCTGCTGCTCTCCAAATGTCCATCAAATGCGGAAGCGGCCTGCACTTGGGTATTCCCCCGGAAGTTTATTTGGCCGGTTCAACGCGGCATTTACATACATTGGTAAATTGTATTCTGCTTTCCCTGCAGCAGTTATTTCCTCTACATATTTCCCAAAATACCAGGCCATAAAAATTTCTTCGGTAGCAATATTATCCCCAAAAACTTCTTTCCACGTACCTTTTGTTTTCGAACCGGATTTCTCCCAAACTGAACTGAATTCAGGCATGGGATTTTCCTTGTTATTTTTCAGATAAGTTGCAAGTTCATTGGGTATTTCTGATGAGAATGCTTTGTTTGCTTCAGGATGATTATCGCGGGCAGAAGGAAGCATCCCGATTTCATTTTCAACCTGAACCATTATTACAGTGTGCTTTTCGCCATCGATTTTTTTGACAAATTTCATCAGTTCAGCAAAAGCTTTCCTGTCTGCATCAATATTGGCTTTTGCAAATGGCGATAAAATTTCAACAGGTTTATCGCTGTTATCCCGCGCCCTTGGAAAACGTTCAAAATCATTCTTCACCCATGCCGGTGCGTAACACGACATGCTGTTTTTCCAGCTTCCAAACCAAAGTAAAACAAGTTTTATTTCGCGATCACGTGCGCCCAAAATCAAATCGTTGACAACAGAAAAATCGAATTTCCCTTCCTGTGGTTCCACCAATTCCCAATACACCGGAGCCAGGATTGTATTCAGATTCAGTGTTTCAAGCTTTGGCCAGATTGAATCCATATATTCAGAGTTTGATGAACTTGAATTCCCCAGTTCGCCGCCCAAAATCAAAAACGGCTTTCCGTCAACAATAAGCTGCGTGGCAGTTCCTTGCTTTTGTAAATGAGGTATTTTTAAAGATTGCTGAGAAAATAAATTCAATGTAAAAAGCAGGAGAATAAAACTTGATATGAATTTAACAGGTTTGTGCATTGCCGTTAAGTTTTGATTTATTACAAACTTAATACTTCTGAATTAACCAATTTGCAAATAATTGTTTCTTCTTTATTTTTCAGGTTAAATAGTGACTTCTATTTCTAAATTTGTATTCTTTCAGCATAAACTATTGACAAAAAAAGAAGCTATGTTCAGGTGAAATACTGAAAAAAGACGGGAATAAATTTATATTGAAAACAATTTATGTGTGGAAGAAACCTATTTTATGGTGTTGGAAAATGGCATTCAGAAATATTCTGAAAAATTGAACTCAATTAAATGCAACCTATTATGAAAATTCAAAACAATCAAATCAACCGTCGCAACTGGTTAAAACAAGTCGGTACATTAATGGCAGGAACCCTGTTTTTCAATATGGTGACTGCTAATGCAAAGAAAACCAATCCCACCATTTTACTAGTTTCTGGCTGGCAGGATGTAAATATTGGCGATATTGCCCACACTCCCGGACTTCTGCACGTTCTTGAAACTTTTCTGCCAAATTCAAAAATTATTTTGTGGAAAAGGAGCAATGGCGAAGAAGTAAAAAAGCTGCTCAACAAAAATTTTCCAAAAGTAAAAATTATTTATGGTGGAGTTGATGCCGGTAAAAACGCGGAAAACCCTGAAATAACTGCAGCAATGAAGGAAGCCGACCTGATGATCCATGGTTCGGGGCCACTTTTGGTTGGCGCTGATAACCTTGCCTGCTGGATGAAAAATACTTCAAAACCATTTGGCGTTTTTGGAACCACCCTTCAGAATCCTAATGAATATCATACTTCTATTCTGAAAAAGGCTGCATTTATTTTTACCCGTGAAACACTTTCTATCGAACATCTGAAAAAGGCTGGAATTTCGGGAGATCATATTGCATTTGCCCCTGATGCCACTTTCTTTCTGAATATAAAGAACAAGGAAAAAGCTGATCAGTTTTTAAACGAAAATGGATTGGAAAACAAGAAGTTTATTTGCGCCATTCCACGTCTTCGTTATACACCCTATCATAAGTTTAATCCAAACAAAAATGGGTGGGACGATGCAAAAATCAAAATGGTTGAAGAAACCAATCAAAAATACAAGGAAATTGACCACACCAAAATGCGCGAAGCAATGATTGCCTGGGTGCGCGAAACAGGCAATAAAGTGTTGGTTTGTCCTGAAATGACATACCAGGTTGATATCATGGATGAATTGCTCATCAATCCTCTGCCTGATGACGTAAAACCATTTGTGCTAAAACGGGGTTACTGGCTGCCAGACGAAGCCGCCTCAATTTATTCAAAAGCTCATTCTGTTATAAGTTTCGAATGCCATTCACCAATAATAGCAGCAGCTAACGGCACTCCATTTTTATATTTACGCCAGCCTGAAGACACAATAAAAGGCCAGATGTGTTATGATCTGAATTTTGATGACTGGATTTTTGAAATTGAAAAAACTAAAGGAGATCAAATTGCCAGTCGCCTCCGTGAAATATGGACAAGTTATCCGAAGGCAGCAGAAAAACTTAAAAGAAGTATGGATAATGTAAGCCAAATCTATTCAGATCGGGTAAAAATGATGAAAGTTTAAATTCTTTAAAACATACTTTATTTGTCAATGATAATCTTTAACAAGTAAACAGAAATTAAGGTTAATCGGGCTTTGAAACTTATTTCGTTGTTTTATCAGGTGAAAGATTTATTTTTACATATCTAAAATTAAAAATACATGCTATCCGCATTCAACCAGTTAAAATCCCAGCTTGATGGCGACCTTTTCGTTGATAATGTTCAACGTGTTTTATATTCTACTGATGCCTCCCAGTACAAAGAAATGCCGCTTGCAGTAACCCGTCCGAAATCGAAAGAGGACATAAAAAAAATCATCGCTTTTGCACACGAGAACGGAACTTCAATTATTCCGCGTGGCGCCGGTACTTCACTGGCCGGACAGGTTGTTGGACCCGGCATTGTGGTTGATATTTCGAAATACATGAACAAAATTCTTGAATTCAAACCGGAAGAAAAATATGTAATTGTTGAACCTGGAGTTGTTCTGGCTGAACTGAATCTTTTCCTCGCCAAACATGGATTACAATTTGGTCCCGAAACTTCAACTGCCAACCGTTGCGTAATTGGCGGAATGCTGGGAAACAATTCCTGCGGCCTGCATTCACTGGTTTACGGCAGTGTTCGTGAACATATTCTGGAGGTGGACGCCATCCTTTCCGATGGTTCGGAAACTACTTTTAAACCTCTGACAAAAACTGAATTTCAGCAAAAATTAAATGGCAATCCAAATCAACTCGAAAAAGCCATTTACAGGAATATAAGCGAAACCCTTTCAAATTTAGAAAATCAAAAAGAAATTCGTGACCAATTCCCTAACCCAAAACTCACCCGCCGAAACATGGGTTATGCGATTGATGAGTTGTTAAATTCAGAAATATTTACTGAAAAAGGGCCACAATTCAATTTTTGCAAACTGCTGGCAGGTTCAGAAGGTACGCTGGCTTTTTCGCACAGTATCAAATTGAATTTGATTCCACTTCCACCCAAATTTAAGGGATTGGTTTGCGCCCATTTTGTAACACTGGAAGAATCGTTGCTCGGAAATTTGATTGCATTGAAACACAAACCTACTGCAATTGAATTGATGGATGACATTGTAATGGATGCCGCCAAACAAAACATTGAGCAAAACAAGAACCGCTTTTTTGTAAAAGGTGAGCCCGGTGCGCTTTTAATGATTGAATTTTCATTCGAAACAGAAAAAGAACTGACAGAAAAAGCAGCAGCGCTGGAGAAAGATTTTCGTGATGCCGGTTTGGGCTATCATTTCCCACTTGTTACCGGCGCCGATAATATCAAACGTGTTTGGGCGCTTCGCACTGCCGGACTTGGACTTTTATCAAATATTCCCGGCGACAGGAAAGGTGTTCCCGGAATTGAAGATACTGCGGTTCATCCCGAATTACTGCCCGATTATGTTGCCGATATTAAAAAAGTACTTGCAAGTCTCGGTTTGAACAGTGTTTATTACGCACACATTGCAACCGGAGAAATCCATTTCCGTCCACTCATTAATTTTAAAGATCCGGCTGATGTTCTACTTTTTGACACATTGATGAGCGAAGTGGCTAAACTTGTGAAAAAATACCGCGGCTCAATGAGTGGCGAACACGGTGACGGGCGGGTGCGTGGAAAATTCATCCCATTTATGCTGGGCGAACACAACTATAAAATCCTAAAAGAACTAAAAAAACCTGGGACCCCAACAATATTTTAATCCCGGTAAAATTGTGGATACACCGCCGATTACCGAAAGTTTACGCGTAATTCCCGGGAAACTAACTCCGGAATTTAAAACAGAATTTGATTTTTCGCGTTACCGGGGATATTTCCGCAGCATCGAAAAGTGCAACGGCTCGGGCGATTGCCGCAAAAGCGAATTGATTGGCGGAACAATGTGCCCCACTTTTATGGCCACCCGCGACGAGGACAAATCAACCCGCGGAAGAGCCAATATTTTACGCGAATTTCTTTACTCAACTGAAAAGGAAAAACCTTTTGGACAGCAGGAAATTTATGACATTCTCGATTTGTGCATTTCCTGCAAAGCATGCAAAGCCGAATGCCCGTCGAATGTGGATATGGCCAAACTAAAAGCTGAATTCATGCAGCAATATTATGATATTCATGGTATTCCGTTGCGCTCGAAATTGATTGCCTATTTGCCTCGTTTAAACAGTCTTGCGGTTTTGGTCAGGCCGCTTTCAAATTTTGTAATGAATACTTCGGTTTTGAAAAAAGTAATTGGATTTTCCACAAAACGAAATGTGCCAAAACTCTCAAAAATTACACTGAACCAATGGGTTAATAACGGAATTCCACTTCCCGAAAATGAAACAAAAGGGAAAGTTTATCTCTTTAACGACGAGTTTACAAACTACAACGAAAGTGATATTGGAATTAAAGCAATACTTCTTTTAACAAAATTGGGTTACGAAGTGAAAATCCCGATACACAAGGAAAGCGGACGAACATTTCTTTCAAAGGGATTGGTTCGGACTTCCAAAAAAATAGCCACTGAAAATGTAAATCTTTTAAAAGATATAATCTCTGAAAAAACCCCATTGGTTGGGATCGAACCTTCTGCAATTCTTGCTTTCCGCGATGAATATCCTGATTTGGTTGACAATGATTTGCAAACCGCTGCTACTGAACTAGGAAAAAACGCCCTTCTTTTTGAAGAATTTATAGCCGCGGAAATCGAAAAAGTGAATATTACTTCGGAACAATTTACTTCTGAAACAAAGGAAATTCTTTTGCACGGACACTGCCAGCAAAAAGCTGTTGCCTCAACTGAGCCTTCAAAAAGGATGCTTTCACTTCCCAAAAACTACTCGGTAAAGGAAATTCCTTCAGGCTGTTGTGGAATGGCAGGTTCATTTGGTTACGAAAAAGAACATTACGATTTGTCGATGAAAATTGGCGAAATGGTGCTGTTTCCTGCCGTTCGCGCTGCAGAAGAGAAAATACTTATTTCGGCTCCGGGAACTTCGTGCCGCCACCACATTAAAGATGGAACCGGAAAACAAGCCAAACACCCGGTTGAAGTTTTGTATGATGCGCTGAATATCTAATAAATCAATTTAAACCTTTTACTCTTTTATATTGTTTAGTTTTCAATTGAACGTCAGCGTTATTTTCGTTGACAAATTGAAATCAAACCAATATTGAAACGAAGATCATTCCTGAAAAACTCAGCCCTTTCAACAGCTTTTATTTATTACCAAAGATATGTTTAGCAAAAACAGTGAGAGTGTTTACGGTCATAATGAAATGACCTACACAATGAATGTAGAATGGGGGGCGCTCAATCCCGAACAAACCCCTGTAAATGATTGTCATGAAATGGTTCAGGATGCAAAAGGACGGATACTTTTGCTGACAAACGAAACCAAAAACAATGTCATTATTTACAACAAGAGTGGGAAACTGATTGAAACCTGGGGCACTGAATTTCCGGGAGCACATGGGCTTACAATTCAAAATACCGGGAAAGAGGATTTTTTGTTTATTACCGACACGGTAAAACACCAGGTTTATAAAACCACAATCGACGGGAAAATTCTGTTTACAATTGATGCGCCCGACGAAATTCCGGCCTACGAAAAAATGGAAGCTTTTGTACCAACTGAAACTGCAGTGCTCGAAAATGGTGAGTTTTATATTGCCGATGGTTATGGCGCTCAGCGTATTCTGCATTACGATGAAAGAGGTCAATTATTAAATTCATTTGGCGGAAAAGGTGAAGGCGATGAATTTTTTGACAACGCACATGGAATTTGTATTGATTACCGAAATTCAACACCAACTTTAATTATTACTGACAGGACACGGAATGCCTTTAAACGATTTTCACTGGATGGTAAATTGATGGAAATCATTCATTTGCCCGGTGCCTGTGTTTGCCGTCCGGTTATAAAAGGAGATTATTTATATGCCGCAGTTTTACGGTCACCGAGCTTGAGCAATGCTGATTCGGGCTTTGTTACAATTCTTAACAAAGAAAATAAAGTTGTTTCCAACCTCGGTGGCTCTGAACCCGTTTATAATAAAGGAAAGCTGAATCCACTTTTTCAAACCGGAAAAATATTCAGGAATCCGCATGACGTTTGTGTTGACGATGAAGGCAGCATTTACGTTGCGCAATGGGCTTCGGGGAAAGTGTACCCGTATAAATTCACTAAATTGTAGAATATTTCCCCTCCTTTTCTTTCAAGGAGGGGAGTGCGAAAGGTGAGTGGAAAGGGGTGGTTTAGTTGTTGAAAAACGAATAGATTTGTTTAAAGACCGTAAAAATTAGGATGAAAAAACAATATTTTATATCCATTATTGTAATTCTGTTTGCCGGATTTGCGTTTGGCATTTTTTACCTGTCAAACCAAAACAAAGTAACCAGAATACTGAAATTTCCTACAACCGAGATATTCGTCCGATTCTTTCCGACAAATGTTTTCTTTGTCACGGTCCGGATGCAAAAACCCGAAAAGTTGCGCTGAGATTGGATTTGCAGGAAGGCGCTTTTGCTGAATTAACTGTAAATAAAGGCCATTTTGCTATTGTACCGGGTTCGCCTGAAGAAAGTGAATTAATCAGAAGAATTGAGTCAACCGACCCGGCTGTAATGATGCCTTTACCCGAAAGTAACCTGCCACAACTGACCCCCGAAGAAATCGCAGTTTTCAAACAATGGATAAAAGAGGGCGCCAAATACGAAAAACACTGGGCATTTATTGCACCCGTAAAATCGGAAGTTCCGGAAGTAAAAAATGATGATCTTGTAAAAAATGAAATCGACAATTTTATTCTTCGGAAAATAGAAAAACAGGGACTCAAACCAAATAAAGCCGCACCACGCGAAATATTAATTAAACGCGCTTTTGCCGATATTACGGGTTTGGCACCAACTTTACCGGAAATAGATAAATGGGCAAATTTATCGGATAAAAACTGGTACAACCTATTAATTGACACACTCTTGCAAAAACCTGCCTATGGCGAAAAAATGGCCATTTTGTGGATGGATTTGGCGCGTTACGCTGATTCCTATGGTTTTCAGGATGATAATATCCGCTCGCAGTGGCCCTGGCGCGATTGGGTTATCAACGCATTCAATACAAATATTTCTTATGATAAATTTTTAACTTACCAGATTGCCGGAGATTTATTGCCAAATGCAACAAAAGAAACTATTCTGGCAACAGCTTTTTTCCGAAATCATAAATACACAGAAGAAGGTGGGGTTATTGATGAAGAATACCGTGTTTCCTACAATATCGACAAAACAAACCCTTTTGGCAAGGCAATAATGGGTGTTACTATTGAATGTGCGCAGTGCCACGACCATAAATACGACCCGTTTTCGCAAAAAGACTATTACCAGTTGTATGCTTTTTTCAATGAAAGCAGGGAAATTGGTTACGAAGGTGATGTCAGCCAGTCAACTCCTGCAAAAAATCCGAAATTATTTATTACAGAAGAAGACAGGGAAAATCTGATGACTTATATAAATGCACCCGATACGAACCTTTTAGAGGTTTCGGTAATGGGCGACACTATTGTTAAAAAGCCCACCTATATTTTGAGCTGGGGTAGTTACGATGCGCCAACAAATATTCAGGTAAAACCAACTGCCATTGAGGCAATTATGCCTTTCGATACGCTTGTTTTTCCGCAAAACAGACTGGGTTTAGCTGAATGGACAATCGATAAAAATAACCCCCTGACTGCCCGTGTTTTTGTGAATTTTATCTGGCAGGAAATTTTTGGAAAAGGTCTTGTAAAATCGTCAACTGACTATGGATTACAAGGTAGTTTACCTTCACACCCCGAATTACTCGATTGGCTGGCGGTCGATTTTATGGAACATAACTGGGACGTGAAATATCTCATCAAAAAAATGCTCACCAGCAACACTTATTGTCAGTCGGGCAATGTTAGCAACAAACAGTTGGAAATTGATCCTGAAAACAATTATTATTCAAGGGCGCCACGTATCAGGTTCAAAGCTGAAATTGTTCGCGACTGGGTTTTAAGCAGCGGCGGTTTGCTGAATCCTGAAATTGGAGGCCCCAGCGTAAAACCTTATCAACCAAAAGGAGTTTGGGAAAGCACAACGTCGGGAAGAGGCGTGCTGGCAAGTTATAAACAGGATCATGGCCCCGATTTGTACCGGCGCGGTTTATACACTATTTTTAAATTAACGGCACCTCCTCCGGTTTTGATGATTTTCGATGCAAGCAGCCGCGATCAGTGCGAAGGGAAACGAACCAGTACAAACACACCTTTACAGGCTTTGTCAATGTTAAACGATCCACAGTTTTGGAAGCCAGCCGTGTTTTAGCCGAAAATATTTCTCTTCAGCAGAATGACCTCGATGAAAAAATTGAACAGGCTTTTAAAATAATTCTTGTGCGTAAACCATCAAAATTTGAAAAAACAAAAATGGTGGAATACTGCATGAAACAACAGGAATTCTTTACTGAAAATCCCGATTTATTGAAATCGACTTTGGAAGTTGGGGAATTCGAACATCCAAAAGTGGAAGTGGACAAACTGGAAGCCGGGGCTTTGATGAAAACTATTTTAGTGATTTATAATTTGGAAGAAGCAATTACAAGAACTTAATTTTACGATGAAAGATTTACAAACGAAAATTAACCCCACCCCGCGGGCCAGCCCTAGAAGGAATTAGAAATTTTTATGTAAAGCAATAATTAGAAAGCGATGAAAGAATTTCAGGAGCATATGTTAAATCAAAACCGACGTAAATTTTTAACGCGGTTGAGTTTGGGTGTTGGTGGTCTGGCACTGGGATCACTGATGATTCCAGGTTTGTTTGAACGTAAACAGGAAGAGGAACTTTTCACGACTATACTCCCCCACTTTGCTCCTAAAGCAAAACGAGTGATTTACCTGTTCCAAAATGGCGCTCCATCACAACTGGAATTGTTTGACTATAAACCACTACTTCAAAAAATGCAGGGTGAAGAGTTGCCCGATAGCATCAGGATGGGACAACGGCTCACGGGAATGACTTCAAATCAGGCCAAATTTCCGCTTGCAGGAAGCAAATTTAGTTTTGCCCAATATGGTAACAACGGCGCATGGTTTAGCGAATTATTACCTAACATGGCAAGCATGAGCGACGATTTTTGTATGGTTCGCTCAATGTACACGGAAGCTATAAATCATGATCCTGCACTCACTTTTTTCCAGACAGGAGCACAGGTTGGTAACCGGCCAAGCATGGGTTCATGGCTAAGTTATGGACTGGGCACCGAAAACAAAAACCTGCCTGCTTTTTGTGTTTTACTCAGCAAAGGAAAAGGAAACGGACAGGGCGTTTACTCAAAATTGTGGACCAACGGATTTTGGATTCCATTCATCAGGGTGTTCAGTTTAGCAGTGGTGAAGAACCGGTAAAATACCTTACCGACCCTGAATTTATAAACAGAACTGACCGGCGGGCAATGTTGGATGAAATTTCGGCATTAAACAATGAATCATACAAGAATATTGGCGACCCTGAAATTGTAACAAAAATTCAGCAATACGAACTGGCTTACAGGATGCAAATGGCGGTTCCCGAAATTACTTCATTGCAAAATGAACCTGAATCAATCATAAAAATGTATGGCGCCGATTGTCTGGTCCCCGGAACTTATGCCGCTAACTGTTTGCTGGCGCGCAAACTTTCTGAAAACGGGGTGCGGTTTGTACAACTTTATCACCAGGGTTGGGACACGCATGGAAATCTTCCCAAAGAAATTGCAGGTCAGTGCAAAGACGTTGACCAATCATCAGCTGCATTAATCAAAGACCTCAAACAGCGCGGATTGCTCGACGAAACCCTTGTAATTTGGGGCGGTGAATTTGGCCGGACAAATTATTGCCAGGGAAAACTGACAATTGATGATTATGGCCGCGACCACCATCCACGCTGCTTTACCATTTTAATGGCGGGTGGTGGAGTTAAACCCGGAGTTTTTGGTGAAACAGATGATTTTGGATACAACATTACAAAACTGCCCGTTCATGTTCATGATTTTCAGGCAACGGTTATGCATTTAATGGGAATTGACCACGAAAAGTTTACCTTTAAAAATCAGGGACGTCGTTACCGGTTAACCGATGTCAGCGGCAAAGTGGTACATGATTTAATTGCGTACAAAGATTGATGAAGATTGATTATAGATTGATAAGTTGAATTAGAATTAAAAAGGGGGCGAAGTAGATAAATATGAGTTGGAAAAAGGTTTCTGAAATACTCGATTTGTGTTTGTGGATTTTAAATCCTTTGCTTGTCGTTCTGGCAGTTTTTAGTAACAGCATTCAACCCGGGCTTTTAATTCAGTGGTTAGGCAAATTTCATCCGCTGGCATTGCATTTTCCTATCGTATTTGGATTTCTGATTTCAATTTATTTCCTCTTTTTTCAGCATAAAAGAATCCCAGTTGAAACCGAAAAATTACTGTTGTCTGTAAATGCGCTACTAGCCAGTGTTGTTGCGGCATTTGGAATATTGTTGTCGTTACAGAATGCCTACGAAGCAGAATTGATTTTCTGGCATAAATGGGGCGGTGTTGTGGTTGCAATTTTAAGCTGGTCGTTTATTTATATGCTGAATTTAAATATCAACTTAAAAAAGTTTTTTGGGGTTTTGTTTTTGGTTGTTTTAATTGGTTCAACACACAAAGGTGCGCAATTAACACACGGAGTAAATGCCCTGAGTTTTCCGAAATCTGCTGAAACTGAAAATCAAATAACAACCGACAGCACAACTACAATTTATCAGTCAGGCATTGCACCAATATTAGCACAAAAATGTATCAGTTGCCATGGGGATGATAAAACAAAAGGCGGTTTGCAGCTCAACAATCCCGAAAGAATTTCGCTTGGTGGTGAAAGCGGAGATTTATTTGAAGATGGTATTCTCTTGAAAGTCATTAATTTACCACTTGAACACGAAAGTCACATGCCACCCGAAGGCAAATTGCAACTTACAGATGATGAGAAAAATATTCTCAGGTTGTGGGTAAATTCGGGCGCCAATTTCGATTATCGATTAAATGAATTAACAGCAAATGACAGCTTATTCCTTCTTGTAAATAAATACAGGTACGCAGTAAATCAAAAAGCAGCGCTTAATTTTGACCTGCCTGATTTGGATGAATTTAATTCAAATTACAGCTCAGTGAATTACCTGTTTAATGGGTCGGAAGAAGTGGAAGTCAACTTTTTTCAGGGTTCAAACTACAACCGCGCAAATCTGAAAAAGCTGGAGAAAATTAAAACAAGTATTGTAAACCGTAATATGCAGGGAATGCCGCTTGTTAAGGAAGACCTTGATATTATTATGCAATTCAGTAACTTACAAAAGTTGAACCTGAATTCTACCAAACTTGAAATTGGTTCTCTCGGGGTTTTGAAATCGCTGTCAAAACTTGAAACAATTTCAATTTCGGGGATTGACCTTACTGACAAAGAATTGGATGAATTTTTGGATGGATCGAAGTTTTCATCGGTTCATGTCTGGTCGCAAAGGGCTGATAAAAAACAGCTTGAAGATGTAATTGCAAAATATCCGGATATAAATATTGTTGTTGGCGACAATCTGGAAGATAAAATTATGAAAATCAGCAATCCTACAATTGGCCAGGATTCATCTATTTTTTCCAATCAATTAACTGTAAAACTAAAACACCTGTTAAAAGGTGTTGAAATTAAATACACAACCGACGGCAGCGAACCCGACAGTTTAAAAGCAGTGAATACAATTTACCAATCATACTTTCAGAAAACACAATATTGAAAATTAAAGCCTTCAAACCGGGCTGGATCAGCAGCGACGTGGTTCAACGTACATTTTACAAATCCGGAATTCAACCCGATACAATTTATCTGGTTACCGATCCTCATCCGAAATATAAAAATGATGGTGCCAAAACGCTTGTCAACTTTCAGTTAGGCGAAGGAAATACGTCAAATGGCGAATGGCTGGCTTACAGGGATTACGACATGGAATTTGTTGTCGGTTTCAAACAGTCAAAACCTTTGAAATCAATGTATTTAAATGCCCTTATTGATATTGGCGCTTATATTTTCCCAATAAAATCAGTAGTTGTGGAAGGAAGCAACGACTCAAAAAACTTTGAAAAAATAACAGAAGCCAAATTCCCCGATGGCCTGGAATCAGATGCGAGAGGTGCCAAATCTTTCAATTGCGATTTCCCCGAAGGAACTTCATTTCAATATTACAAATTCACAGTTGCCAATCTAAAAAAATTACCATCCTGGCATCGCGGAAAAGGAGAACCTGCCTGGATTTTTGTTGATGAACTATTTCTGAATTGAAATTGTGATTAATCATGCGGCTTAAAACAATTATTTCTTTGATTATTTTTGAGAAATCAGAAGTAAGCCAATGAAAACTTTTCGTAACCTATTTTCATTATTTTTTTTCCTGCTGGTGAGTTTAACTTTTCACTCGTTTTATCAGGTTTCTGATCAGGATAAAAAAGAGCAGAAATTAATCACAAAAGCAAATCTTTATCAATTACGTTTTCCGCAGGAGAAAATTTATCTTCACCTCGACAGGCCCTCGTACTGGGCAAGTGAAGATATTTGGTTTAAAGCGTATCTTTTAAATTCAGCAATACCCGATTGCAATGTATATGTTGAACTCATTCATTCGTCGGGTGAGATTATCGATAAAAAAATATTATGGGCGCAAAATGGATTGGCTTATGGTGATTTTCAACTGGCTGATACAATTTCGAGCGGTAATTATCAAATCAGGGTTTACACCAACTGGATGCGGAATTTCGGCGAAGAATGGTTTTTCCGAAAAGACATTATTATCCTGAATCTTCGCGATAAATCAATTAAAAGCGATTTGCTTGAATTAAGATCAAAAGAAATTGACCTGCAGTTTTTTCCCGAAGGTGGGACATTTGTTGCCGGTATGGAAAACAAGGTGGCTTTTAAAGCGGTTGACAAAAATGGAAAAGGAATTTCGGTTGAAGGCGAAATTTTTGATGACAAAGGAAATAAAATCACCAATTTCAAAAGTGGTTTTAAGGGAATGGGAAATATTGATCTCACACCGAAAGAAGGGGAAAAATATTCCGCGCAGGCGTTTTTTTCAGATGATATTTCGGTAAAAGTTGAACTACCGGTCTCTCAAATTGATGCATTAAAACTTACTGTCAATCCAAATGATTCCGCAAAAATCCAGTTTCAAATTTCAAGGAATTCGGTTCAACTTGAAAATTCTCAAAAAAATGAGTATTTACTTATCGGGCAAACCGGAGGTCAGGTTTGTTATCGAAAGCAAATTGCTTTGACAGAAAAAACAACCAGTTTTGAAGTTGATAAAAATCTGTTTCCAACAGGAATCGTCAAATTCACTTTGTTCGATAATGAAATGATCCCAAATTGCGAAAGGCTTGTATTTGTAAATCATCGCGATTTTGTAAAAATTGAAATAGAAACGGACAAACCTGATTACCTCACGCGTGAAATGGTGCAGCTCGATGTAAAAGCATTTACAAATGCCGGAAACGCTTGTCAGGCAAATCTTTCCATGTCGGTTTACAATCCTGAAAACAGCCTCGAAACCGAAAAATATCCTAAAAATATACTCACACAGTTTTTGCTTGATTCAGAATTGAAGGGCACAATTGAAGACCCGGCCTTTTATTTTAAAGACGACAGTATATCTACCTTGCAGGCACTCGATAATTTAATGCTCACACACGGCTACCGGTATTTTCAGTGGGAGGAAATCAAAGAAAACAAGTTGCCTGAAATTGAATATCAGCCCGAAAACAGCATACAACTCAGGGGAAAAGTTAAAAACTGGCTGACAGAAAAACCCATAAAAAACAGCAATGTAACAATGATGTTTGTGAAAAGTCAGCTTGCTGTTCACAATCAAAAAACCGATTCGTTGGGGAATTTTGTGTTTTCCGATATGTTTTTTATGGATACAGTTTATGTTTCGTTGCAGGCCGGTAACAAAAAAGAGCGGCGAAATAACTGGATTGAACTGGATAATAAATCTTCCAAATCACCCAACCCCGGGATTTTACCTGTAAATTATCAATACTACAATGAAAATCAATTTACCACGAGTTATTATTTAAGCGAAATAAGCAGTGAGCTGATAAACAGAAAATGGAGTTTAAGCGATACAATTTTATTGGGCGACGTCAACATTATGGCAAAAAAACATAAAAAAGATGACGGACATTTTCGCCCGTATTTGGAAGCTGATTATGTAATAGACGCGAATAAACTCAATGAAGAAACAGGATCGATTTATGATGCAATTGATGGAAAAATAGCCGGTTTGAGAATAGAACATATGGATGAAGGGAAGTTTGTATTTTTTTACAGGGGATATCCGGTCTCGATTTATCTTGATGGTATTCCAGCCGACTATGATTTACTTTCAAGTTTTTCAAGTAGTATTTTTGATAAGGTTGAATTTATAAAATTTGCACAATTTGCAGGTGTAAATAAAGCTGGTGGTATTCTTTATTTCTATACAAAAAGGGGTCAGAAATTTGAAAACATGCCAAAAGATGCAATGGGAATGAAAAGCGCAAGAATTATTGGCTATTCCGTTTTTCGCAGGTTTTATTCACCGGTTTACGAAACCCGGCAACCTGTTGACAACAAGAAAGATTTTCGCAGCACACTTTACTGGAACCCAATAGTACGAACCGATTCAACAGGCGTAGCGCAGGTTTCGTTTTTTAACAGCGATGAAACCGGAAATATGCAAATTGTGGTAGAGGGAATTACTCCTGATGGAAAACTTTGCCGGGGAACAGGCAGTTTCAGTGTGAAGCCATAATTTCGTTAAAAAGACACTTCTCTGTTTCATAATTTTTCAAATAAAAAGTATCGTTTATCTTTAGCCGCCGTTCAGATTTATTTCAATCTGAAAAATTTCTATTTGAAATGAAAAAAAATTATGTGTTGATTATATACCTGCTGCTTTTGTTGATTTCCTGCAACAAATCGCCTGTAAAAAACATGGACAAGCAGGAAATTCTGAAGCAAGGTTCACAGTTGTTTGCAAAATACGGTTGCGCAGTTTGTCACTCACTTGAAGGAAAAAAAGTTTACGGGCCGCCGTTGAATGGTATTTACATGAAAGAAATAACAGTTTTGCGAAAGGGAAAAGAGTTTAAAGTAGTCGCCGATCGCAAATATTTGAAAAAATCGATACTCCAGCCAAGGTTTGAAAAAGTGCTCGAATTCAAAAACACAGAAATGCCAATAGCAACATTTCCCGAAGAAGAGGCTGATATTTTGGTTGAATATATAATTGCCCTTGGTGAGAAAAATTAACAGTTGGATAAAAAATGTTTAAAATCAGAATTTCCGTTTTACTTGTTTTTCTATTTATTTTTTACAATTCAATTTATTCACAGGAAAATAAACCAGCCCGAAAAGTTTCTGTTCTGCCGGTGCCGGCAATCGGTTATTCTCCTGAAACAAAAACCTATATCGGTGCAGTCACACTTTTTACCTTTTACAATTCCGATTCGTTAACACGATCATCAAATGCAAGTGTTGAGTTTAATTATACATGGAACAAACAACTGATTTTTGAATCGGACTGGAACTATTTACTCCCAGAAGAGCGCTGGTTTACACGTGGCTTGCTTCACTATTCAAAATATCCCGATCTGTATTACGGGATTGGATTTGACACACCCGCTTCAAACGAAGTTAACTTCCAAAGTAACCGCACAATTATTGACGCCGATCTGTTCAGAAATATTAAAAACAACTATTTCATTGGTTCGGGAATCAGGTATTCAGCTTTTAACAATATTGAGTATTTGAAAGACAGCCTGATTTATCCTGAATTAAAAAGTGAAAATACATTTGGGTTGAAAGTTCTATTTTTGAAAGATGCAAGGAATAATATTTTGTCGCCAGCAAAAGGTGATTATTTCGAATTTGGTAATTCATTCAATTTTAGCACCTCTTTTTACCTGAAAACCACAGTGGATTATCGCCATTATTTTGCTTTTGGGGAAAATGATAAACACACATTGGCCAGCCGTTTTTACCAGTCTTCAGTATTTGGAAATCCACCTTTTTATGATTTTGCTGAAATTGGCGGCGACGAATTTGTGAGAGGTTATTTTTTGGGAAGGTTCAGGGATAAAAACCTTTCATCACTTCAGTTTGAAATGCGAAACCACTTGTTTTGGAGGATTGGAATTGCCACATTTGGCGGAATATCAATGATTTATAAAAAGTTCAATCAAATAGAAAATGAAAGTTTTAAACCAAATGCAGGTTTTGGATTTCGGTTTTTAGTCGATAAAAAAGAAAATACAAATTTAAGGATTGATTATGCCGTTGGCGCCCAAAACCAGTCGGGATTTTATATTAGTTTTGGAGAATCGTTTTAAAACAAACCAAAATTAATGGGCCTGAAATTCAAAAAACATATCATCAATTTTCTGATTATATTTGGTTTCGGAATTATTCCGGCTGTAATTTCCCAGTTTTTTGTCCGTCAGCCAGTTACCCGCAATATTCACGTTAAAAGTTTCCGTTACGGGAAAGATCCCGCCGTAATCAGGTGTAACCGGGGCGACACCTTGCGATTAACTTTTTCTACTGAAGATACAGGCCATTCATTTTTTTTGGAAGAGTTTGATGTTGATGCAAAAGTAAGTCCGGCACGCGAAATGGTTGAGGTTTTTAAAGTGAGCGACCCAACAGAAAAACCTGAACTTTTGAAGGAAGTAACAATTATCGCCCGGCATCCGGGAATTCAGAATTTTTTTGTGGCTCGAAGCAACTATCGCTGCCACGTTTGGTGCGGTCCGATGCATGCTTTCGAACACGGAAAACTCGTTATATTCCCGAATACACTGCTAATCTTTAGTTTGGGTTGTGTAACAGGCATACTATTTTTATGGATCTTAGGATTTTTTGTCAAAACAATTCCCGTTTCTGAAACTGAAGATAAAAAAGCAGGTTATCGTGATTTGCTTTCAAAATCAGGATTTTTGCAAAAAATAGTTGTTTCGAGATGGCCGCAGATAATATTAATGATGCTTGCGATGACACTGGTTTATGTGGTGATATTAACTACTTTCTTTGGCACAAAAATGTCAGGCCGAAATCTTGGAGTGCTTTTAATGTGGGGAATCTGGCTTTTCTGCTGATTGCAATCCTTACCCCATTTTTTAGGCAGAATCTGGTGTACCATTTGCCCGCCATTTTTTCGGCGATCTGATCCAACGTAAATCTGTTTTCAATCCTCTTAAAGGAGAAAAAGGCGTGTACAAAAACAAATACTCGGGACTTTTTTTGAAATGGCCTAAATTGTTGCAAAACAGTTGGCCTAAATTAATTCTGCTGCTGATTCTTACCACATTTTCCGCGGTTCTTGTTGCACTGCCAAAGGTTACAGGACTTGCTGTAATTCTTTTGCTTGTATTGCCAACACTGCTTGCTTTAATTTTTGAACACAGGGCATTTTGCCGTTATCTCTGTCCGGTAAGCGGATTTTTGGGACCGTTTTCAAAAATGAGCACTTTGGCGCTCCGCAACAAATCGCAAAAAACCTGTGATCATTGCAAAGCCCATTTTTGTCAAAAAGGAAGCGAAAAAGGTTGGGCCTGTCCTTACGGGATAAATGTTGGCGAAATGACTGAAAGTTTAGATTGCGGTTTATGCCTTGAATGTACCCGCAGTTGTTTATACAACAACGTAACATTATATAAACGCCCGTTTGCCAGCGAATTGGGAACCCGCAACCTGAGTGAAGCATGGTTGACAATCGGGATTTTTACGCTTGCCGTGGTTTACAGCGTTTTGTACCAGGGCCACTGGGCAGTTGTTCGCGATTATGTAAATATCCTTGACAAGGCAAACTGGGGTTTGTTTGGCGTTTATTCTCTTATTGTGTGGTCGCTCGCACTTTTAATAATGCCCGGAATTATAGTTCTGCTTTCCTATATTGGTGTAAAACTTTCAAAACTGAAAAATAGCACAAAACAAGTGTTTCTTACTTCTGCCGGTGCTTTGCTGCCACTTGGTTTAATGTTGTGGATTACCTTTGTAATTCCCATGTTATTTGTAAACGTAACTTTTGTAATGCAGTCATTGTCTGATCCGTTTGGCTGGGGATGGGATTTTTTTGGAACCGCCAATATTCCGTGGCACCAGTTTTTGCCCCGTTTTGTGCCATGGCTGCAAGCAGTTTTAATTTTGATTGGATTGCAACTCAGTTTACGAAACCTGAGAAACAGCTGGCTCAAAAATCAAATCAAATCTTGGAAATTAATGTTGCTAATATTGCCAGTAGGTTTGTTTATTGTATGTTGCAGTGTGGCAATGATCGTTTTTTTTACCAATTGAAATTCAATAAATTTATTGACATTAAAAAAACTAATTCAGAATGGATAACAAAAAAACTTCTCCTAATACCAAAAAAAGCGGATACAAAAATATTATCCTGATTGTTGTTATTTTGATCGTAATTGTCGGAATTCCCCTGCTTTTTCTGAATTACCAGGCAAATCGCAGTGGGTTAACAATAAAAGAAGTTATCAGTCGAATAACAGGTAAATCGGAAGCAGACAATACAGGTACAGATAATGCAGCAGAAAATACAGGGGAAAAAATTGATTTTCTGACTCCTTCTCCAATTGGAAATGGATTTACTGAACCTCCGCTAATTGCACATATTCAGGCAGTTGATTTGGATAATGACGGACTTTTGGATGTAATTGTTTGTGATGACCGTGAAAATTTTGTTTCCTGGATCAGGCAAAATCCTGCTGGAACTTACACCGAAACAGTGCTTGCTTCTGATCTCATTGCACCTTCACATGTCGAAGTAATTGATTTTGATAAAGATGGCGATAAAGATTTGATGGTTGGTGTGCTTGGAATGCTTTTCCCAAACAACGACAAAATTGGGTCGGTTGTAATTCTTGAAAACGATGGGAAAAATAATTTTGAAAAACACATTGTTGCCGAAAAAATTGCAAGAGTTTCAGATGTTCGTGCCGGAGACTTTGATAATGACGGTGATATGGATTTGGCAGTTGCCCAGTTTGGTTATGATGATGGTGAAACCCGATGGATTGAAAACCTTGGTAACTGGAAATTTGAAAGCCACATTCTTCAGTACCTTTCAGGGCCAATTAATGTTGAAATAGTAGATATTGACGGGGATAACGATTTGGATATCATTTCACTGGTGAGCCAGGAGTGGGAAGAAATCTATTGTTTTATAAACAATGGAAAAGGAGAATTTCAGCCCAATTTGCTTTATGGTTCAAGTAATCAGGATTATGGATCAAGTGGGATATCATTGTGCGATTTGGATAAAGACGGAGATACAGATATTCTTTACTCGAATGGCGATGCTTTTGATTATATGCCGCCTCAAGGCCGCCCGTGGCATGGTGTTCAGTGGCTCGAAAACAAAGGAAACCTGAAATTTGAGTTTAAAAGGATTTGCAATTTTACCGGTGCCACCAACGTTCGGGCTTCCGATATTGATAATGACGGAGATATTGATCTTTTTGCAGTCAGCGCTTTCAATATTTGGGACAGTCCGGATTCATACAGTTTTATTTGGCTCGAAAACGATGGCAGTATGAATTTTACAAAACGCGAAATCACAAAAAATCCAACTCACCTGCTCACCTGCGAACCAGGTGATTTTAACAACGACGGGTTAATTGACGTGATTACCGGCGGAATGCATACTTACCCGCCATTTGACAGGCTGGGCAGAATAACTTTATGGACAAATAACGGAATGCTTGCCGGCAAATAATTACTGAACCTCCATTTTTTGAAAAGCATTCAGCAAACCTTCAAGTTTTTTCTGGTGTGATTCTGCAATTTTTTCACGACGTCCAATATTAATTGTCCGGCTAATTGTGGTTATTGCCTTTTGTTTGTCGTTAAGCATTGCATATGCGTACGCCAGGTGGCTTCCCGAAGCAATTAAAATATCCGGCGGACAATTATAAAAAGTGAATGCCCGTTCGGAATATGTTTTCCCTTCTTCATAATTTCGAAGTGAGATTACCGGACAACTAACAAGTACCTCACCCAGTCTCGACAGTATATCAGGATTGTTCGGATGGTAAATCAATGCATTTTTATATAATTTAATATACTCTTTCCACATTTGGTTGTTCATGTAAAGTCCGCCCAGATTTCTTATGGTTTTTACATCATCAGGTGCACCTTTTATCGATAATTTATAAAGTGAAATTGCATTTTGTGTCTCTTTTTTTGTTTCAGCAATTTCACCTGAAATACGCAAATATTTTGGATTTGAAGGAGCAGTTTTTTTCAAAATCGACAAACAATCATTCATTTTTTCTGTTTCCCTGAATTGAAATAAAAGGTCGGCAACATCGGCAACAACATCCGGATTGCTTTGGTTTTTACTGTAAATTTCATCCAAAATTTCAAGTGCTTTCGGTTTATTTCCGGTTGCCCATAAACATCTTGAAAGGTATTCCTGAATAATTAATTCATCCGGTTTCAGTTGCAAGGCTTGTGTCCAGTATTTGGCTTCCTGTGTATATAAGCTTTTTTGATAAAAAAACATACCTGTATTTTTATCTCTCGCAAAATTGTCATTTAACAAATCCAAATGTTTGTCGGTTAAAGAAGTGGCTTTGTCATTCAAATTTTTCCACAAATAAATTTTGATTGCCTTCGAGAGTAAATATGTATTGTCGGGCAAATATTGTAATCCCTGTTCAACTAATTTCAGTGCCCAATCAGAATGAAAACTGGATTCTGCCTCATCAATCTTTTTCAGAAGATATAATTCAGATCTCGACATTAGTGCCAGTTTGTCCATCAAAGTATCAACGGGTGGAGAAAAATTAATTAAGTCGTTAGCCCTGATTGTGAACTGTTTACCCAAAGTGGTATCTCCTTTCAGATTATAAATGCTGCCAAGCAGTTTATATGAAGGGCCAAACAAATTATCAGATTGAATAATATCTTTCAAAGTTTTTTCGGCAAGTTCATTTCTTCCTGTTTCGAAGTAAATTCTTGCAAGTTCAAAATTTGCATAAGTGCTTATTGAGAAATGATCTTCCCGGGTTGCATTTTCCGGAAATTTTCGTTCTTTACTTGTAGCTAACCGGGCAAACGATTTTTCTGCCAATTCATTGTTCTTCAAGTTCTTGTATTGTGATCCAAGATAATACCAGGCCAAATCGATACCAGAATTAATTTCAGTAACTATTGCAAAGTTTACAAGTGCTGAATCAGAATTTCCCATTTCCATATCCAGGTAACCGTTATAGTAATTCCAAATCCATCCAGAGTTATCTTTCTGTGCTGCAAGCTTATAACACTTTGCTGCTTCATCGTAATTGGCGCTTGAGTGATAAACCATTCCAAGCATACCCAAATTGGTTGCAGTTGGGTTTCGTCTTGCTCTGGAAAGTGCTTCCGATACTTGTTCCTGTACCGGTTTTGAAAGGTTGGAAATATTCTGGATTTCGGGTATCTCATTTGTAATTTGATTATTCAAAATAAAACGCCCCAGGAAAACTATTACCAGCAATCCTAATAAACCTACCAAAATATACAGTACAGATTTTCCTTTTTTATCCATTGTTTTATCAAATTAGGCTGTCAAAATTATCAAAAATGAGGAAACATTTGCTGACAAACTAAAATTCTAAAAAAACTCAAATCTGTTGATTGTATGTTTAACTTTAAACCCGGAATATATTTTTGAATCAAGTTAATCCGTGATTAAATTTTAAGCCGGACAACTTTCTGTTTAATGGAGAAGATTAAAATGAATTATGCTTTTTACAATCGTTTCATATCCCTTTAGATTAATTAAATATTCTTTTAATCAAGAAATTATGAGATTTTTGGCATTCGCGATATCAATGTGTTCTGCAATTTTTGCACAATCACAACCGGATTCAAGTTATTCGTTTTATGTTGCCGGTCATGCCTACGGTGCACACGCTGGCAAAAATATTGGTTTACATCCGCCTTTTTTAAGCAAGCTCACCGAAAACCTGGACAGTAGTGCAATGCCACTTTTTTTAACCGGCGACATTGTAAACCAAAGTAACACAGCAAGCTGGAATCAGGTGGAAAGAGAACTTTCTGAATTAAATCTGAATTCATATTATGTAATGGGAAACCATGATAATAATTCAGTTGGAAATGAAGTATTCAGAAAAAAACACGGTGGAGCTTATTATTCTTTCATTTATAAAAATGAATTGTATGTTGTTTTAAACAGCACCGAATCCGACAGATCAATTTCATCAGCACAACTTAAATTTGTCAATGATATTTTCGCAAACACCGATGCGTACTGGGAAAGGGCATTTATTTTCTTTCATGAAGTAATTTGGAACAGCAATGAAAAGTACAAACTTGTGCGAAGTAACAGTCGTTCGAGATATGATCAAATTGCTACAATTTCCAACTTCTGGAATGAGGTTTACCCAAGATTGACCTCCTACCCCGAAAAACAATTCTATTTATTTGCAGGCGATGTTGGAGGAAATGCTGATGCAATTGCTGCTTCTTATGATCGTTGGGAGAATGTAACCTTAATTTCTTCCGGAATGGGTGAAGTTATCGATGAAAACTATTTGAAAGTTGTTGTTTTACCTGATACAGTCACATTTGATTTGATCGCGTTAAACAATTTAGTTGAGATGAAACCAATTACCTGGTACAATATTCCTGAAAAACCTGATTCAATATTTGGTTCAACAACAGTTTCTCCTTCACAAACTGATTTTACTTATTTTGTTAATCCTGTGCAAAATGCCACAAGTTACAAATGGAATTTCAGCGAAGGAATTTCAGGTAGCAGTGATTCTTCATTTATAATACTTCATTTTGATGAACATTTTAAATCTGGAAAAATATCTGTTACAGCTGTTCGTGATGGATTTGGTGAAAGTGAGCCTGAAGAAACACAAATTTCTGTAAACAATTCAACCTATGTTTTTGATAATCAAAACGATTTGAATTTTGAGATTCAACAAACCCAAAACTATTTACTTGTTAAATTCTATTCAAATCAACCGCAAAATGCTGTAATTACTGTTTTTGATCTGTTAGGAAGAACTATTTACAAAACGGCATTTTATGTGAACTCAGGCTACTATTCGAAATTAATGGAAAGCAATAAAATTGAAGTTAAAGGACTTGTGATTATTGAATTACTAATTGGTAATAAACGGGTTACAAAGAAATTAGTCTTCAATTAACAATACAATCATGTTTGAATTGCTGTTTAAACATTTCAAAAAACCAACAAGGCCGGTGTTTTTTCCACCTCCATTTTGGCTCCATTTACCGATGGTTTTTAAATGAACCAGTTCAAAACGGTTTCTGTTTCACCGATAATTTTCGCCACTTACCGACCTTAAGGTTTCGTTAACAAAGTTCTAATACTTTTTAACCAAAAACTGAGTAACCTTTGTTTCCGTAATTAGTCTATTAAGACGAAAACAAAAAACAAAGATTATGAAAACAACAATGAAAAATTTAGCCGCAGGTGCATTTATAGCTTTTTTATTAATAGTTGGAAATGTAAAGGCAGAAGGAACAGAAACAAAAGCAACAAGTCAGGCAATTGAAACTACACTCCAATTGGAAAAGTGGATGATAAATGAAGCGATTTGGAATACAAGACCGTCCGTAAATTACGGAATCGTGCAGGAAACAGAAACTGGTTTACAACTTGAAAACTGGATGACAAATGCAAAGGTTTGGAATTCAAACAACAATTTTGTAAAGTTGACGAAACTGAATTGGAACTTGAAAATTGGATGACCAATGATAAAATTTGGAACAATTATTACAATGTTGAGGAAACAGAAACAGCATTAAGTATTGAAAACTGGATGACAAACGAAACAATTTGGAACAGGTAAAAACGGGAAACAGGAGAGAATGATTAGAAAAGTTAGGTTTAGATGGGCCGCAAGAAATTGCGGCCTTTCTTTTTTGATAAAAGTTCTACCCGGCTATTTTAACTCCTCACCACTTTTGTGCCAAATTCTTTTGCCGAAATTTTTTCAATGGCAACTTTAATAATTCCCACATTCTCAACTGCCGGTTTGCTAAACTTGAATTCGCGGTCGCTGTATTGAGACATTAAAAGTTCAAGGCAGCGGGTTTTTTCATCAAAATCATCCACAAATTCAACTTTGCCTTCTACCAAAACCGATTTCGATTGAACGCGGTAACTGCAGCCCACCGTCACATTTTGCCATTTAATTTCTTCTCCCAAAGTCCAGTTTATACAAACATTTGGATTCTTTTTCAGTGTTTCCCACATCCTTCCGCTTTGAGCAGAATGCAGAATAACTGAACTATTTTCCAAAGCAAAATTCATAGGCAAAACATACGGAAACCCATTTTCTGACATGGCAAGAAAACAGGTTTTACATTCGCGAATTACTTTGTCGATTTCTTCGCGGTTTTCGATAAAAATTGTTCGCATATTTTTATATTTCAATTCATCGCCCGGTTTCCCAGTTTGTCCGACAAATCCTTTTCCACTTTTTTCAGGCTCATGTATCTCGATTGTTCATCGATTACCTTTTCAAAATTGTCATCCAAAAAAGCCTTATTTATTTTATCTTCTATAACAAGCAGCATCATCCGTATTTTTCGGGCTTTATACTCGTTGATCACTTTTGGGATCAGCAAATCCAAAATATCCTCTTCCTTTTCGGTATATCCACCTCCACGTTGCCAGATTTTGCTTTCAAGGTGTTTGTCAGAAAGTAAGTTAGTAGCAAGTTTACTCACCTCGCTGTTTGAATGATAAATAAAATGTTTCCAGGGATCAAAGCTTATATTTCCCAAATTGTCTTTTACTTCCCCGAAGATTATTTTGAACAATTCGTTTTGCGAAATCAATTCATCGTTCTCCAACTCACTAATCATAAACTCTCCGGCACTAATCAGTTTAACTTCATTCGAATTTTCGCTTTCAAGTTCAAAAAGTGGAGAAGTGCAATGTTTTAGCAGAAAACGCAGAAATACAAGTTCTTCTTCCAGAATTTCATCGGTCTTTACTTCTTTCAGAATCTCCGGCTGGCGGGCAGTTTTACGTGCCTGTTCCCTGATTCCACTTATTCGAACATCATCGCTTTGTTTGCGTTTCTGTTTCTGGACTTCGTTATATAAAACATCCTCATTTACATCAAGCAATTTGCTGCACTCCTTTATATAAACCGAGCGTATTATTGTGTCGGGAATTACCGCAACCGAGCGGATAACATCCGATATTAAACGTGCTTTTGCAACCGGATCGTTTTCTGTGCTTTTTAAAAGAAGTCTTGTTTTGAACTGTATAAAATCGGTTTCGTTCTCTTTTATATAATTCAAATAACCACTGGCACCCATTTTTTTCGCAAATGAATCAGGATCCTCTCCGGTAGGTAAAAGCAAAACTTTTACATTCATCCCCTCTTCCAAAACCAAATCAATCCCACGCAAAGATGCTTTTATTCCGGCTTCATCGCCATCGTAAATAATTGTAACATTAGGTGTAAATCGTTTAATTAACCTGATCTGGTCGGCGGTTAAGGCTGTGCCCGATGAAGCAACAACATTTTCAATTCCGGCCTGGTGCATCGAAAGCACATCGGTGTAACCTTCAACCAAATAACATTTATCGATTTTGGAGATTTCACGTTTTGCCTGAAAAATACCGTAAAGTACTTTGCTTTTGTGGTAAATTTCCGATTCGGGTGAATTGAGGTATTTTGCAGCGTTTTTATCCTCTTTCAGAATTCGGCCACCGAAAGCAATTACACGTCCGGCAAGATTGTGGATTGGAAACATTACCCTTCCTGCAAAACGGTCGCGCATCCAGTCTTCGCGTTTTATGGTTAGCCCCGTTTTTTCAAGAAAATCAATTTTATAACCTTCTTTTTGTGCTGCTTCGGTAAAGGGCGTTTTTCCATCGGGCGCAAAACCCACTTCAAATTTTTCAGAATATCGTCCCTGAAACTTCGTTCCCTGAAATAACTTAAACCAATAGTTCGTCCTTCGTTTTCTTCCCACAAATACTTTGTAAAATATTTTTGTGCATACCCCGACACGATCATCAGGCTTTCGCGCTCGTCGTTTAACTGCTTTTGTTCTTCTGTATCTTCGTGTTCGATTACATCGATATGGTATTTTTTTGCAAGCCATTTTAAAGCTTCAGGGTAAGTAAGCGATTCATGCTCCATTATAAAATTCACCGAATTGCCCGCTTTCCCGCAACCAAAACATTTGAAAATTCCTTTGGCAGGAGAAACAGTAAACGATGGCGTTTTTTCGTTGTGAAAAGGGCACATTCCCAACATATTAACGCCTCTTTTTCTGAGTGTTACAAAATCGGAAACCACATCCGAAATCTCGGCTGCATCAATAATTCGTTCTATAGTCGCATGGTCTATCATTGCTGCAAATGTAAATAAATCAAACCAAACCAAGGGGTAAAATGATATTTTGGAAGCAATCAATTTGTACCAATCCCCCAAAAAAACCCCCCGTTTTTTTTTTTTAGATTGGGGGGGCCCGGGGGCCGCCCCCCCCGCGCCGATTTGGGGGCGGCGAAAATATGCGATAATTTGTTGGCTAATCGGTATTAATCGTATTTTTAGAAAAACTTTTGTACGAATGAAGAAAAAACTTGTCATCCTTTCGGGCGCCGGCATTAGTCAGGAGAGCGGGCTTAAAACCTTCCGCGATATGAACGGACTTTGGGAGAATTACAATGTTGAAGACGTTGCAAGCATTGATGGATGGAGAAGAGATCCGTACCTTGTGATGGATTTTTACAACCAGCGCCGTAAACAGCTGTATGAAGTTGAACCCAACGCCGGGCATTTTGGGATCGCCGATTTTGAAAAATGGTTTAATGTAACTGTAATCACCCAAAATGTTGATGATTTGCATGAACGTGCCGGAAGCTCGAATGTGATTCATCTTCACGGTGAATTGAGAAAAGTGAGAAGTACATTTGATGAAAACCTGGTTTATACACTCGATGGCTGGGAACTAAAATAGGCGATAAATGTGAACAAGGCAGCCAGTTACGCCCTCATATTGTTTGGTTGGCGAAGCAGTTCCTGCATTCTACGAAGCAATTCCGGTTGTTGAAAATGCAGATATTATTGTAGTTGTTGGCACTTCAATGGTAGTTTATCCTGCAGCAGGATTGGTACACTACGCTAAATCTGAAGCTCCCGTATTTGTTATTGATCCCAGTCGTCCGGAAGTAAAATTGAGAAACGTAGTTTACATTGATGAAAAAGCAAGTGTGGGAATTGAAATCTTAAAAAATAAACTCGAAAAACTAAAATAATGGCTAAAAAAATACTTCTCCCTGTTTTTCTTCTTTTCGCTGTGAACTTTGTTTTTGCCCAACGGTTTGATGGTGGAATTCTTGCAGGCTACAATGCAACGCAGGTTGAAGGCGACACTTATAAAGGGTACAATAAACCCGGACTTGTAGCCGGTTTGTATGTTGAAACCGATATTGCACCTGCCATTTTTGCGGCTATGGAAATTAAATTTGCTCAAAAAGGGGCTAGAAAAAAAGTTACTGAAAAAGATCCCACAAAATATGTAATGCGATTGGACTACGTGGAAATGCCGGTTTACTTTGCTTTTCGGACAAATGATCGGGGAGCAATAATTGCTGGAATATCAACCGGATTTCTTTTAAGTTCAAATGAATTCGACAATTATGGAGATTTGGCACCTGAAGATCAGAAAGCATTTAAAAAGATTGACCTACAACCGCTTATAGGATTTCAGTTCGATTTTCTTGATAATGTGAAAGCCGATTTACGGTTCGCATTTTCAGTATTACCCATAAGAAATAAACCCGGACCCAATTCAGGCAATCTTTACTGGATAAATAACCAATTCAACAATGTGATTACTCTGGCTTTGTATTATCAAATTGGCAGGCGGTAAAAACAAAAACGAAAGCATTTCATCTTTTTTGATAGCTTGACTGCTATTCTATTTTATTGTATTTTGTTATCAGATTCAAACCAGTTAAACATGAATCCGCTACAAAATAACTCTGAAATATTTAGTTCAATAATTATTCTATCCTCTGTTGTTTTTTTCTATCTCTATTATTATTTCACAACATCCGGGGTGCCTGAAAGAATTTGTGAAAATTTAAATCAAAAGCTACAAAAAAAGGTAGCCATATTCTTAACGCAAAAGAGTTTGGGATTTCTGATTCTTGGTTTTATTCCGGGTTTGATTTATTATTTTTTCCTGAACCGGAATTTTGGGAAATTTGGTTTTCATTCGATCATTTTTTACGCAATATCCAAATCATTTTGTTGCTGATGCTGATAATTGCAGCAATTCTCTTTATCAATCAAAAAGTTAACCGACAAAACAATTCGCTTCAAATCGAATTAACCAACTGGAATATTCAACTCTTCCTGATTAATGTATTCGGTTGGATAATTTATTTAGTTGGATATGAATTTCTGTTTCGGGGAATTTTACTTTTTGAATGTTTCAACACTTTTGGTTTTTGGCCTGCTATTGCAATTAATATTGCCATTTATTCGGCAATCCACATGGTAAACGGGAAAGCGCAAACCATTGGAGCTTTAATATTTGGGGGAATTGCCTGCTATCTGACCATAACCCGGGGAACAATTTTGATCCCTATATTTATGCATATTTCGTTAAGTGTTTTCTCCGATTATTTTTCAATCAGGTACAACGACAATCTAAGTTTTGTCAAATAAAGATATTCAAAATGAAATGTTTGGTAACCGGAGCAACCGGATTTATTGGGAACCGTCTGGTTGAAGAGCTTTTAAAACTTGGAAATGAAGTTCTTATTTTGGCGCGTTCAAAAGAAAAAGCAAATAAAATGTTTGGAAACAGAGTTGCTTTTTTCGATGGAAGTTTATGGGATTTGGATGTAATTGATGATGCAATACGCAATTGTGATGTGGTTTTTCATTTGGCAGCTTTTGCCAATATTTGGTCGAAAGATAAAATGCTGGCTTACAAAACAAATGTTGTCGGAACAAAAAATATTCTTGAAGCAGCCTTTCGAAACAAGGTTAAAAAAGTTGTTTTTACTTCTTCAGCAGCAGTATTTCCGCCTGCAAAAAACGAAGAAGATATTGATGAAACTGTTGTCCTGCCTGAAAAATACATGACCGATTATGAAACTACAAAGACCCAGGCCGAACAGCTTTGCATTGAATATTGCAAAAAAGGGCTGGAAGTTGTGATCGTTAATCCGCCGCGGGTATTTGGTCCGGGACTTTTAAATAAAAGTAACTCAGTAACTATTCTAATAAAAAAATATATAAGTGGAAACTGGCGGCTTATTCCCGGAAGCGGCAGATCTATAGGTAATTATGTATTTATTGATGATGTTGTGAACGGCCATATTTTAGCAATGGATAACGGAATTTCGGGAGAGAAATATATTTTGGGCGGGACAAATACTTCATTCAACGGTTTCTTTGAGACAATTTCGAAGGTCTCAGGGAAAAATTACAGGCTTTTTCATCTGCCATTTTCAGTTATTTTAGCCGTTTCAAAACTCGAATTATTTCTGGCAGAAACAACACGGAAAGAACCTTTGATTACTCCTCCCTGGGCAAAAAGATATTTACAAAACCGTCCCGTATCGAACAAAAAAGCAATAAACGACTTAAAATATACAGTTACACCACTGGAAGAAGGAATTCAAAAACGATTGAATGGTTAAAAACTGAACAAAATGAAAATGAAACGGATAAAAAACTACACTTTAATTACAGGATCAAGTGCAGGAACTGGCAAGCAAATTGCCATTGAATGTGCAAAAAGGGGATTTAACCTTTTTTGGTTTCGCTGCCAGACAGGGGTTGGAAAGTTTTTCGGATGAATTGAGAAAAAATTATCCTGTTGATGTTCATCATTTATCAATTGATCTTACAAAGCGAAAATCACCACAAAAAGTATTTGAATATGCCCAACAACATCAACTCACAATAAATATTTTGGTGAATAATGCCGGACTTGGTTTTAACGGAAAACTGGAAGAATTGAAAGCGGATTTAATTGATACGATGATTTTGCTCAATGTACGTGCTTCAACTTTGCTTACCTTTTTGTTTATTCCTGGAATGAAAAAACTGAAGAAAGCATACATTTTAAATATCAGCAGCTTTGCAGCATTTTCGCCACTACCTTACAAAAGTGTTTATGCCGCAACCAAAACTTATCTGCTGTTTTTTACACAGGCTTTAAACAGAGAATTAAAAGAGACTGGCATTTCGGTAACATCAGTTCACCCTAACGGGATTTCATCGGAAAGAGCAATGGAAAACATAAAAAAATCTTCATTCATTGCACGTTCTGCAGCATTAACTCCAGCACAGGTTGCTAAAATATCTCTTGATAATATGTTTTCGGAAAACGTGTTTGTAATACCCGGAGTTGTAAATAAAATCTATTATTATATCGGGTGCAGTTTACCACACGGTGTAATTCTGAAACTCATTGGTAATATTTTTAAAAAATCGTAATAGACATTTTACATGTAATATTCATTTCAAAACATTCCATATATCTCATTTGTCTATCTTAGTAACCGATTTATAGAATAACTTCAACTATGCAAAAAAGAAATTACATGAATCCTTATTATGCGGGGATTTTACTTGGGTTGGTATTATTGTCGGCCATGTATTTTTCGGGGCGGGGTTTAGGTGCCAGCGGCGGGTTAAAGTATGCAGTTGTTGCAGCAGTAGGTGCAATTGATAAAACCCATGTCCAGGAATCTTCTTATTACAGCCAATATTTCGTAAACGGAGAAAGTCCATTAAAAAACTGGCTATTCCTTGAAGTTCTTGGAATGGTGTTGGGAGGTTTTATTTCAGGAGCATTTTCAGGCAGATTGAAATTCAAAATCGAAAAATCGCCCAATATTTCGAATAAAACCCGGTTACTTTTTGCATTTCTTGGTGGTGTGTTTTTTGTTTACGGGGCACAATTAGCGCGCGGTTGTACAAGTGGGGCGGCACTTTCAGGAATGGCAGTTTTCTCGGTAGCCGGATTTGTTACAATGATTTCCATTTTTGGCTCTGCGTATATGTTCGCGTGGTTTTTTCGAAAACTTTGGATATAGAAGTTTAAAGTTTAGAGTTTAAAGTATTTTCAGTCATTCAATCATTCAATAAATCAGTAAATCAGTAAGAAAATGGGTCCACTATCTATAATATCATCTCTCCCCGAATGGGTAAACCTGCTAATTGGTTTTATCATCGGAATTGGTTTTGGTTTCGCTCTTGAGCAGGCCGGATTTTCATCGAGTCGAAAACTTGCCGGGATGTTTTATGGTTATGACACAACCGTTTTAAAAGTATTTTTTACAGCTGCAATTGTTGCACTTGTGGGTTCACAATTTCTCAGCTTTTTTGGCTTGCTTGATTTGAGCCTCGTGTACGTAAATCCATATTTTATTGGTGCTTCAATAGTTGGAGGAGTAATAATGGGAGCCGGTTTTGTAATGGGCGGTTTTTGTCCGGGAACCGGTATCAGCGCACTTTCAATTGGAAAAATCGATGCTTTGTTTTTTCTTTTTGGTGGATTGGTTGGCGCATTTTTGTTTGCTGAAACCTATCCAATTGTAGAAAAATTTGCAATTAGCGGGTTTAAAGGACCGATGAAAGTTGACGACTGGATGGGAGTTTCGCCAGGGGTGTTTACTTTTATTCTGATAGTTGCTGCTGTTATTTTGTTTTGGATTGCAGAACTTGCCGAAAAAAAGTTTAATCGTCCAGAGATTACTTCAGATATTTAGAGAAATTAATTGTGGTTGGTTAGTAGAGATAAAAGAGATTAGTTGAAATTAATAGAGATTATTAGAGATTAATAGAGATTGAAATGGACGCGAGAATAAAAATAACTGTATTGCTGGTTGGGTTGGGTTTCCTACTGGCTTTTATGCCAAATCCTTCATCAAAAATTTTTAAATTAAAACCCAGCGAATTACTTGAAAAATCGGGTTCAAAAGAAATTTATTTTTCTGTTGACGAGGTTGCAAGATTTGTAAATAATGAAGACAGTACGGTTCAATTGATTGATTTACGCGGTGCTGATGAATTCAGAAAATGCAACATTCCGGGCTCAGTTAATATTCCGTTTGATGATTTGCTGAATCCCAACTGGTCGGTTTATTTCAGCCAGAAAAATATGCGAACTGTTTTTTACGGCAATGGTGACCAAAATGCAAATATAGTGTGGACAATTGCAACCGGACTTGGCGCCGAAAACTGCTATGTTATGGAAGGTGGCTTGAATGAATGGTTTAAAACTGTAATGCTGACCAAATTCGAAGGGGAAAGAATTACTCCAAGAGAAAATGCACTTTTCGAAAACCGTTATAAAGCACGCGATATTTTTACACAAATAAACAGTTTGCCTGACAGTTTGAAGACAAAATTTTTTGATGCGAAAAGGTTGCAAAGGGCAAAAGTTGGATGGTGGGTGTTAGGAAGAAATGAAAGAATGAGAGATTGGGAGATTGTTCAAATTGAAAATAGTAAAATAGTAAACTGGTATTTCGATAAATAGTAAATAAAAATGGGGAAATTATCGAATTTGAAAATAGTATTGCTGGTGTTGGTGGTTGTTTTGGTTTTGGTAATTGTTAAAACTGTAGGTAAAGACGGATTTAAACAAGATGCAAAAAGCGCAATTGAAGCAGTGGATTCCAATAATTTTATAATATCTGCAAACGAAATAGAAAATAATAAAACGCAGTATTTAATAGTCGATTTGAACGAGTCAGGTTCTTCACGGTTTGAAAATTCACTTAAAATTCCGTTTGAAGAATTGCTTGAAGAATCATCACTTAAACAGTTGAAAGAAACCGAAAATAAAATACTTCTTGTTGCCAGCGATATTTCAATAACAGCAAAAGCCTGGGTAATTTTAAATCAATTGGATATTAAAAATGTTTTTATCCTTTCAAACGAAGATAACCCTGAGGTTTTAAAATACGAATTCCAGCCCGACACTATGGCCAGACTGGAATCCGATTTACAATAAATATTCTGATAAATTTATTTTACAACAGGAAAATCCTTCACATCAGCATCAGTAAAAGGCAACCACGAAAGTTTGTCCTTTTCGGCAATCATTCTATTGTGCATAAAACTGTTGTTTCCAAATCTCAATGTTTTGGCATTGTAACCAAACAACCTCAAATAGGCGGTTACAAAAGCTGAGTTGTGCCCGGATCCGCAATACACAACAATTTCACGGTCAGCCGGGATTGTCTGCATTTCAGTTAGTATGCCAAGTGTTCCGCCGGTTTTGTAACGCACAGCACCCGGAATATGTCCCGCATCGTATTTATCTTTGCGTTCGTAGTTGATTATGTAATATTTCTCAGGATGGCTAAAAACTGTATCTGCTGAAATTGTAGCATTTGGATAATCTGCAAACAATGATGATATTCTTTCATCAAAAATTTCGGCTCCTGTAGTTTTTCCTGTATTCAACAATGGAAAATCACCAGGCTCTGCTTTCAGAATATCAGTAGTTTCAAGGTTTTCTTCATAATTTGAGCCGATATTTTCCAGCCATTTGTTATCCATTTTCGGGTTCCAGCCACTCATTCCATATCGAAGTGAATAAACATTACCGTATCCCATGAGCCGTAAAAGCGAGGTTGAATAACTTGAACTTTGACCTGAATAACAAGCCAGAATAATTTTGTCGTATTCAAATGGCTTAATTTTATTGGCAAAATAGTCAGTCAAACCACCAATTTCAATATTAACTGCACCTTTTATATGGCCTTCACATAGTCGCCTGTTTCTGCCAGATAATCAAGTAAAAGTTTTGCTTCCTTATTAATTTCAACAGGTTGAACGTTTGATTTTTCAGCAATAACTTCAGTTTCATTTTTCGGTTTCTTCTCACCTGAACATGAAACGAAAAAGACAATTGAAGCAAAAACAAATATTCGGAATAATGATTTTAACTGTTTCATAAAGTTTACAGTAACTAAAATTATCCTTTATTTTCTACAGTATTTCCATCTTTGTCAAAACGCAAAGTTTCAGTTCGACGGCCGGTTTCGTCATATTTGAATTCAGTAATCGCAACTCCGCTGTTTGGATCATTGATAATATTTTTGTCCTTGTCCATCGAAATTCTTTTTACAGGTGCGCCATGTTCATCATAAACAGTTTGTGTTACAGGGATGCCTTTCCCGCCAAGATATTCATCGTCCATATCAAACATGGTAGTTTCAATAGCATATCCATTTTCATCATAAACACTTACCCTTTTCGCCCAACCCCAGTATAAATTGGAGAGCTGTCCAACCGTATTGTGCACTGAAAAACTTTCAACATCTCCATGTTCATTGTTAGCAAAAAGGAAATAAGAAACACCAATATCTCCGCAATTTTCAGCGGTGCAATTGTAAAGTGTGTCGTTGTCGTAATTGGCCATACGGGTTACATAACCGTTTGCATCATATGAAAAACGAAGTTCATAAAACGGGCAGAAAGGATGCATAATTACTGAATCTTCAGCTAAATTATAACGAACTTCTTTGATCATTCCATCCGGTAGTTTTGTCCAAACATAATTATGAATATTATTTCTGTTTTCAACTGGTTGCCCTGTTTCATCAAGGAAACGCATTGCAACTCTCATTCCGTCAGCATCAAGTTTGAATTCGTAAACGCTTGCGCCGCCATTTTTTGTAGGTTCGTTTTTTCATTGAAGAAACGTTTAACCTGCAAATCACCTTCGTAGGTGTATGTAATTTTAGCAGATCCCATTGATGAATAATCAAGCAGACTGTCGTTTCGGTTGTATTCTACCGAAACCAACTGGGCGTTATCGTTGTAGGTAAATTTGTAGTTGTTGACCGATTTTGCCTGTTCGGCAGTCAACTCATGCGAACCTCTTTCCAAATCCCACGAAGTTTCACTGAAAAGCAGGCTCCTGAAATATTTCACATTATTCTGTGCTTCAGGTTGAGCCGGTTTTGGGCTACATGAATTCAGGATGATTGCTACGATAGCAAATAATAATACATTGTACAATTTCATTTTAATAAATTTTGGTTAATATTTTTTCTTTAGTGAATTAAACACCTGATTATTAATAATGTTTAACCCGAAAAAAGTTTTGCAAAGAAAGTTCAATTTCCCGGGTTTTATTCATGAATTTACCATCCATTTTGAGAAAACTCTGAGATAATTCCAAAATGAAGTAAAACTTCGGGTGGCAATTCCATTTTTTGCAATACTTCTTTATAACAACTGAGCCAAACAATTCGGGCTTCAGCAGTAATTTTAAATGGTAAATGTCTTCGGTTTAACTGCGGCATTCCCCTGTTTTGGTTGAAATATTGCGGACCTCCGCAAATCTGAATAAAAAAATCTGCAGAATGTTCCTTTGCTTTTTCAAGCGCAACAGGGTTTTTAGGGAATAAATCTTTTATCTCACTTTCTTTTAAAAGATCATAATGGTTACTTACCATTTTCCTCATTCCATCTTCGCCAAGAAGGATATACATTTGTTTTGAAGGCAGGGTAACTGCGGGACGGACACCCTGGTATATATTTTGATATTGTAAAATCCACTTTATTAAAAACTTTAATTCAACATTGTAACAAAAAATATACTGTTTGGTTGAAAACAGAAATTCTCAGGTATTATCAGAAGGAAATATTACATAATACCTAACCAGTTATAAATCAAAGAATAAGCTAATGTTTGTTAAAAATCTGCAAATGCGAGGGTTGCGATGCTTACTTTCACATTTTCAATTTGAAGTAGTTGTAATGCACACGATTCAAGTGTTGATCCGGTGGTTACCACATCATCAATTAACAAAATATGTTTACCTTCAAATTCTTCGGGGCGGGTTGATTCAAAAATATTCTCGACATTTTCCCAGCGTTCAAAACGGTTTTTGCGGGTTTGTGTAGAAGTGTGCAGATTACGTTGTAAATTATCGACTGAAATGGGAATTTTCATCGCTTCAGACATTCCTTTAGCAATCCACTCACTTTGGTTGTATCCCCTCTTTTTCTTTTTTTGGATGAAGCGGAACCGGCACAATATAATCGACTGAACAAAAATCTTTTGATTCCAAAAGTGAAATTCCGAATCTTCGCCCGGTTTCAAAACCCAGTTCCTTCATTCCTTTATATTTTATAAAATGTATGAGATGCTGATAATTACTACCCTTATTAAAAGAAAAATAGGCAGTTGCAAACTCAATTTTCACCCTTCCCCAAAATAACTGTTCTACTTTATTTCCTGAATGGAGATGAAAATTTGATACCGGCAGGTCAAGCCAGCAGTCGATACACAAAAACCTTTCCTGGATTACTAACCGGTTTCCGCAGGTAACACATAGAGTTGGAAAAATAAGTTCAAGAAAATTACTGAATCTGTTGGTTATCTTTTCCATCGAAAAAAACTAAATGAATTTCAAAACCAAAATAATAAGTTTTAATATATGTTTTACCAAAACTTAAATTATTTGTAATGATTAGGTTTTAAAATTGCATCATGAAAATATACGGAGTTACCTAAATATATAATTCATATTCATTCTCTCACTCAATTCATTTTCTCAAAGGTTCCCGGGTTGTCATTATCAAATGGCAACTCTTTTTCAATTATAAACCTCTTTCTCCTATTACTTAACTTTATTCAGTAGGTATAATTTGCAATTTTTGCGTCTTTTAAATTGATAAAATATAGTATGTACAATTCTTAAAACCATTATTAATTGAATCTAAATATGTTACAAAACACGCATTAATTGAGTTACTTTTTAATAAATTGCTATTTTTGGGTTCATATTAATACAATTAAACCATAAGGTAAACATTAATCATGCTAAAAAAATTTATAGATTTCTTACGAAAGAAAATTCTTCTCATCATATTTATTGGTTTTGTAATTGGAGTTTTTGCTGCCATCCTGTCAAACAAAGCAATTGAGGCAACTTCAACCAACGAATCATGTGAGATGTGCCATGTACATCCGCATGTTTTCGAGTCATGGAAACAATCGGTTCATTATGATACACGGGTTGGAATTCATATTGGCTGTGTTGATTGCCATTTACCGCCAAAAGGCCAGAATTACCTTGCTGAAAAAATAAAAGCATCAGCAAGAGATGTTTATGGCCTTGTTTTTAAAGACAGCGCCGATTTTAACTGGGAAGAAAAATCAACACTTGAATTTGCAAAACATCATGTTTTTCAGGAATCTTGTGTTGGTTGTCACAAAAATCTGTTTCCACTGACATTGACAAAAGATGGACAAAATGCCCATTTGTATTATACACAAAAGGAAAAGGAACTTCTTTGCATAAACTGTCACCTGCATGTTGGGCATTATGATCCCAATGCATTACACGCAAAAAATGTATCCTTCGGAAATACTGGAAATGATAATAAAGAAAAATACACAGCTCCTGCAACAGTTACAGAATTTAAGGATTTTTCTGAAACAATACCAAATACAACGGTTTCATTCGAAATGAAAGCTATTCCGGGCGGTTCATTTAAAATTGGCAGCCCTGAAAATGAACCACTGAGAAAACCTGATGAAGGACCACAAAAGAGGTAAAAATCAGCCCGTTTTTATGGCAGAAATTGAAGTAAGCTGGGATGTTTATCTTGCATTTTATTCTGCAACTGCAGCCGAAGGCCGTTCAACTGATACCGAAGGAGCGCGTACAGAAGCTGACGTAGATGCTATATCAGGGCCAACACCTCCTTATGGACAACCTGATCAAAACTGGGGATTAGGTTCGCGGCCGGCTATTACAATGAGCTACCATTCAGCTGAAACTTTTTGTAAATGGTTGTCTCAAGTTACCGGAAAAACTTATCGTTTGCCTACAGAAGCCGAGTGGGAATATGCTGTACGTGGCGGAACTGAAACTCCTTTTTTCTTTGAAGGAAATGTTAAAGACTATGCAGAAAAAGGATTTCTGGGAAGAATGTTTGGAAAAGAAAGTAACTTAATCGATAAGTATGTTGTTTATGCAAAAAACAGCAAAGCGAAAACACAACTACCTGAAAAAATTGAAGCAAATCCATTTGGATTGAAAAATATGTTGGGAAATGCCGCTGAATATACTTCTGACTGGTATTCGCCGGATGCGTATTCCAGTTTAAATGACGGAGTTACTGATCCGAAAGGTCCAACCTCTGGAGAGGAACACGTTGTAAGAGGTGGATTCTTCAGGAGTGAAATCGCGGATGTGCGATCGGCAGCCCGCAGTGCAACACAATCGGAAGCCTGGCTAAAAACTGATCCGCAAATGCCAAAAAGTATTTGGTGGCTATCTGATTGCAATTACATAAGTTTCAGAGTAGTTTGTGAATATGACGAAAATACAATAACAAAAACGCCATAAAAATAGCTGGCAAACAGATTTGATGTAGTTTATTTGGATTTACTCCAACAGATTTTATTGAAAAACATAAATAACCAAAAAAAAGTAATAATTTTAAAATCCTAAATTCAACTAAAAAGATTTAATATCATGAGTAACAATCAGTTTTCAAGAAGAAAGTTTTTAGCCAGCGCAGCAGCAGTTGGCGCAGCAGGTACAATGGGTGTTGGAGCTTTAACATCATGTGCCGGTGGTGGTGATAAATCAGCAATTGCTGGTGCCTACGACTGGGTGCCAACAGAGTATAAATTTCCTCCGATGCTTGCAACAGCTCCCGAAGGAAAAGAACTAAAAGCCGGAGTTATCGGATGCGGCGGACGCGGTTCAGGTGCAGCAATTAACTTTCTTGATGCAGGTCCAGGTCTTACAATTACTGCACTTGGCGATGTTTTTCAGGATCGGGTTGACAGTTGCCGTGAAAAAATATTAAAGGAAAAAGGACAGGAAGTTCCAATCGAAAACTGTTTTGTAGGTTTCGACGCCTTTGAAAAAGTTATCGATTCAGGTGTTGATATTATTATTTTGGCAACACCACCAAAATTTCGTCCGGAGCATTTCGAAGCTGCCGTAAAAGCACGCAAACATGTATTTATGGAAAAACCTGTCGCAGTTGATCCTGCCGGAATACGTCAGGTACTTGCAGCTGCAAAAATGGCCGAATCTATGGGTTTGAAAATTGTTACAGGAACACAAAGAAGGCATCAACACAATTACATTAACCTCTATAAAGAGTTGCAAAACAACGGAATCGGAAATATAGTTTCAGCAAATGTTTACTGGAATGGCGGCAAATTATGGCATCGCGACAATAATCCAAGCTGGTCAGAAATGGAGTGGATGATTCGCGACTGGGTAAACTGGTGCTGGCTTTCAGGCGACCATATTGTTGAACAACATGTTCACAACCTCGATGTTGCCATGTGGTATTTTGGACAACACCCAGTTAAAGCAAATGGTTTTGGCTCGCGCCAGCGCAGACCTACCGGCGATCAGTTCGATAATTTTAGCATTGATTATACTTTTGGAGACGGACGTCAAATGCACAGCATGTGCCGTCAGATAAACGATTGTACAAATGGTGTTTATGAAGTTTTTCATGGGACTAAAGCAATTGCAAAAACTGATGGTAATGGTCCCAGGATTGTTGATGCAGCTGGTAATGCCTTATTTTCTGCCGAAGGTTCTGAAACAAGTCCATATGTACAGGAACACATGAATCTTGTTACTTGCATTCGTCAGGATATTCCATGGAACCAGGCTGAAGAAACCGCTATTTCAAATATGGTAGCAATTATGGGAAGGGTTTCAGCTTACACAGGAAAAGAAGTTACCTATGATGAAATGATGAACTCGGATATGAAATTGGGACCTGATACCTTTATTATGGGTAACATTGGTTATATTGAAACTGCCAAAGTACCGGTTCCGGGATCTTATGAGAAAGAATAATTTTTACTAACGGGTGTAACCAGGATTCTTCCTGTCACTCCTGTTTTCCTGAAAAGGAATTAATCAATCAATTCGAAATTAAAACCATTCGAATGTCTCTTGGCAAACGGGTGGTTTTTTATTTTATATAATTATCAAAAAAGCTGCAATAATTAACCCGCACCCAACTGATTAATGTATAAAAATGTACTTTTGTAGCCTTTCAAAATAAAAAATATAAGGCTCAAAATAATTTATAAAACTTATGAAACGGATAAAAATAAAAGACATCCTGTTAAAAGGCCAGGCCAATGAAACTGTTGTTGCAAAGGGTTGGGTAAGAACGAAAAGGGGAAGCAAAAACGTGTTTTTTATTGCTTTGAATGATGGCTCAACAATACATAATCTTCAGATTGTGGTTGATGTAAACAATTTCGAAGAATCGTTACTTCGGGAAATCAATACTGGGGCGGCACTTTCGGTTACAGGTAAATTAGCCGAATCGGCAGGAAGCGGTCAGAATATTGAATTGGTTGCTGAACAGGTTGAACTACTTGGAACCGCTGACCCGGAGAAATATCCGATTCAACCCAAAAAACACTCACTCGAATTTCTGCGTGAAAATGCCCATTTGCGTTTTCGTACAAATACATTCAGTGCTATATTCAGAATAAGGCATGCAATGGCTTTTGCCATTCATAATTATTTCAATGAAAAAGGATTCAATTACCTGCACACCCCAATAATTACCGCGAGTGATGCTGAAGGTGCCGGCCAAATGTTCAGAGTCAGCACACTCGATCCTAAAAATCCGCCATTAACTGAAGATGGCCAAATTGATTACAGCCAGGATTTTTTTGGAAAGCCAACAAATTTAACTGTTTCAGGCCAGTTGGAGGGTGAACTTGGTGCAATGGCATTAGGCGAAATTTACACCTTCGGGCCAACTTTCAGGGCTGAAAATTCAAATACAACCCGCCACCTAGCTGAATTCTGGATGATTGAACCTGAAATGGCTTTTTACGATTTGAAAGATAATATGGATTTAGCTGAAGAATTTTTAAAATCACTTATTAAATATGCGCTTGACAATTGCATGGATGATTTGCAATTTCTGGCAACCCGGCTTCAGCAGGAAGAAAAAGACAAACCACAGGACCAGCGTTCAATGGATTTAATCGAAAAACTTAAATTTGTTTTGAACAACGATTTTGTGAGAATTACTTATACTGAAGCGATTGAGATTCTTATAAATTCAGCACCCTTTAAGAAAAAGAAATTCCAGTTTCCGGTTGAATGGGGAATTGATTTGCAAAGCGAACATGAACGTTACCTGGTTGAGAAACACTTTAAATGCCCAGTAATCCTGACTAATTATCCAAAGGACATCAAAGCGTTTTATATGAAACAAAACGATGATGGTAAAACAGTTGGTGCAATGGATGTTTTGTTCCCGCAAATTGGTGAAATAATTGGTGGCTCTCAACGTGAAGAAAACCTCGTAAAACTTGAAACCCGTATGAAAGAGATGCATATTCCGGTTGAAGAAATGTGGTGGTACCTTGATACGCGACGGTTTGGTTCAGTCGTTCACAGTGGATTTGGTCTTGGTTTTGAGCGGTTTATATTTTTGTTAACGGGAATGGGAAATATTCGCGACGTTATACCCTTTGCCAGAACTCCAAAAAATGCCGAGTTTTAAAAGCATTAAATTTACTTCATAAAAAATAGTAAATTTACGGGGTAAACTTATGGGGATATGAAGCAAAAACTCTTAATACAACAAAAACTGCTTCAAAAGCTTTCGCCGCAGCAAATTCAGGTGATAAAGCTTTTGGAAATCCCTACATTACAACTTGAGCAACGCATTAAAAAAGAACTTGAAGAAAATCCTGTACTTGAACTTGAAGGTGAAGGTCAGGAATCAGATGAAGAAAATGAAATCCGCGATGATGCCGAACCAGACAAGGATGTTGACAACGACGAGTTTACTTTTGATGATTACTACAACGAAGATGAAGATATTCCATCTTATAAATTAAACACAAACAACTATTCGAAGGACGACATTTATGTTGATATTCCTTTTTCAGTAGGCACTTCATTCCACGAGTTTTTATACGAACAACTCGGAATGGTTAAATTAACGGAAGAACAACAACAACTGGCAGAGTACATTATTGGCAACATTGATGATGATGGTTATTTACGGCGCGATTTGGCTTCGATAAGCGATGATTTGGCTTTTAATATGAACATGGAAGTTCCAGAAGATGAGCTACTTAAAATATTAAAAATTATCCAGGATTTCGATCCACCGGGTGTTGGTGCACGCGATTTGCGCGAATGTCTTATAAACCAGCTTAAAAAAAGAAAAAGAGATGATCAAAAAATGGCATATCTAATTGTATCGGATTTTTTTGAAGAATTTACAAAAAAGCACTATTCAAAAATCCAGGCCAAGCTCGAACTATCAGACGAGAATTTAAAAGATGCCATTGATTATATTCTAAAATTGAACCCAAAACCGGGAAGTTCATACAGTAATCCATTAAATAAATCAAATCAGCACATAGTCCCCGATTTTATTCTTGAAATTGATGAAGGAGAATTAAACCTCTCTCTAAACCAGCGAAATGTACCCGATTTAAAAATTAATGAAACTTACCTTTCAATGCTTAGGGCATGGGTGAAAGTCATAAAGACAAGAACAAAAACAAAAAAGAGGCCTTGCAATTTGTTAAGGAGAAACTTGATTCAGCCAAATGGTTTATTGATGCATTGCAGCAAAGACAAACTACCTTGCTGCTTACCATGTCTGAAATAATTAATTTTCAGCAGGAATATTTTCAAGATGGCGACGAAACAAAATTACGTCCAATGATTTTAAAAGATATAGCAGAACGCACAAATCTTGATATATCCACAATTTCCCGGGTTTCAAACAGCAAATATATTCAAACCCATTTCGGCATTTATCCCTTGAAATATTTCTTTTCAGAAGGTTTACAAAAAGATGACGGCGAGGAAGTTTCAACACGCGAGATAAAAAGATATTGCAGGATTGCATTGATAACGAAGACAAACTCAAACCGTTGACTGATGATAAACTTGCATTGATTTTGAAGAAAAAAACATATAATATCGCCCGCCGCACTGTAGCTAAATATCGTGAACAATTGGGCGTTCCGGTTGCAAGGCTCCGCAAAGAATTATAACATGTCTGAAAAACTTGCAAAATTTATTTCCAATATTTTTAACCCTTTACTTTTGCCAACATTGGGTTTTTTATTGTTGTTCTTCTCGGGGTTTTACAATTCAATGCTAACCATTGAGGCCAGACGGTTTATATTGTTGGTTATCTTTTTCAGCACGGCAACACTGCCAATGTTGTCAATTGCTGTTTTGGCCTTTAATCCGAAATTTGATTTTTTGATGTCCAATAGCCGCGACAGGATTGTGCCTTTGCTTTTTTCTTCCATTTTTTATTATATCGGATTTATCCTGTTGGGCAGGATTCAGTTTTTACCCGTTTCAAACTTTTCATGATTGCCTGTGTACTATTAATTATTGCGCTGTTACTGGTTTCGTTTAAATGGAAAATTAGTATTCATATGGCTGCAATTGGCGCAGTTACGGCAACTTTTTTTGCTTTGTCGTTCCGGTGGGGTGTAAATCCCATGTCTGCAATTGTTGTTTTGGTTTTAGTTTCGGGCCTGATGGGAACTGCACGTTTGGTTCTAAACAAAAATAATATGTTACAATTGGCAGCAGGCTACATTTTAGGGTTTGCAATATTGTACCCGGTTATTTATTTTCTTTGATATTACTGAATACCGCTAATTACTAATAATTTGCACTTAATTTCTCGTATCCGATAATAATTTAAAACGATGTTTCTTATTTCGATATTGGGAATTTTAAGAAATAGAACTTCCCGGAAAACCGGTTTCGAAGGCATTGTCCTGATCATTACTCCATTCAAACCAACCCCCATCGTAAACTGAAACCTTAGGCCAGCCCATTAACCAGGCATTAAACCACGCTTCGCTTCCCCGCCAACCCGTTCCACAATAAAAAGCCAAATGTTTATCTGGTGTAATTCCACTTTTTAACCAATTGTCCTCTATCTCATAAAACTCTTTTGTTGTATGATCAACATTACGATAGTTTTCCATGTGGTAAGCATCGGTGCCGCAGTCGGCAAACAATGCCCCCGGAATACGACCTTTCTTTTCGATAAAATTGTAGCCACTAACTTCACCAATGTATTCCGGCCAGCTTCGCACACAAACCAACTCGGCATCCGGGGAAACAATCATTTGTTTAGCTTCAGGTGTATCAACTGCAAACTGTGGGTTTAAGGGGATATTTGCTCCAAAATCAGCTACCTGTGTTTTTGGAACATCTTCACTGCTTACTTCATATCCGGCATCTTTCCACGACTGATATCCACCATTAAGTACACGTACATCTTTTACTCCAGCATATCATTAAAAAAGCATTTCGAATGGCGGCAATTTGTCCGGCAGCACTACCGGGAATGGATCGTCATTTTTGGGGAACATAATTTCCCGTACAAAACAACTGTTGTATCTGTTGTTATTCCATGTTTTCAAGGGCATCTTTTAACTCTTCGGGTGAGCGCCGATTCCATGTGTCAGGATCTTCAAGTGCCAACGTGTCCATGTCGATTGCCCCTGGAATGTGTCCACTCAAATATGCATCACGATTGCGATAATGAGATTGTATAACTGCATAATTATTGTTTTCATACTCATCCGCTTTTCCTGTCGTAATCAGATTTTTAACCCATTCAGCAGGAACCAAATGGCGGTAATGTTCCAGTTTTCGCATTGGCAAATCGTTATTCGACGACCATTCGTTAATAAAATGATTATAAACAGAAACATTATCATATCCTGATCTTAAGAATCGTTTGGCAACATTTTCAGCCTCTTGTTTTGTGTAGCCATAAATAACAATGTTATCTTCCGGTATAATATTTTTATTTCTTACAATTTCAATCCAATCAATGTATCTTATCCATTTTGCAGGAAGACTTTTTGCACTGATAATATGGCCACCACGTTTTTCATTATGCAATTTCCATCCATTGTAAGCATCTACAGACCGAATATCAAGAATCTTGGTTTTTCTGTTCTCAATAATTTTTATTAATTCGCTCGTAAATATTTCATTTATAATCGATTCCATGCTAAAATCTTTTTTATAAACTATCAAATTGATATTTAAGGATTAAAAGAGAAACCCAATCGCAATTATGCTAAAACTGGTTCTTACGAAATTAAACTATCCCATTTCATGATTTTAAGTCTTGAATTGTTATGCTCCCGAACACAGGCTTAAAACTTATACATTTTTCAGTATATAAATTGAGAATGTTTATGAACTGGATACACAAATAACATAGCTGAAATCAAATTGTTTGAATGAAATAAAGAAAAACCACATAGTTGTATCTTCTTGTTTTACAGAGGCATAGTACTAATATTAAACAATTATTATTGTTTTCTACAAAAAGTCAAATCAAATTTTTGAATGATTTCATTCAATTCAGGTTAGCACGTTTTTTTCGTATTTTTACAGAATGCAAGTTACCGGAATCATATTATCGGGAGGGCAAAGCAAACGGATGGGGACTGACAAAGCACTTATTCATATCAATGAAAAAACTTTGTTGGAGAATGCAATTGAGATTTGCAACAATTTCTGTTCTAAATCTTAATAAGTTCAAATCATGAAAAGCATGATAGATTCGGAAATAAAATTATACCCGACGAAATTAAAAATTGTGGCCCTTTGGGAGGCATTTATTCATGTTTGAAATATTCAAAAACGGATTTGAACTTCGTAATAAGTGTAGATGCTGCATTTGTTGAACCCGAATTTATTGCATTTATCATTTCGCAAGTCGGAGATTTTGACGCTGTTATCCCTTTCCATAAAAATGGAAAAGAACCGTTAATTGCTTTGTATCATAAAAATAGCTTAACAGTAATAAAAAAAATGCTCGATCTGGGTAATTTCAAAATGCAAAATCTACTACACCTGGTAAACACCAAATATGTTGATTCGCAAGGTTACGTTGAACGATTTCCCAAATTATTTCATAATTTAAACCGCCCTGAAGACTTTTAAACTATCGCCATTTGCGCATTAAATCAAAAAAAACAAAAAAATATTAAAACTTAAAAACCTGAAATCATTTGAGGCGTCTTTATGATTTCAAATTATACTTTACCGGCAGTTTTTAAATACTTGAGTTTTCTTATTTTTGTTGGTCAGAAAAGATTAATAAATACAACAGGGATAATCGTAATCAACTAATCCAGCAGCCTTAATTACCTTACTATCAAAAGTTGTACTTCAACAGTAAATTAAACCAGAATAATAATATAAAAGTCACTGGCTTAGCAATATAAAATCCAAATTTTTTCGTTTAAACAAGCATTTCAAATAAATTATTTGGAATGAATATAAATTTCTGTAAAAACCTTATTTAAATTGCATACAAACAATTTGCTATAATATTGATATAAAGCAAGTTAATAGGCATTATACTACGCCTTTTTAATCATTTGTCCGATTAATTTTTTAGCCTCCATAAATATCTATTTTACCATATATATCGATATGAAGATTTCTGTATGTTTGCGAAAAGATATTGAAATTATGTCGAAATCAAGACGCGATTTTATAAAAATCTCCACCCTGAGTGCTGTTGGCCTGGCAGTTAGCGCGAAGTACCTGCATTCTGCAATTCCTTCATTTTCTTCTGGTCAGCAAACTACAATAATAAACCTTGAAGCGCACGCAATTGTGAGGTTTGTTTCTGGAAATGTGCAGGTTGGGTTCATAAAAACGAAGATGGTTCAATCAAAAAGTAGTCGGGAACGATGATGACACCAATTGTAACGGGCGTTTTTGCCCGCGTGGAACTGGTGGAGTTGGAATGTATTACGATGAAGACCGGTTAAAAACACCATTAATGCGGGTGGTTGGTGCTGATGGAAAACAAACTTACAAAGAAGTATCATGGGACGAAGCTTTTGATTTTATTGCTGATAGAATGCAAAAAATCAAGGTCGAACATGGCCCGGAATGTACTGCCTTGTTTACCCACGGTTCGGGAGGCCACTACTGGGGCACACTTTTAAAAGCATTTGGTTCAACAAATATTGCGGCTCCTTCGTATGCGCAATGCCGCGGCCCGCGCGAAGTTGCATTTATTGCCACTTTTGGTGAAGGTTTGGATTCACCAGAATCCACCGATATCCGCGATACACGTTGCCTTGTTTTAATTGGCTCTCACATTGGCGAAAATATGCACAACGGGCAGGTTCAGGAAATGTCGGACGCTATTGATAAAGGTGCAACTATAATTACTGTCGATCCCCGGTTTTCTACCGCAGCAAGCAAATCAAAATTCTGGTTGCCAATAAAACCGGCTACCGATATTGCTTTATTGCTTACCTGGATTCATGAAATTATTAATAATGAATGGTATGATAAAGCGTATGTTGAACAATACACATATGGTTTTGAACAATTAAAAGCTTATATACAGCCATTTACACCTGAGTGGGCTTATGGCATAACGACAATAAAACCTGACCAAATAAGGGAAACAGCTAAGGAAATGGCCAATGCATCACCTGCTGTAATTATTCATCCCGGACGTCATGTAACCTGGTACGGAGATGATACTCAGCGATTGCGGGCTGTCGCTATTTTAAATGCGTTACTTGGTTCATGGGGGCGACGTGGCGGTTATTTCATTCCTGAAAAACTGGAAGTTCCCGATTATCCACATCCACCATTTCCAAAACCAACCCGCGACTGGCGATTGGCAATGAAAGGTAAATACAATCTTGCTGACCTGGCTCTGGCTAACGGTGTTTGTGATGCCACAATTCCAACACCCGATCTGGACTGTAATATAAAAGGCTGGATTGTAAACGGCACAAACCTGATAATGACTTTGCCCGATAAAAAGAAAACAATTGAAGCACTCAACAACCTCGAATTACTTGTAGTTGTTGACACAATGCCTATGGAAATTACAGGTTATGCTGATATTGTTTTGCCGGAATGTACTTATTTGGAACGCTGGGACGATCTACGCGTTGTACATGGAAGGATTCCAAATATTGCATTGAGAATGCCTGCAGCCGAACCAAAATATAATACCAAACCCGCCTACTGGATGGCAAAAGAGCTTTCCAAAAAAATGGGTCTTGAAGAATATTTTGCATGGGATTCGTATGAAGATGTGCTTGAATGGCAATTGAAACAGGTTGGTTCGTCGTTGGAAGAAATGAAACGTATTGGCGTGAAAAACTTCCCGCGTACTTTCGATGATTTATATTTTAAGCCGGGAGAAGATATTACATTCAATACAAATTCCGGTAAAATAGAATTGTATTCAACGGCATTCCAGGATGAGGGTTTCGATCCGATGCCTGTGTACACGCCGCACATGGAACCACCTGCGGGTTTTTATCATTTAAATTACGGCCGTGCGCCAATGCACACTTTCAGCCGCACTGCCAATAACCCGAATTTGACTGATTTGATGGACGAGAACAAGGTTTGGGTAAATCCAAAAGTTGCCAAAGAATGGGGTTTAAAAAACGACCAACCTGTTTATCTTCAAAATCAGGATGGAATTGTATCAGATTTTCCCGTAAAAGTGAGGGTTACTGAACGTATTCGTTTTGATTCAGTTTATATCGTCCACGGCTTTGGTCATTCCGACAAAAAATTAAGCAGGGCCTTTGGTAAAGGAGCCAGTGATTCGCAATTAATAACACGTGTATTAATCGACCCTATTATGGGAGGAACAGGTATGAGAGGAAATTTTGTAACATTTCGTTTCGAAAAAGAAAGTGAGGGGCAGTTATGAGATATGCGATGGCGATAGATACTAAAAATGTGTTGGCTGCTCGGATTGTGTTGTAGCATGCCAAACCGAAAACAATGTACCAATTGGATATTGCCGCGACTGGATTGTGGAAGTAACCGATGGAACCTACCCACAACTGGAAATTGAAATCCGCTCTGAACGTTGTAACCATTGCGAAAACTCACCTTGTGTGCGTTGCTGTCCAACTGGTGCAAGTCATTACGAAGACGGAGGGATCGTACTTGTTACACATAACGATTGTATCGGGTGTGGCGCCTGTATTTCGAGTTGCCCTTATGATGCGCGGTACTCGCATCCCGATGGATATGTCGATAAATGCACATTTTGTATGCACCGCGTGAAAAAAGGAGAACAGCCCGCCTGTGTAGCAGTTTGCCCAACCAAGTGCATGTATTTTGGCGATCTAGACAACCCAAACAGCGAGGTTTCACAGGTACTCAAAAAACGCAAACACAAAACTTTGATTCCCGAAGCCGGAACAAAACCACATGTGTATTATTTGATTTAACAATTCAATTTTAAACCACTTTGAACTCGAAACTTTAAACTCGAAACTCTTGGATTATGCGAGAAGAAATAATAACATCAGGAAGATTAAACCCGCACATTGACCCGCATCTGGAATTTGGCACTGGCACATTCCACTTTATTTATTTTTAGGTGGATTGGCCGCCGGAATCATGTTTTTTTGCCAGTTTATATACTATCCTGGGAAAAGAAAATAAATACAGCGGAGCTGTCCTGCAACGCCGATTATTGTACCATTTTACTTATTGTTGGGCTAACTGCCTTGTTTTTCGATTTAAAACACAAACTATATTTCTGGCAGCTTTACACGGTAATTCGAATTCAGTCGCCAATGTCATGGGGAGCCTGGACTCTAATGGCTATCACACCGCTATCCATGGTTTGGGCGGCCATTCATATTCGTGAATTTTTTCCGAACTGGGATTGGAAATTCTCCATTTTAAAGGAGATTGAAAAGTTCGCGGTAAAGTATAAAAAATACCTTGCCTGGATAATTCTTTATTTTTCAGTGATTCTTGGTATTTACACCGGAATATTGTTTTCAGCATTTAATGCCCGCCCGCTTTGGAATACTTCAATTTTAGGACCGCTGTTTTTAACTTCGGGCCTGTCGGCAGGAGCCGCCGTAATTATCCTCTTTTCAAAAAGGCCAAAGAAAGAATAAATTTTGCCAAAATCGATATCATGCTTATTGGTATCGAGTTGTTTTTAATTGTACACATGTTTATGGGATTTTTAGCCAGCACACAAGTACAGATTGAAGCAGCCAACTTGTTTCTTGGAGGCGCTTACACGGCTCCATTCTGGATTTTTGTAGTTATCATCGGTATGATTGTCCCGGCAGTTTTGGAATTCCTTGAATTACGTAAATTCCATATTCCTGCTGTGATCCCGGTAGTACTTGTACTTTTTGGAAGCTTAATGCTGCGGTTTATAATTTCGTATGCCGGGCAGATGAGCAGATGGCTGTATTAGTTCGGAGTTTAAGGTTCAGAGTTTATAGTTTAAATAAAATCAATATAAAAGGATATATAATGAAACAGAAAAAATATATGAATCCGTACCTTGGAGGTGCACTTGGGGCTGGTTTTGGTAGCTGCATTCTGGGTTTCGGGAAGAGGACTCGGTGCAAGTGGCGCTTCAAAAAGTGCAATTGTTGCAGTTGTAAAAACTGTGTCGCCGTCACACGCAGAAAACACGGCTTTTTACAAAGACTATTTAACAAGTCATCCAAACCCACTGAAAGAGTGGCTCGTTTTTCAGATGCTGGGAGTAATTGTAGGTGGATTTATTTCAGGTGCTATTGCAGGCAGACTGAAATTTAAAGTTGAGAAATCGCCAAAAATCACAAACAAAACACGGATTATTTTGCTGTGATCGGGGGAATACTTTTTGGTTTTGGATCGCAATTGGGTCGTGGTTGTACCAGCGGATCGGCACTAACCGGAATGGCAGTACTTTCGCTCAGCGGTTTTTTGTCGATGGCTGCCATCTTCGGAACTGCATTTGCATTAGCCTATTTTGCACGTAAACTTTGGATATAGGAGTTTAGAGTTTAAAGTTCAAAGTTTAAAGTATAGAGTTTAAAGTATCAAATAAATAACATTACAGCATTCATGCGTTTACGCATTCAAGCATTAAACATTCAGTAAATCAATCATTCAAAAAATCAGTAATCACATGGGACCACTAATAGTTTACGAAATAATATCAGAAAATACCAATTTATTTTTGGCATTTATCATCGGAATCGGGTTTGGTTTTGTACTCGAATCCAATGGATTTTCATCAAGTCGCCGCCTGGCAGGTATGTTTTATGGTTATGACACAACTGTGTTAAAAGTATTTTTTACCGCTGCTATTGTTGGTGCAACCGGGCTTTTGTTTTTAAGTCTGTTTCATTGGATCGACCTGAGTTATATTTACATTAATCCAACTTACCTTTGGTCAACATTGGGCGGCGGGGTAATTATGGGCGCTGGTTTTATACTTGGTGGTTATTGTCCCGGCACTTCTTTTTGCGCCGCATCTATCGGCAAAATTGATGCGCTGGCTTTTATTGGGGAAAACTTCTACAATGCAAAATTCCTTGGTTCACCAATAATAAGCGATATGCTGGGAACCTCACGCGGAGTTCTTACGTTTATAATCATACTGATTGCGCTCGGAATGTTTTGGGTTGGCGAGTGGTCGGAAAAAAAGTTTGCACGAAGATTATAAATTGAATCAGAAATAGAAATTTCGCGTATTACAATACTTTGTACTATTTACTAAATACTTAAAAACATGACTGGAAGATCAATATTAGGAGCCATTATCATCCCATTGGGATTGATAATTGCCGCTGTGCCTGAAAACACAACAAAACAATACAAATTAACTGCCGGACAGCTTTTGGAAGAAGTAAAAAGCGGTACGCAATATATGCAACCCACCGAAGTTGCCGACATGATTATTTCGAAAGATCCTACACTTCAACTAATCGACGTGAGAAATGCTGACGAATTTGAGAAGTTTAGTTTGCCAAATGCAATCAATATTCCGCTCGTCGATATTTTAAATCCCGAGTGGGAAGATTATATCAACCAGGACGTAAAACTGAATGTATTTTACTCAAACAGCTCAAATGACGCCAACCAGGCATGGATGCTTGCACGGCAATTGGGGTATAAAAACAATTACGTTCTACAGGGTGGCGTAAATTACTGGGCCGAAACCATAATGAACCCGGAAGCCCCCGCAACTACAAGCCCCAATGAAGAAATTGCAAAATACAACTTACAAAAAGGAGCAGGAATGGCTCTGGGTGGAGCCGCCGAAACTACACAAAATGTTCCTGCAGTTAGCGGTTCTCAACCACCAATCCAAAAAAGAGAAAAGAAGAAAAAGGTTGCTGGTGGATGTTAGTTGTTGATTGTTGCCCTATCAGGAATGTCTTTCCTGTTTTTTAAATACTGGCTTGGAGAAATTCCTTTTAACTTTTTAAATTGCTCGTTAAAGTTCGAAATATTATTGAATCCACTATCGTAGGCTGCACCTGAAATACTCATTTTACCTTCCATTAGTAATTTACAGGCATGTCCAATCCTGATTTCATTTAAAACGGTGTGAAACGATTTTTTTGTGCGCTTTTTAAAATACCGGCAAAACGAGGTTGGTGTCATTCCAATTAGGTCTGAAACTAATGTGAGATTGACATTCTTTTGAAAATTGTCAATCATGTATCGATGAGCCTTATCAAACCTGTCAAAATCTGCTGATTTCCTTATTTTTTAGTATCCACTGCTGGCCAATAATTGCTTTTCGTCTGTTTTCGCCATGAAATCGAGTATTTTGATAAGTCCTAATAACTTATCAATTCCTGATGCCAAAATCAATTCTTTCATTTGAATTTCAATACTTTCTCTGGCCGAACCAAAAAATTTAATGCCGAACTGTGATTCGAAAAGCAGTTGATTAATTCCCAGTAATTCGGGCAATTTTGCCAATGGCCCTTTAAAAATTGATTCATGAAAATGCACCCCCTGAACATGTGAGGTAAGTCCTGGAATATTTTCCCTGTATATCGGATCGCTTCTCCATACATGAGGTAAATTAGGCCCCACAAGGCCAATATCTCCCTCTTCGAATGCCTCTGAATGATCTCCCATAAAACGGGTTCCACTGCCTTTTTCGATGTATATTATTTCCATTTCAGGATGAAAATGCCAGGGAACATCAAGATAAGGACAGTCGGTATTAGGAAATTAATTCCGTAATCCGATTCAGTTGACAGCTTTTCATAAAACTCTTCCCTTTATCATGTCTTGTATTATATAATATTTTGTAAATATAGGGCAAGAAACCATTATTTTCGGAAAATGTGAAGGTAGAAAAGAAATTGTTTTGAAACTATTTTTAACCTGCGAAAAAGTTCGATATTAATAGATACATGGCTTTATGGGCATTTTAAGATGTTGTATGGTTTTGGAAATGGAAAAATGTAGTCTTAATAATAAATCACAAGGATTATGGTAACTTCACAAAACAGTACAATTTTATAACTGTGTATTACACTCAAAAATATGGCTGTTTGGAATGAACTTAACTTGCACAAAACAAAGGCTTATAAAAATGAATACTAATTCTTTTCACTTGAAGAAATCACTTATAATATTTCTATTTATACTATGTTTTGGAATTGTTTCTGCCCAAATAAAACGAACATTTCTGCACCCCGGAGCAATGAACGGGCAGCAGGATCTCGACCTTGTAAAAGCAAAAATTGCGGCAGGTGAACAACCCTGGCTGGGAGCATTTAACCAGGTAAAAACCAAAGCCAAAGGCGGAACAAACGCACTGAAAACTATCAATTCCAATAACAATGATGCAAATATTTCAAAAAATGATGCGATAAAAACTTATGCCAATGCATTGGTTTGGTATTATACCGATCAGGAGGTTTATGCCCAGCAGGCAATTGCTTTGCTTAACGCCTGGACAATACTGGAAGGATTTAATGCCGGATTTGATCAGGATAAACTTCAGGCCGGATGGATTGGTGCACTATTTGGTCCGGCTGCCGAAATTATGAGGGAATATGCGGGATGGAAGCATGAAGACATGGAAAAGGTTCAGGCGATGTTCAGGCGAGCCTATTATCCTCAGTTAAAAACTGTAAGTACATGGAATGGAAATGTTGATTTAACACAAATTGATGCCTTGTTGAATATTGCTGTTTTTTGCGAAGATGAGGCAGAATTCAACCTGGGGATTGAACGATTAAGAAAGAGAAATCCCGCTTACTTTTATATGGAAACAGATGCGGCTGGTTCAAGAAATTATGGAGGAAGTAATTTTACCGGCTCCTGGTATTCTCCAAAATTGCTAATTGAAGGTTTAACCCAGGAAACTTGTCGCGACAACAATCACCATGCTCAGTATGCTATGGCTTCGGCACTTCATGCGGCTGAAGTTGCCTGGAATCAGGGAGTAGATGTTTATACAGAGAACACCGAACGATATACAGCAGTAATGGAATTGATGGCAACACAAACCCTTACCGGAACTATGCAAGGGACATGTGCTGACAATGTAACAACCAAAGATCTTTTGGATACCTGGGAAGTTGGTTACAATCATTACCACAACCGCAAAGGTTTAAGTTTGCCGAATACGGAAAGGCTGTTAAAGGAAAAGGTCAGATCGCAAGGATGGTCCGACTGGAACGTATTTCATGAAACACTTACACATGGCGAGATTTCTCCATTTATCCCTCCATTGTCGTACCTTTCTTCAGTAATAGACACAAATGCAAGTGTGATTACAGTTAAATTTACGAATAAACTAATTCTGCCAGAGAATCCTGTAGGGTTCGAAGTTATTGCAAATGATATTGAAATGCTGGGAATTACAAGTATTAAAATGAATTCCACTGATTCAGGTATCATACATATTTACCTCAATAAAGATGTACTTTTTAGCGATGTCATTTCCATCTCTTATTCAGGAACTGATATTCTTGCTCAGGATAGTACAATACTCAACCCTTTCACTGACAAGTTGGTGGAAATACGTTTGCCTGGTGCAGAAAATTACATTACTGTTCAGTTGAAAAGCAAAAGTTGGGATTACCTGTTGAGAGTTGCAGCGTTTCATTCAACAACAAAACGGAAATCACCAACAGTAACGGAGAAGCATTTTTTCGCGAGTTCAATGGAGAGTACATTTTGGTGGCAGAAAAGAAACATCTGGAGCCTTTAAAAATAAGAGTTTTACGATTGAATCCGATACAATCCTTACTGTTTTACTTGATTCAACCTTGTACAACGTTACATTTCAAGTGGAGGATAGTTTAAGCGGAAATATTTTATCAAATGTGACGATTACATTTGGCTCCCAATTAAAGAATACCGATTTCTTTGGCTTAACATCGTTTTCATTACCTGCCGGTTTACGTGCAGTTGATTACAAAAAAACCAATTTCCAAAGTATTTCCTCAGAACTTCAAATTGAATCGGATACGATTATTGTTGCAAGCCTTTTACAAACCCATGCAAAGGTAAAATTCAGACTTAAAAATGACTTGGTTACTGTGAATAATGCGCTTGTTATTCTTGCTAACGATTCACTGTTTACTAACCAGGTGGGAACCTGCACGTTTGGCTCTGTTCTTATCGGAAGCACATCCAATTATCGGGCTGAAAAAGAGAACTATTTTCCTGTACCAGGGACTCTGACTGTTAATGCCGACACAACAATTGATCTTCAATTGGCTAAGTCGGTGGCAAATATTGAATTTCTGGTTAGTGCAGATTCCGGGATTATCAGAAATGCAATTGTAATCCTAAATAAGGATTCCCTGTTGCTTAGTAAAGAAGGACAGGCGAAATTTTACAACATTCCCATAAATCAAAATTATTTGGTTCAAATATTTGGCGATAATACGTATGATTATTCGAATTCATTTTGGTTGGCAAATGATACTACGATTCAGGCTACACTAATAACAACTGGAACTGAACAACTGGTTTTATCCGGTGATTTTAAGGTTTATCCAAATCCTGCTAATGCCCATCTTACAATCGAAAGCTCAAAATCAAATATTGATATGATAGAAATGTATGATATCAGAGGAACGCGAATTATTTTCAGGGAATTTGAATCAGCACAGCACCTTGTGAAGTTGGATTTGAATTGTTCTCCGGGAATCTACCTGCTAAAAATTACATCTGGAAATAATATTAAAAGTTTAAAAGTAATTGTAAAATAATTGATGTATGAAAACGAAAAGTTCAGAATGGACTATCTATAAATTTATAAAGACGAGTACTATTTTTATTACAGCCGTTGTATCTTTCTTTGGTTGCGTCCAGAATCAACCCGTCGATATAAAACTAGACATGTCGAATCCGAAAGACTGGACAGTGGATGTTGTTCATTTGGGATCAAAACAAATAGAAATCAGCTACGATACTAAAGATGATGCTGTTGTAATGCAACCCACCTGGTCTGCAAGTGACGCCTCATCGACTGATGTTTCTGTTAGTAACGTCGAAAACGGGCGGCTTCATTCTTACCAATTGATTAAAATGAGCGACTGTACGCAATCGGAAGTTCGGTTTGAAATTAGCATTCCACAGGAATACATTGACGAAGGCAAATGGAATTTGTTTTCTCCTTCAGGCAAGTACAGCGGGCGACTATATGTTTAATGGTCACACTTTCACCATGTCCGATTTCGCCGGTAGCGGAGGAAAGTATAAAAAGATGGTTGTAGTTCCGGCCGACTTTAATGACGACTTTGAAAAACTCAGGAAAATCGAGCGGGTCAATATCATTTTCGAACGCAGGGGTTCTGTTGTTTCAGCACCCATCAAAATTCGCAATGTTGAATTCATGTTAAACGAAGATAAAATCGTTCCTCCGGCACCGGATGCAGTTGTAACAAACCCGCATTCTTACTACAAATTCACCTACAACACACAGGCAGCAATCGATTCGCTGGAAGTTCGGGTTTCGGCCGAAAGTATGGATATTCCGCTCCAGCTCAACAAAGCTGGCGAAGGCATGGCTTTACTTCCGCAATGGGGTAAAGGACAAGTGCCCCCGGGTCACATCGGTGATGTTACCATTGCTCAGCCGCTTGGAGCGCCTCACAACTTTGAGCTACCTTTTAAAGTAGAATATATTTTTAATGTTCCGCAGGCTTTTATCGACGAAAATAAAATTCAGTTCAAACCTTTCGTTCAGGCGGTGAACAAGGTTTTTATGTGTGGAGTGGAGTTACAAGAGATTTGTCTTCGTTTGTTGGTAAAGCAGGTCAGGATGTTGTTGTAACCTTGTCAACTGAAGACTTCCTGGTAAACAAGCAAAAGAAGAAAAACCTGATTGCTTTGGTGGGTTTTGGTATCGATCGTCATGGCTCAACAGTTACCGAACCCATTATTCTAAAAAGTATTACGGTTAAATTGGATGAAAAATAAGCGAGAATATGGGGGACAAGAGATATTTTATTCAGCAATTGACAACAACTTTAATATTGCTATTTTAAAGATTTAGGATTATGAAGTTAATTTTTGCATGTTTGGTTTTAATGTTAATAGTTTCAATGCAAACAGTTTGTGCTCAAAATACTCCTGTAAAGTGGTCGAATTTGGTCGCACAGGATTTTATAAAAAGAGTACCCAATGCCGATAGTATTCATATGGTTTGGGATAAAAACCATTTTAGCTGGCAGGCGGGTTACATCATGTTTGCCATGGAAAAAATATGGAAATCTACCGGAGACTCTATCTATTTCAATTACATAAAAAAATATGTTGATGACCAGGTTAATGATGAAGGAAATGTTCCTCCTTTTGAAGATGATAAATTAGATAATTTCCTTCCGGGATACGCCATAATTTTTATGTACGAACAAACCAAAGAAGAAAAGTACAGGATTGCTGCGACAAAAATACGCGATGGTTTTAATGATTATCCACGCAATTCCAATGGTTTATTCTGGCATGGCGAGTGGTCAACCAATCAATCGTGGATTGATGGTGTGTTTATGGGACAAATATTTCTTGCACGTTACGGCAGTGTAATTGGTGACAGCGAATATGCCTTTAACGAAGTGGTAAAACAGATGACTTTAATTGTTGATAAATGTGGACAAGAGGATGGATTAATAATGCACGGCTGGGATGAAAGTAAAAAAGCAAAATGGGCCGACAAGACAACAGGACGGGCACCTGCAGTCTGGAGCGAAGGATTGGGCTGGTACTCGGTTCTAATTGCTGATGTTTTCGATTACTTGCCGAAAGACCATCCGGGCTATCCAAAAATGGTTGAAATTCATAAAAATCTTTGCGAAGGAATTAAAAACAATCAGGACCCAAAAACCGGAATGTGGTGCCAGGTAGTTGATAAGTGCGGAGCACCCTGCAATTGGAACGAAACATCAGGCACCTGCATGTTTATCTATTTGCTTCAGAAATCGATTGACAAAGGCTACATTAGTGCTGCTGAATATTCGCCTGTGGTAAAAAAAGCTTATACCGGCATTATAAAAAAAGCCAAATACAACGACAAAGGATTTATTGATTTAATGGATTGCAGCAGTATTGGAATTGTAGATGATTACAATGCGTACATCAATTCGCCAAAGGAAGTTAGTCCTTTTGGTGCATTTGGCTCATTTATAATTTCAACAAACATTATTGAAAACAGAAAAAATTAGAACTATAAATTATGATTGATTTAAAAGGAAAAAATGCCCTGATTACAGGTTCGAGTCGCGGAGTAGGACAACAAATAGCCAAAGCATTAACTAAATTAGGCTCCAATGTAATTGTGCACGGAAGAACCCTTGAGAGTTGTTCAAAAACACTTGAAGTACTAAAAGATGCTGATGTAAAAGTTTATTGTGTTTATGGAGAATTGTCCGATAAAAAGCAGGTGAATGAATTGATTTCACAAGTGAGGAGTCTCGAAATTCCAATCGATATTTTGTACAACAACGCTGCTATTATGACAACATTTCATAATGATTACTGGAATCATAGTTGGGGCGAATGGACGGATACTTGTAAGTTTAATGTAGTTGCATTGTACGATTTATGCGGAGCTTTTATCCCTGCGATGATTAAAAACGGTTTTGGTCGTGTTGTAAACCTTACATCGGGAATAAAGGATTTGCCTGAACTGGCTCCTTACAGCGCTTCAAAATGGGCAGTCGATAAAATAACATATGATTTAGCAATAAAACTAAAGGATACGGGAGTTCGAATAAACACGCTTGATCCGGGTTGGCTCCGAACTGATTTGGGTGGCGAAAATGCGGATCATCCTGTTGAAGCAGTTTTGCCGGGAGCATTAGCTCCGGCATTAATTGAAAATGACGGGCCAAATGGAGAGTTTTTTTCAGCTATTGACCACAATCTTGAGCTGAATATATAACATAAAGGATTATCAAAAAAAGAGATTAAAATGAAGAAGTTAATTTTTCTGATAATTATTATCAGTCTGAACACCAGAGGATATGCACAGGAAATAAGCCCATACCTTTTTGGGCAAAATCACTGGATGGCAACAGGCGACGAAGGATCGCGTATTGGTTATCTTGATTTACTATGGCCTAAAGTTAAAGCGAGTGGAATCAAAATGGTACGAATTGGTGGTATCGGCTATGAAGATCGTTTCCCCAATGATCAAAGACTAACAGCAATGATTGATTCCATTCGCAGTATTGGCGCAGAACCACTGGTGCAGGTACCCCGCGATATAAGTAATGAAGATGTTTCCCGGTTGATTAAAGAATTTAAATATTCAAACGGCAAGGGAATCCGGTTTTATTCAATCGGGAATGAGCCCATTTGCAATGAACTTGAAAAATTTGATGAAGTTCATGAATACCTGACACGTCTGTGCCCGGTTATGAAAGCTGCCGATCCTACCATAAAAATTTTGGTTTTTGACGCCTGTACATTTTACGAAGAAGAGTATGCAGCGTTGTGCGGTGGTCGGCTCGATATTACCGGAAAAGATAAAAACGGGAACTGGATGATTGACGGTTTTACCTTCCACAATTATCCAAATGGCCGCGAATTTGAGCGGCATAATGTTGTTTTCTCCGGGCCAAAAAGCATCGAACGTCAGGTGCAACTTCTGGTTGAAATGATGGAAAGTGCAAACAAAAAACATGGTCGTACAGGAAAAGAAGAATTGGTTTGGGGCCCAACAGAAACCAACGTAACCTATGCAAATCCAAACCGGGAAATTTCGGGTTATGGTAATCCATCATTTTTGGGTGGACAGTTTATTGCCGAAATGTATGGCATCGGTATGAAATATGGCGCGTTTACAGTTAATCCCTGGTGTATCAGCGAAACGGACAGAATTAGTTCTGATTTTGGGTACATTGGATTACCTTCCGAATTTTATCCGCGTTCAAGTTACTATCATACTCAAATGATGGCGGAGAATATGAAAGGAGAATTTCTTGAAACTGAATGCAGCAATTCGTATGTGAAAACCATTGCATCAATTTCTGAAGATGAGCTTTGTGTGATGATTTTAAATGAGGACCAATTTAATGATTACGATTTCGAACTTGTTCTAAACGAAGATTCAAATTCAAAGAAAGCATTAGTAATTCGGGCAGACCTTGATTTGGATAAAACGATTAGGGGAACATCCCAAATCAAACAACACTAATGTTTGTATTGACAAGCTCGGGAGAAGTGTTGAAGCAATATACATACGGATTAACACACAATTTAAAATATTTGCCGCCCGAGGTAAAATAGGAAGTCAGAAATTCACAGGGGCGAAAATGAAAATAACAATTGAAAACTAAAAAAAATTATAATGAAAAAGATAAACGCCTAATATTTCATGGAATATTTTTGATGATAATAATTATCTCATCAAATTTTCCGGGAACAGGACAGAATACCGAATTTGGTAATATTTCTGATATTTCAACAATTGCAGGCGATGCACTTCCATCAACCGGAATGCAACAAATGCCTCCGCAAATAACACATGTTTCGGCTGTTGCTCCCAATGTGCTTTGTATCGAAATCGATGCATGTAAAATCATACCAATCATCCAGATTCCATACCAGGCCGACCCCGCCGATGTTGTAACTGTGGGTGGAAAAACTTTACTTGGTGAGCCGAGGGACATGTTTGTTGTTCGCAATGGATTTCCACTTGGAAGTCTGGTTGGTCCGGAACGTAAAACGCTTGTTTTGCACGAAAGAATCTCAGGTTCACATTTGGATACCAAAGTAGCAGATTTGGCAGGTAGTTATCGAATTAGCTCAGCAAGCGATATCAATTATAATAAACCCGTTTCGCCACTTCAGGTTTCACGAAAAAGCAAACCTACAGCATGGACTGACACCTCCTGGAAATTGGCAAAAGAACAGTTTTATACTGCAAAACATTATCTTTATTTAAAACTTCCCAATTCACTAAAAACGGGTCATGCCTATCTGATTTATCTGCCTGATTTAAATCTGAAAAGTTCGGCTTATTATTATGTTCACGATCCGGTTCAGGTTCGGAGTGAAGCAGTACACGTTTCACAAATTGGGTTTCGGGCCGACGATCCGGACAAAAATGCTTTCCTCTCGCTTTGGATGGGAAATCAAGGAGGATACATTTATCCTGAAGAACCAATATTTTGGTTGATCGATGACAAAACCAATGAAAAAGTTTTCGAAGGGAAAGCAGTTATGCAGTGGAAAGGAAATGAACAGGAAGTAATTGGTTCGCCCATGAACCACAGCGGCGCTGACGTGCATCGGCTTGATTTTAACAACTATACAAACCCGGACGTTATCGTGTATGTGTCGATGGCATTGGATGCGGTTATCCTTTTAACATCGATGAGGAAAATACCTGGAAACATGCTTTCGCAATATCTATGAAAGGAGTTTTTCAGCATCGCAGCGGAATTCCAATGTTACCTCCATATACCGATTTTGTGCGTCCGCAAGTTTTCATCCTGAGGATGGAGTTAAAGTGTACCAGTCAACTTGCTCGCTTTTAAACAGTGGTAACGGGTTGAACGCGATGGGAACAGACAAGGGAAATTTTCCAAATCTGGTTGCAGGCAAGACCGATGTACTGGTTCCTGAAGCCTGGGGAGGAAATATGGATGCAGGTGACTGGGACAGACGTATAAATCACCTTTTTACACCCAGATTATATTTGGAATTGGTCGAACTTCAACCTGAATATTTTAAAAATCTTTGTTTAAATATTCCCGAATCGGGTAACGATTTGCCCGACATTGTTGACGAAGCCATATTCGGCTCGATATTTACCGGCGTATGCAATTGCCCGATGGCGGAATTCGCGGTGGTGTTGAATCATCAGAACACCCGAATGAAGGAAGTACTTCGTGGCAGGAATCATTAACTGTATTGGCTTATGCACCCGACCATTGGTCAGGGTATTTGTATGCTGGTGTTGCTGCCCGCGCCGCAGTAGTATTGAAAATGCTGGACAGGAATGAATTGGCTCAGGTTTGGGAAAAAAGTGCAGTGAAAGCCATGGAATGGTCGGAAGCCGAATACGAAAGATGGAAAAACAGTCCTGATTATGAAAAAGTCACAAATCGGGCAAAAAATGCGGTTCCTGCTGAACGCAATCTGGCCGCAGTTGAAGTATATCGATTAACGCAAAACAAACGATGGCACGAGGTTTACCTTGCTACTCAAAATTTAAAAAGCAATCGATCAGAAGCTACCTTTATTTATGCTCGCCTTGATCCAACCCTTGTGGATAAAACGTACAAAAGAAGCCGCAGAAGCCTTGATAACTGAAGCCGATGAAATTTTAGAAAATGCGGCAAAGGGCGCTTATGGTATCACAACTGGTTCACCCGGCCGCTCACTTGGCGGGTTTTCAAGCACATTTACCATTCCGGCAGAACCTACCCTGGTGCGTGCTCATGCTTTATCCGGTGATTCGAAGTATTTAAAAGCAATACTGCGTTCGACCCTTTTTACGGCAGGTGCCAATCCAATGAACCTTTGTTTAACTACAGGTTTGGGCGAAAACCACGTACTTAATCCATTGCACGAAGATTCAAAACATACCGGACAAGCGGCTCCAATCGGAATATCAGTGTTTGGCCCAAGTGAATTAAGTTCATTAGCCAAACCAGGGTCTGAAGTTGAACAAAGACTTAGGGGAGGAATTTCTCCTGCCATTCCTGAATGGCCAACGGCAGAATCATATTTTGATGTATTTTGGATTGTTCCTCAGAACGAGTATGTTATAGATCGGCCTTTGGGGCAGACAGCATATATTTGGGGGTATCTGGCATCCCGTAAAAAATTATAATTGATACATGAGACAGTAATATTTAAATTCAAATAAGATGAAAGCAAATTTCATTAATATCCTCTTCATATTGGTGATATTTATTGCCAAAAATTCAAATGCCCAACAAATCAGTCCAAATCTGGTAGGAACTAACGTTTGGTACAGCCAGTTAGACGATAAAGTCTGGAATCTCACCAAGTATTCCGGAGTAAAAACCATCCGAATTGGCGGTCATGCTTACGATAAAAATATGCCATCGAATGAAACGTTGTTGGACTGGGTAAGAAAAATTCAGGCAATGAGCGCCGAACCGGTTTTACAGGTTTCGAAATACCAGCCTGCCGAAGTTGCGGCCGGATTGGTGCGACTTTTTAACATTGAAAAACACGAGGGAATCAAACCCATAAAATACTGGAACATTGGAAACGAACCGTGGTTACAGGCTAATCGTCCGGCACAGTCTGTCATGGGTGAAATGGTTGAAACCTATTTTAAACCCATTGCTGCAGCAATGAAAGCAGTGGATTCAACCATTATGATTTACGGGCCAAACGAATGTGATTACATGGATTACTACGATGACCTGTTTGGCGGCAAAAATGATATTACAGGGAAAGTACCAGGTCATAACTATTATTACTGCGATGGTTTAACCTGGCACCGTTATCCGCAGGGAAGCGGCGACCCAGCCGTTGAAGGGGCCAACGATTTTTTGGAACGAATTGTAAAAGCAAAAACAAAAGTTGACCAGATAAATGCTTTGCATAAACGCACCGGAAAGGACGCTTTGCAATGGGGAATTGGCGAATACAATTCGAAGGGAGGACCTGAAGTTCATACCTGGGGCAACGGCCAAATGTTTGGTGCAGTGCTGGGTTATTGTATGGAATACGAAGCAAATTTTGCAACAAGCTGGAGCATGTTCGAACATGGTGGCGACCGGAAAGGCTCCGATTTCAGTTTTATCGATGGAGCAAATATGACCCCGCGGGCATCATACCGCCACATGGAATTTGTGGCCAAATACTTCACCGGAAACTTTGTAAAAGGAATTGCCGCCGATACCAGTTTTATGGTTTACGGTGCGCAAAATGGCGACCAGTTGAGTGTAATGATTATGAACCGTGGCTTTGGCGAACCACGGGAATACAATCTGTACCTGAAAGATGCGGTCCAAACCGGACCCGGCCTGAACCTGGTTGTTAAAGGAAACCGCGACGATGTTTATAAAGATGTAATTCAGCCACGTGCCACACAAGTACTTATTTTCAAGGGTGATTCGGTTACAAAAATCAATTACACCAGCGATGATTTCGACAACGAACGGCCACCTGTTTATACTAAAAAAAAAATTGTAGCCCAAATGGAAATCAGAAATAAACCATTAAAAATCATAGAAAAAAGACAAATGCTCAATGAAAAGAAATATGTCGATTTGGAGCAATTTTACAATTTTGCTATCAGCGAAGAAATTCATGGTAAACCCGGAAACACAATTCCAATTCCTTCGGGAATCAATGATTTTAATGGCGTAAAATTCGATGCCAGGGGCATTATTCAACTGGCAAGCAAGGTTTCGTTCGAAAAGTCGCACATTCTTTATCCCGAAAAAATAACCGGAATCCCCATGAACACGACTGCAAAAAAGTTGTGCTTTCTTCATTCATCCGCATGGGAAAGTGCAAAAGGCACCGAAGTGGTTGAAATTGTGGTTCATTACGCCAATAATCAGTCGCGCAAAATTCTGATAAAAAGCAGGGAAGAGGTTGAAGACTGGTGGTTTCACACTGAAAACTCAATATTTCCGGCCAATGCAGAACTGGCCTGGGAAGGTTCAAACGACCGCGTAAAAGACCTGGGTTTTGTGTTGAAGTTGTATCGTTATACATGGGTAAATCCCCTGCCCGATGTTGAAATAACTTCTATTGATTTGGTTTCGTCGATGAACGACACCGGATACATGCTTTATGGAATAACCTGTTTGTAAAACAAAAAATGTCAATGTCACTAAGTTAATGGAACAGACTTCGACTACGCTCAGTCTGACAGTCACCCTGAGGTAGTAAGGGGTGAAAATGCTTAATTTATTCCTTAACAACATTAAAACAAAATATGTCAATGTCACTATTCAATTTTAAAAAACAAAAAATGAAGTTATCTTCTTTAAGAATCGTTATTTATACTCTTTTATTAATCTCATTTCAGACCAAAGCCCAGGAAATCAGCCCTTATCTGGTGGGCACCAATCTTTGGTACACCAACCCAAGTTCAACAGTCTGGAATTTAACCAAACAGGGAGGGTTTCAAACCATCAGGATTGTCGGGGCAGAATACGACAAAAACATGCCAAGTAATGCAATCATTTTAAGTTGGGTAAAGCAGATTCAGGCCATTGACGCCGAGCCAATTGTGCAGGTTTCGCAGTATAAATCAGCAACAGCGGCGGCTGACCTGGTGAAATATTTAAATGTTACAAATAAAGGAGTTATTAAACCGGTCAAGTTTTGGAATATTGGCAATGAACCGTGGTTGCAGAATCATGGACTGGCCAGTGGTGTTGATGTTGGCGGAATGGTTGAAAAATACTTTAAACCAATTTCAGCGGCAATGAAAGAGGTTGACCCAACCATAAAAATTTATGGCCCCGATTTCTGTTATTACGTTGAATTTGCAATCAATGATTTGTTTGGCGGGAAAAACAATATCGCCGGAAAAGTTCCGGGAAAAGAGTATTACTACTGCGATGGAATTTCATGGCATTCGTATCCGCAACAGGACAATATCGATTTGGCTTACCAGGGACTTGAAAGTTTTAAAAGCGCCATTATAAAGTGCAAACAAAAGGTTGACGCCACAAATACTGCGTTAAACCGCACCGGCGATGATGCACTTTCGTGGGGAATTGGAGAATTCAATGCAAAAGGCGGACCGGTTGTCCACACTTGGGGAAACGGGCAGATGTTTGGCGGAATAATGGGTTTATGCATGAAATACGATGCAAAATATGCAACTACCTGGAGCATGTTCGAAAATGGCGGTAACCGGCAGGGAACGGATTTCAGCATGATTGATGGCGCTCACATGGTTCCAAGAGCATCGTACCGCCACATGGAATTTGCGGCAAAATATTTTAAAGGTGAATATGCCGATGGTGTTTCTTCGAGCAACGATTTTGTGGTTTACGGCGCCAAAAACGAAGAGCAAACCAGCGTTATGATCATGCATCGCGGTTATGGTTATCCAAAAGAATATGCGCTAAGTTTAAACAATACATATCCTGACGGAACTTCGGTAAAATTAAAAGTTGATGCTGATACTGCGTTAACTTATAATGATTTGATTGGCGAACGCACTACGCATGTGCTCATCTTCCGGGGCGATTCCATCATTAAAATCAGTTATTCAAGCGATGATTTTGACAAGGAGATTGCACCAACCTTTTCGACTGTAACCGTTGCCACACAATTACCAAATGCCCCAACCGGATTTAATGCAACCTCCGATTCTTACAACAAAACAAGTCTGAACTGGACTGATGATTCGGACAATGAACTCGGTTTTATTGTTGAACGCGAGATTAGTGGCGCATTCAAGGCCATTGCAATAATTCCTGCCAACATAAAAACTTATAACGACATGGGTTTAACACCCGAAACGGAATACAGATACAGGGTGGCGGCTTACAACTCTTTGGGTAAATCGGAATATTCTGCAGCCGATACGGTAATAACTCTCGAAACGCCCGCACAAAAGCATTCAACGGGCCACATTATATTCCAGGAAAAATTCAGGCTGAAGATTTCAATGACAATGAAGAGGGAATTGGTTATCATGATATTGACCCCACAAACAAGGGTGGACAATACCGCACAAACAGCGGAGTTGATATCGAGAAATCGACTGATACCGGCCTCGGTTTCAATCTGGCCTACATTGATAATGGCGAATGGCTAACCTACCTCATCGATTCGGTTACGCCGGGCACTTACAATATTGCTTTCCGATTGGCAAGCAACGTGACAAGCACCAAAAGAATAGACGTTCTAATCGACAATGTAAAAGTTGGGCAGGTAGTGCCTGTAAACACTGCCGGGTGGCAGAACTGGGAAACAAAATTCATCAATAACGTCGTAATTAAAGACTCGCAGCCCAAGTTGCTTAAATTGAGTTTTTCAGGCACTGAGTTTAATATTAACTGGATTGAATTTATTTCCATCAATACCTCATCGCAAAATACCGAGTTAAACAACAACATAAAAGCCTGGTACGATAGCAACAACAGGCAAATTCAAATTTCAATGAATAATGTGATGAATCAGGCGACAGTTCAGGTTTTCAATACACTTGGGCAATCGTTTTATCACGAAAAATTTAACGGTTTAACCAATGCATCGGTTTCTGTTTCAAACTGGCCAACCGGAATTTATCTGGTTTCTGTAACGAATAATAATCAACGTATTACAACCAAATTGATAATTGAATAGAATGAAGAAGTCAGGATTACATATCATTTTACCTTGCCTCGTTTTGGCAGGTTTGCTACTTTTTCAGTGTTCCCCGGTTCAGCAAACTGAAACCCAAAGTCCGCTGGAACAGCGACTCGACACACTGCTCAGCAAAATGAGCATGCAGGAAAAAATTGAGCAGCTTTACTATAAAACCGATGGAAACGAGCGGCTTGGAATTCCACAATTCAAAGGCAGCGACGGCCCGCATGGAATTGGAAACGGCGCACCGGGGTTTTCATCTTTCCCGGTAACCATTGCCATGGCAGCAACCTGGGACCTGCATCTGATAACCCGCGTTGGACGGGCAATCGCTATGGAACAGGCATCACGCAGAAGAGACAGAATTGCCGGTCCGACACTCGATTTGCTTATCGACCCGCGAATTGGCCGCGCCCCTGAAACTATTGGAGAAGACCCATTTTTAGGTGGCCGGATTTCGGAAGCATTCGTTTTGGGGCAAAACACCACTTCGGTATTTGGCTCTGTAAAACATTACAATTTAAACACCTACGAAATTAACCGCAGAACAAATGACTACCTGAGCGATGAACGCAGTCTGGTTGAATTCTGGGGCTATCACTGGAAAAGAACTGTTCAGGCAGGCGGAGCTTTGTCGATAATGTGTGCCTACAATTGGGTAAATGGCGATAAATGTGCCGAAAATAAATACATGATAAAGGATTTACTGCGCGACCACTGGGGTTTCAACTATTACACCATGAGCGACTGGGGCGGATTTGGAGATACCGGGAAAGCGCTGAATTCGGAACTCGATTTTTGTGAGGGCAACGACCTTTATATAAAGGAACTGCCAGCCGGGGTTGTCAATGGTCAGTTCGACAGCACTTTGGTGGACCGGGCAACCAGAAACGTACTTCGTACAAAGGTTATTTCTGGCATGATTGACGGTGTCCCCGTGATTCCGCAAACCATAATTGATAGTAAAGAACACCGCGAACTGGTTTACGAAAGCGGGCTGAAAAGTCTGGTGTTGCTGAAAAACAGCGAAAACATTTTGCCGCTTGACAAAGAAAAACTAAAGTCGGTTGCAGTGATTGGGCCAAATGCAGCAGTGCTACCGCTCGACGGAAACAGCAGTTCGAAAGTGCTCCCCTCCTACCGGATTCCGGTTGAAAAAGCGTTTCGTGCAGTTTTGGGTGATGAACGTGTAAAATATGCCAAAGGCTGTAACATTAACGACACTGATAAAAAACAATTTGCAGCAGCCATTGCAGCAGCAAAACTTGCTGAATATGTGGTTTTTGTTGCAGGATTGGATAGCACCGTGGAAGGTGAAGGCTGGTTTCTCGATAAGGAAGCCGATGAAAAAGGCGGCGGTGCAGTTGCCCGTCCAGACCGTCCTTCGCAAACCGTTTTGTTGCCCGGAATGCAGAATGAATTAATCAATGAAATCGCAAAGGTAAATCCGAACATTATTTTGGTGGTGATTTCAGGTGGAACCTGCAGTGTGACTCCGGTTATCAACAATGTAAAAGGGTTACTTTATGCATTTTATCCGGGGCAGGAAGGTGGTCGTGCCATTGCCGATGTGTTATTTGGGAATTACAATCCTTCAGGTAAATTACCCGCAACAATTCCAAAAGACGACAGTCAAATCATTCCGATTAGTCCCGATTTCAGGAACATGGTGAGCCGGGGAGTTGGTTACCGCTGGTTCGATTCGCAAAATCTGACTCCTGAATTTGCCTTTGGTTTCGGATTGAGTTACACCACTTTTGAATACAGCAATATCCGCATTAACAATTCAAATGCAAAAGTTGGTGATATCATTGAAGTTTCCTTTGACCTGAAAAATACAGGAAAAGTTTTTGGTGAAGAGGTGGCACAACTTTATCTTTCAACAGGCAAGATTATTCCTGAACTTCAGATGCCGGTAAAACAACTGCGCGCTTTTCAAAAAACCGGGTTGAATCCGGGAGAAACCAAAACCATCACTTTTACGCTTTCTCCTGAAGAACTTTATATCTACAATGAAACCACAAAATCGTATCAGGTTCCCGAAGGCGAATTTATGGTGCAGGTTGGCGGTTCGTCTGATAATTTGCCACTTAAAACAGGATTTACATTGAGCAAATCAGAAGGAAGACCAGACCTTTCGGTGAGAAATATCCGCACCATGCCGGCGTTTCCAAAAGAGGGTGACGAAGTGGTTTTTATGGCTTCACTCATCAACAACGGAACTGCGGCAACAAACAAAGGAGATTCGCATATCATCCGTTTTTATGTCGATGGAAAGGAAGTGGCGAACTACCATTCGAAATCAATTGCAATCCCGGTTGGCGGAATGGAACTTGCCTGTGCACAGGGATTAAAAGGCATCAACTGGAAAGCTGCAAACGGAAACTTTAAAATAACTGCAAAAATAGAGGTTGCAGAAAGCGCCGATTTGAACGTTCAAAACAATACTTGCGAAGCTGAACTTCAGATTCCAAACGGGAAAGTTGTTCCGGTGGAAATTGCAAGGATAATAAAATAGCACATTTTGTGATATTGCCGTTGACATCACAGGCTATGTGAAAATACAAAATTTGACTAACCCTGGCATTTATGCCAGGGATTAAGCATCAAAAAGCTTCTCCGGGCTTTAGCCCTTAATATCAACACGTTGGACTAAAGTCCATTTGTGTTGACATTCTCAATCTCCGGCATAAATGCCGGAGTTAGTCAGAGAAACTCGTTTTTACACAGTCTGTAAAGCAGACGGCAAAAAAAGAACATTAAACAATTTATTGGATATATTGAAATAATCAACCTATGAAAAAAATTCTCCATAATTCTCCTGTCAACCCTGCTAATCAGTCAAATCCTTCTCGCACAAACCACCCGAAACCCAGTTTACAAAGACCCGGCTGCTCCAATTGAGTCGCGTATAAAAGATTTGTTGGGTAGAATGACCTTGAAAGAAAAGTGCAGACAAATCGATATCTGGCACCCGAAAATGGACGTCAGCAATCCGGAGATATTGAGCAAAGCTATTACAGCATTGGGCGACACTGTGAAAAACGGAATCGGCTTTCTGCAATTTCAGGTTCGCATGAATCAGGATGAATATGCCGCCCGTTTTAATGCGGTTCAGAAATATTTGATGGAACAAACCCGGCTGGGAATACCGGCCATTTCGAATGGTGAAGGTTGCCACGGATTTGTTGGTAACGAAGACAAATCAACGGTTTTTCCGGCTCCCCCATTATTGGGAAGTACCTGGAATCCTGAGCTGATTGAAAGTGTTTACAGCGCTGTGGCGAAAGAGATGCGAAGTTACGGAATCACCCACGCTGCAACCCCGGTAATCGATTTATTGCGAGACCCGAGATTTGGCCGGTCGGATGAGTTTTTGGGTGAAGACCCGTATCACGTGGCAGAAATGGGAGTCGGAGCAATTCTCGGATTGCAGGGCCGTTCGCCATTGATTGATGAAAACCACCTGATTGCCTGCGCCAAACATTTTTCCGGTCACGGCCAACCCGAAGGTGGCACCAACCTGGCGCCCAGCAATTTATCGGAGCGGGTACTTCGTGAAATTCATTTTATCCGTTCGAAATGGCGGTAAAAAAAGCAAATGTGCGAACGGTGATGGCTTCCTACAACGAAATCGACGGTGTTCCAAATCATGCCAACAGTTGGCTGCTGAACGATGTTTTGCGCGGCGAGTGGGGTTTTACAGGTTATGTGATTTCGGATTACGATGCGGTGAACCGCATGATAACCCGGCAGCACGCTGCGCTCAATCAGGCTGAGGCAGCAAAAATGGCCATCAATGGCGGGATGGACTTTGAATGCCCAAGTAGCTGGAAAGACTACTGTTTCAGCCAACTACCCGAACTGATTCGAAAAGGAGAAGTAACGGAATCGGTGCTCGATTCGGCTGTAGCCCGTGTTCTGAGAAATAAGTTTATAATGGGACTTTTTGAACAACCTTACATAAAAACATTCAGCGAAAACGAAAAACTGGCGATGCAAAAAAAGCATCGGCAAATTGCACTCAAAGCTGCTGAAGAAGGAATGATTTTGCTGAAAAACGATGGTACACTCCCATTCAACGATAACAAAATCAAACGTTTGGCAGTAATTGGTCCCAATGCCGACGAAGTTCATTATGGCAATTATTCAAACGACATTTCTCCCGGAATCAGCATTTTGGAAGGATTGACAACTTATGGAAAAGGAAAATTTGAAGTGGTTTATTCCGAAGGATTCAAAATTTACGAAAACGACACAACCATAAAAGCACCTGAAAAAACATTGGAAGCAGAAAATCTCAGGATTCAAAAGGCAGTTGAACTGGCAAAAACCTGCGATGCCGTTTTGCTGGTAATGGGTGGCAACGAACTGACCTGCCGCGAAGAATGGAAAGACCACACCGGCGATGTTTACGACTTGGATTTGTTGGGCCGGCAGGAGGATTTGGCCAAAGCTATTTTTGCATTGGGAAAACAAACAGCTGTGCTGTTAATCAACGGGCGGCCACATTCGGTAAACTACCTGGCAGAAAATGCACCGGCCATGCTCGAAGGCTGGTATTTGGGGCAGGAACAGGGAACCGCGGTTGCCAATGTCGTTTTTGGCAAAGTGAACCCGGGTGGAAAACTGGCGGTAACTTTTCCGCGTCATGTGGGTCAGTTGCCGGTTTATTACAACCGGAAACCTTATATACACGAAAGTCCATATATCGATGGGGAATATTCACTGCTTTATCCGTTTGGCTTTGGATTGAGTTACACCACTTTCAAGTACGCAAATCTGAAATTGAATAAGAAAAAAATAACCGCGGCCGATTCAGTTGAAGTCACTATTGATGTTACCAATACCGGAGAAATGGATGGCGACGAAATCGTTCAGCTTTACATTCGCGACATGGTTAGTTCGGTTTACCCGGCCGTTCAGGAACTGAAGGATTTTACCCGGATTAACCTCAAAAAAGGAGAAACAAAAACAGTAAAATTCCTGATTACTGCCGACAAATTGCAGTATTATGGTTTGGACATGAAACGCATTGTTGAGCCCGGCGAATTTGAAGTTCAGGTGGGACGAAATTCAGCCGATTATCTGAAAGAAAGTTTTGAAGTAATAAAATAATAAAAATCAAAAAATGAAGAATCGTTTAAATCAACTTGCCCTTATTTGCACTGCAATTTTAATTGCATTTGCGGCACAAACCAATGCACAAAAAAACTACTCGGGTAAAGCCTGGAACGGCAAAATTCAGCAAATTCCAGGGAAAATTCAATGCGAGCTTTACGATACAGGTGGTGAAGGTGTTGCTTATCATGATACCGACTCAGTGAATAATGGTAGCGGGAGGTTAAATCCGGCAAACGGAACTTTGCTCAACGAATTCAGGATGAATGAAGGAGTTGATATTTCGTACACCAAGTTTCAGGACCCAGCCATCGACAACAATGCATTTAACCTGTGGAACCTGAAAAAGACCAGCATTATGCGGGTTGGACTGAGCCCGGCGAGTGGATTAACTACACCATCAAAATAAATAAAACCGGAAAATATTCGATTGGAATCATGTACACAGCCAGCGGCGATGGCGGAATTGCGCTTGATTTGGACGGAAAGCCTCTGACTTCGGAACTAAAAATCCCTTCAACCCGAAACGACAAGGAACCGGTTGACTGGCGGCAATGGCACCACTGGAACCGCATCGATTCTTTAACAACAGTGAAACTGAAAAAAGGAGTTCATGTAATCACATTAAAAACTGTGTCGCACGGAAATATGAATTACGATTACCTCGACTTCAAACTTATTCAATAATTTGAAAAGGATAATTGTCAAATTCAATTTCTTTTTCTATTCGGTTTTATTTCCGTACAACTTACACTATTTTTACAACTTTAATTTCAATACTTAAAAGCACATGTCGAAAATATTGGTTATTGATGATGAAAGAAGTATCCGCAACACTTTGAAAGATATACTTGAATACGAAAAATACACGGTTGATTTGGCGGAAGATGGGATAAAAGGAATTGAAAAAGTAAAGGGAAACAGTTTCGACGTTGTTCTTTGCGATATTAAAATGCCCGGAATGGATGGCATTGAAGTGCTTGAACAACTTGTTCAGATTTCTCCCGACACCCCGGTTGTAATGATTTCGGGCCACGGGAATATCGATACAGCAGTTGAATCGATTAAAAAGGGCGCTTTTGATTATATTGAAAAACCTCTGGATTTGAACCGCTTACTGATTACAATCCGCAATGCGATGGACAAATCAAATTTGGTTACCGAAACCAAAATCCTTAAAAAGAAAGTCAATAAAAAATATGAAATCATAGGCGAATCGAAAGCTTTAAAAGTTGTAGTTGACATGGCCGATCGTGTAGCAAAAACCGATGCAAGAGTTTTAATTACAGGTGGAAATGGTAGCGGAAAAGAGTTGGTTGCCCGCCGCATTCACGACCAAAGCAACCGTTCTTCAGGTCCGTTTATCGAAGTAAATTGTGCAGCAATTCCTTCTGAACTGATTGAAAGTGAATTATTCGGACACGAAAAAGGGGCGTTTACTTCGGCGGTAAAACAACACATTGGGAAATTTGAACAGGCAAACGGAGGAACATTATTTCTTGATGAAATTGGTGATATGAGTCTTTCAGCGCAGGCAAAAGTTTTACGTGTTTTGCAGGAAAGCATTATAAGCCGTGTTGGTGGTGACAAACACATAAAAGTTGATGTGCGTGTTGTAGCTGCAACAAACAAAAACCTTTCAGCAGAAATTGCAGAAAATAATTTCAGGGAAGATTTTGTACCACAGGCTGAGCGTGATCCTAATCCATGTTCCTGCGTTAAACGAACGCCTGGATGATATTCCACTTTAGCCAACCACTTTATTCAAGTTATTTGCGACGAATACGGAATGCCGGTAAAATCAATATCAGATGATGCCATAGCCGAGTTGCAGAAAATAACCTGGACAGGAAATATCCGTGAGTTTCGGAATGTAATTGAAAGGCTGATTATTTTATGCGACCAGAATATTACCGCTGATGACGTGTTGAAATTTGCTGCACCACTGAAATAGAAAAGCCTCCCCTAACCTCCCGATACATCGGGATAAACTCTCCGAAGGAGGGGAACCGAAAGAAAAATCTATATTTTGTGTTGTGTTGCGATTATGTAATTAATCAGACATATTAGAGTTTTTTTCCGCCTCTCAAAAACATCTTTCCGTTTTTGTTGTTGAATAAACTGTAAAACATTTTAACAAAGAAATAAATAGAAACTGGCCTCTGATTGCGGAATTTTAATTTGTCATGGTGTATTATTAATATTTTCCAAAGGAAAATACTTTCTTCCGTTTTCAGGGGCTTTTTCTAATTTTAAAACTCAAATTATTTTTCAGATTAGCAGTAGAACCAATATTATTAACTAAAACTCCGGTCTAATCAGGCTTTAAATGGTTTTAAACTTTCTTCAATACCCTTTTTTGTTTTTTTCCCCTTAAAAAAACAAATCCTTCCTTTCCCCCCGGGGGGGGTTTGTTAAAATCCAGCATAGGTTTTAAAATCGGCGGTACTCGTCGAACTTTGTATTTATCGGTGCTCCAATTTACAGGTCCCGCAGTTTCCATTTTCAAATAAGAATAATACAATCAACCCAAATCCGCCAGGGCGTTTGAAAAACACCATATTCAAATAAAAGGGCAAAGTCTGATGATAAAATACTATCTTTAAATTGTTTTATATCGCCAAGAATACCTCGTTTATCTACATCTTCCGTTTGAGCAAAAGTACAAAGCAAAATTTTTTGTGAAAAGGGGGAAAAGCCCCCCCATATTGGGGGGATTTAAAAACTAACGGGTATTGGTTGGTTAAATTCTTCTGAATCCAAATTATGGAGAAAATTTATGTCTTGATTTCCTGTTATATCAGTTGAATAAATTAATATAAACCCATTATAGTTTTTATTGTTGGAAGAACCACCATTAATTTCACCCTGAGAAATCAAGTTAGGACCTAACTCATTTCCTTCGGTATTAATTTTGCAATGTATAATTATCTTCCCAGTTATTTAGAGCAAATTCATTTTACTCTTACTTCCATCAATTAAACTAAACCTTTTCAACATATCAAAATCCACACCGACTTTCTTTTTGAAGACGCCATGAAATAAGTTCATGAACCGTGAATTATAATCATCGTATTCGTCTCCGTTCACCGGTTGGACGTAAAGTCCTTCATCATGTCTTTCTGTTTTGCATGAAAGCAAGAATAGAGTTAGTAGCAGAAATAATTTAGTTCTGATTCGCATTTTTAAAGTATTTAATTGTTGAAATTTGGTTAGATTTTAATGATTGTTATTATGTCTAAGTTATCGACAGAGGGTCCTTGGGGAAATGAGAAGTTCTTTTATTGGAAATTTTCAGAATTTTACCTTCAGCAGGTAAAAAACAGCATTCAGCAGAATGTAAAGGAAAATGATAAATGCCAGTCCGTAAATGTTAAAAACAATCAGGAGAACAACTGATAAACCAAGGAAAAGGTAACGATACCAGTTTTCACCAAAACGCAGTGATTTTGGTTTCATCGAAAACATGGGCATAGTTAATACCATCATTCCCGACATAAAGATTCCAAGGATCACGAGGTTTTTTGTTGAGTAAACCAATGGCAGGAATTCGGCATATTTTGGCGATTGGAGCATTAATCCCATTGCTGCCCAAAACAATCCGTTGGCAGGAATAGGCAACCCGCGGAAAAAATTTTCATTGCTCGTGTTTGTGTTAAACCGTGCCAACCTGATGGCGCCAAAAACAGGTAAAAGAAATGCTGAAAAAAGTATCAGCCACTCAAACCACTTCCCGCTGATTTCGTGGATGGGATCGTTTTTCCCAAAGAGTGAGAATTCGAGCAAAGTAAAAAGAATAGCGCCCGGCGCAACGCCAAACGAAACAACATCAGCCAGAGAATCCAGTTCTTTCCCTATTTCAGAATAAGCTTTTAACGCACGCGCTGCAAAACCATCCAGAAAGTCGAAAACAGCCGCGGCACAAATAAAAATGGCTGCCCAAACCAAATGCCCGTCGATGGCAAAAATAACAGCCACCGAACCTGAAACCAAGTTGAGTGAGGTTATAAAATTTGGTATTTGACTGATGATTTTTTTCAAAACAAAGAATTATATAGTAGCTAAAATTGTTTTCCCACCAACCGGATTTACACCCAATTCAACCGCAACTTTTGCATCAAGCGGTAAAAAAACATCGACCCTTGATCCAAACCTGATAAATCCGTATTCAGCGCCCTGTTCAACAAAATCGCCGGGTTTTTTATAGGTACAAATGCGTCGGGCAACTGTGCCGGCAATTTGCCGCGATAAAATTTCAGTGCCGCTTTTTGTTTTAAAAACTGTTGAACACCGTTCGTTCAGGTGTGATGATTTTTCGACAAACGCCGGATAATAAGCTCCCCGGTGATGTTTTATAAAAGTGATTTCCCTCCAATGGGCGCGCGGTTTTGATGCACATTCAGCGGCGACATAAAAATTGAAATCTGTATGCGCTTGTCTTTAAAATATTCTTCTTCAAAAACTTCCTTAATTTCAACAATTTTACCATCAGCCGGAGCAAGAACATGCTTTTCATCCTGCATAATCAAGCGTTTCGGGACCCTGAAAAAGTAAACAACCAATGCTGCCAACACAAGCGAAACCGCCATCAGAAAATAAAAAATCAGGTAATCCTGTAAAAAAATATAAATGATTACATCTAAAACTGCAATCGCGAAAAATGCAATTGGGATGATTTTTATCCCTTCTTTATGAATCTTCATCCCCTTTAAATATTTCCAAATAAAGTAATCCAAACAAAAATTACGGGGGCGGCAAAAAGCATCGTATCAAAGCGGTCGAGCATTCCGCCGTGGCCCGGCAAAATGTTTCCTGAGTCTTTTACTCCTGCTTCACGTTTTAGTTTCGATTCGAAAAAATCGCCCGAAGTACCAAAAGCTACAATCAGCAAAGCAACTACCACCCAGTTTATTAAGCTGAGTTCATCAAAAAACAAAGAGTTTACAATGCCTGTAATTACAGCAAATACAGTCCCTCCGATTAATCCTTCCCACGATTTTTTTGGAGAAATCCGTACACAAATTTTGTGTTTCCCCAGCATCGACCCAAAAACATATGCCATCGAATCGTAAATCCAGATAATAAAAAATATGCCCATTAAAACCCAGGGATAAAACTGAGAACCGGAATCATTTCCGGGTAAATTAAAAAACTTAATAAACTGTACGGAAGAGCAATATAAATTATCCCGGCTATTGTAATCATGCTGTTTTTAAAGCCGTTTTTCCGTTTGTCGAACAAATCGGGAAGCAGCGTGAACAGCGGTATTAAGATGGATAAATAGATATATTCTTTTGGGATAACGTGACTTGCTGCCAAAAAGAAAATAACAAACAGCAGAAAACTGCAAATTAACCCGATTTTTACGGAGGGTTCGTAGCCAATGTTTTCGCTAATTTTATAAAATTCAAAAAGTGTAAACATCAGGAAAATGGCGAAAACTGTTGCAAAAATATACTGGTGAATTAATATTCCAGCAAGCATAATTGCTGCGAAGGCGATTCCGGTTAAACTTCTTTTTACAAGTACTTTCAATGTTTCAGGTTTTTTTTAATCAATCCTGTCCTGTTTTTTCAATTTGCAAATGTAAAAAATAAATGGAAGCCTGAAATAGAAAGTTTTTAGAAGTAAATAAGGTTGAAACCGGGAGAAGAGAAAATTTTCTACTAAGGTTTTAAAATATGGAAAATAAGGTTTTTCTGAAATCACTTCCCGCACCCTGCACTTACAGATAATCATGATTGTTACACTAAAATAACTGTGCGGAGGGAGAACATGCATCAACTTATTTCCCCAGCACCTTTAAAAGTATGGCATTTTCGATTTCCATTCGCGGAGACGTTCCAGGTCGCTGCTTCCATGTATATTTTGGTGGATCATTTACTCGATCTGGTCGGCCAGTGCCCTAAGGAAATTATACCCTAGTAATTCGGATATCAGTTTTAAACGGTCGAGCTTGATTTGGCCCGATGCAATCATTTTGGCCATGAATTCGGATGCATCCCTATTTTCGTTGACAGGTCGGTAATTTTAATTCCTTTTTCCTTTATTTTCAGGTTAATTAAGCGAATGCTTTTCCAGGTTTTCCATGTTGAGTTTTTGTTAAAGTCGCATTAGGAATTGTTTCTCCGCGTTCTTTTAACTCTTCAAGATACAGTTGGATGGCTTCTTTTGCCATATCGATGGCTTCATCAACATTTTCACCGTAGGTTACACAACCTGGCAACGCAGGAACAGTAACGGTAAATCCACCTTCTTCCTCTCTGGTATTTTATATGTGTACATTTTATATTTGCAATTCAACTCAAAAAAATACCCGACATTGAAATTTCCTTACAAATTTAAGTCAATATCAATACTTCAAGCCAGAAACACCCTTAATTCCCGCGGTCCATGTGCCCCAAGTACAAGGGTTTTCTCGATGTCAGCCGTGCGGCTGGGACCGGTTATTATGGCAATTTGAGAAGGAAAATTTTCGGCATATCTTTCACTTATTCCTGAATAAGCCTTTTCAAGATAATCAACCAACTGATCTTTTTTGGCGATAACAATGTGAAGCGGTGGATAAACAAACATTTGCCGTCCGCCTTTTTGAGCCGAACTTACCATAACCGATCCGGTGTGTGCGATAAGAAACTCGCAGCCGGTAATTCCAACTTCAATTTCATCTGATAATACTGAACTTTGCTGAAATTGTATTCCGAAAGAATTTAACTGACCGCTGATTTCATCTTCATTGCAAAAAATAACTTCCTTTTTATACGAAGAGAGAAGCTTTTTTAACTCTGAAAACAGTTCTTCTTCCGAAGTAAATAAATGAACAAACCCATTTACCTTTTCTAAGTTTTCCTTGAAAGCAAGCTCCAAAGGCAAATCAATAGAATGGTAAATGGGTAAGTCAAAATCCGGTTTTTCAGGAACCTGATGAACAGCCGTTCTCAGTTTTTTCATAATTTCTTCCCGGGCCGGATTCATGATTAAGCTATTGTTTTTTTGTCATCCAAAGTTTCTTTTTCCTGCGATTGGGAAATTTTGCTTTCATCGCCGGTATTCTTTACCGTTTCGGTAAGTCCATTCTCGGGGATAACATGTTTTTTATCCCAGGGTCGTTTTCCAAAAATTTCTTCCAAATCTTCACTGAAAATTACTTCTCTTTCAAGAAGAAGATTAGCCAGTTTTTCATGCCCTTTTGAGTTATTCTTTAAAACTTCAAGCGCACGAATATATTGAGCATCAATAAGCACTTTTACTTCCTCGTCTATCAACTGGGCAGTTTTTTCGCTGTATGGTTTTGTAAAAGAGTAGTCGGACTGACCAGTAGAATCATAATAACTTACATTTCCAACTTTTTCGCTCATACCAAATATGCTAACCATTGCGTAAGCCTGTTTGGTAATTTTTTCCAAATCGTTTTGTGCACCTGATGATATTTTTTTGAAAACAAGTTGCTCGGCAGCACGGCCTCCAAGAGCTGAACACATTTCATCAAGAAGTTGATCTTTTGTAGTAATTGACCGTTCTTCGGGCAAATACCAGGCAGCTCCCAGCGCTTTTCCACGTGGTACAATCGTAACTTTTACAAGCGGGTGTGCATATTCCAGCAGCCAGCTAATTGTTGCGTGACCAGCTTCATGATATGCGATTGTTTTTTTCTCGTTAATTGAAATGATTTTATTTTTCTTTTCAAGTCCACCAACAATCCGGTCAACTGCATCCAGAAAATCTTGTTTATCAACCGACTCATGGTTTTTACGGGCTGCAATCAAAGCTGCTTCATTACACACGTTAGCAATATCGGCACCTGAAAAACCGGGAGTTTGTTTAGCCAGAAAATCAACTTTTAAATCCTGGCTCAATTTCAATGGACGAAGGTGCACATTGAAAATCTCGGCTCTTTCATTTAAATCGGGCAATTCAACATGAATTTGCCTGTCGAAGCGACCGGCACGCATTAAAGCGCGGTCGAGAATATCGGCACGGTTTGTAGCTGCAAGAATGATTACACCGGTATTTGTGTCGAAACCATCCATTTCGGTGAGCAACTGGTTGAGTGTATTTTCGCGCTCATCATTACTGCCCATGTTGGGATTCCTTCCACGGGCACGGCCAATTGCGTCAATTTCGTCGATAAAAACGATACATGGCGCTTTTTCCTTTGCCTGTTTAAATAAATCGCGAACACGCGATGCTCCCACGCCAACAAACATTTCAACAAAATCGGAACCAGACATAGAGAAAAACGGAACTTCAGCTTCACCTGCCACTGCTTTTGCGAGCAATGTTTTTCCGGTTCCGGGAGGGCCAACCAACAAAGCGCCTTTTGGTATTTTACCACCCAGTTTTGTAAATTTCTCCGGATTCTTAAGGAATTCAACAATTTCAACAACCTCCTGTTTGGCTTCGGTAAGTCCGGCAACATCTTTAAAAGTTGTCGAAACTTTTTGGTCTTTGTCAAATATTTTTGCCTGCGATTTTCCTACGCTAAAAATACCTCCGGCACCGCCACCGCCACCGCGGCTCATCCTTCTGAAAATCCACCACCAAAGCAAAATAATCAGTGCAAACGGCCCGATAGTCCAAAGTATTTCGCCGGCCCAATTTCGTTCTTCCTTATATTCAAGTGAAATATTATTTGTTTCGCTGCCCTGCGCTTCCTTTAAATTATTCTCGAATGTTTCAACCGAACCAATATTAAAAGTAAAATGCGGCCCTGTTTCAGCCGGCTTTGCAAAATTTGAATCAAACTCTGTTTTATACTTTTCGAGCTTATCTTTTTTAATATAAATGGTGGCCATTTTGTCGTTTACAACAACAATCCTTTCAATATCGCCATTGGCAAGCATTGTTGAACGAACTTCGTTCCATGTTGTTTTTACAGGCCCGCGGCTTGTACTGAAATAAAACTGCACCACAATAAATACGATAGCAATTAAACCATAGATCCAATAAGCATTGAATTTTGGCCCTTTTCCATCATTTTTCCGGTTCGGATTAAACTGGTTGAAAGGATTATTCTGGTTTTTGTTTTCTTTTTTCTCCTTGTTATCTGTCATGATATATTAATTGTCTTCTTTAATTTTTGTTGTTTTGGCATCGGCCCAAAGACCTTCCAGATTGTAAAAATCCCTTGCATCTTTCTGAAATACGTGTACCATAATATCGCCATAATCGAGTAAAATCCAAATTGAATTCCGGTAACCATCTTTATGCCATGCATCAACTCCTGTTGCTTCTCTCACTGTTTCTTCAACTGATTGGGCTATTGAGTTGGCCTGAGTAGTCGAAGTCCCGTGGCAGATAACAAAATAACCACATTCAGTGTGGTTTATTGTGTTTAAATCAACAATGGTAATCTCCTTTCCTTTAATCCTTTGTATCCCTTCCAGAACTCCGTCAAGTATTTTTTCTGTTTCTGTTGTTTCCTTCGTCATAAATTTAATATTCCCTGCAAAGATAATCTTTTTGCCTTAGTCTTATTTTAAGTAATTTGCGTTTTTAAAATCATTTTGTTGATTATCAAACTTTACATTCAACAAACACCCTATTTTTACAAGCTAAATCTATAAATGATGACAGGCAAAAACACCATCTTTTTAACCGAAGTCGAATCTACCAACAACTATGCCAACCAACTTGTTTTGTCTAAAGCGGCAGAACATGGTACTGTCGTTTTGGCACAATACCAGAAAAAGGGCAAAGGACAGCAGGGAAACAGCTGGGAAAGTGAACCGGGAAAAAACCTTTTGGCGAGTATCATTTTGTTTCCTGATTTTCTTTCAGCTGCTAAGCAATTTTATCTTTCGAAAATTGCCAGTCTTTCCATAGTTGATTTCCTGAAAACTGAAACAAGCGGAATAACAATAAAATGGCCAAACGATATTTATATTGATAATAAGAAAGTTGCAGGTATTTTAATTGAAAACGCAATAAAAGGGCATAACCTTTCCTCATCAATAATTGGTATTGGATTGAATTTAAATCAGGAATTATTTGTGACTGACGCTCCCAATCCTGTTTCGTTAAAACAGGTTTCAACAAAAGATTACGAGATTGAAAACATTGCCGAAACTATTTTTGATAACATGATTCACTGGTATCAAATACTGAAAAAGGGGGTTTTGATGAAATTGATTCAGCTTATATCAATCAACTTTACAGGGCAAATGAATGGGCCATGTTTGCGAAACAGGGAATACAATTTGAAGCAAGAATTAACAGAATTGGCGAATTTGGCCAGTTAATTCTTGAAGAAAGGAATGGTTCAATTTCAGAATATATGTTTAAGGAAGTGGAGTTTGTGATATAAGGAAAGTTCAGAGTTTAGAGACTTGAAGACTTGAGTTCAGAGTTTTAGAGTTCAGAATAAATAAAAAGTGTTTCTATTCAAAACATGACCTGGAGTTATACTATGAATTATCGTAAATTTATTCGGAACGTTTTTTCTCCTTCCTCCTTCGGGGGAAGGTCGGGATGGGGGCTGTATTTTTTACTGATAAGGCAAAGCGGAAAGTGTATCCGCCAATTTATCAATTCCTTCAGCAAGTTTGTCGCCCGCCATCATTTTTATCATCATGCTCATTTCGGCGTGCAATGTTAAACGCATTTTGGTAGTAAAATTATCAACCGGCATCAATTGAATCCAAAATGTGAAACTTAGTGGAAGTCCATCTGAGCTTTCAACTTTAATGGTTTTAAAAGGTTCGCGGTTTACAATGCGGATTTCTGCCAGTCCAAGTCCGGTAATTTTAAACTTGCACGAATCCTGATCCGAAGAAAATTCGGTTATCTTTATTTGAGGTATTTTCTCGGTAATCTTTTCTATCAGTCCCGAGTTTAAATATCCCGACAAATTATTGAAATTTGAAAGGTAATTGAAAACAACCTGCTCGTTGTGATTTACTACTTTCGTTCCGCTAGTGTATTTATTTAAGCTCATTATAATTTTCTATTTTCCCCAAATAGCAGGGTCTTCGCGCCATTTCATTAAAGTTTCAACCTGATCCGGTGTAATTTCACCAAGTTCAACGGCAGTATCAATTAAAACCTGATAATTGCCAAGTGTGGTCAATTCAATACCCGCTTTCTTAAAATTGTTGTTGGCATGTGGAAAGTTGTAGGTAAAAATGGCTACCATCCCAATTACAACTGCACCGTAATTGTTTACTGCTTCGGCAGCATTTAAACTGCTTATTCCGGTTGAAACCAAATCTTCGATAACTACAACTTTTTGGTTTGGGTTTAAATCTCCTTCAATCAGGTTTTCCAAACCATGACCTTTTGGCTTCGAACGGATGTAAATAAAAGGTAATCCGAGTACCTCGGCAACCAGCGCACCAATTGCAATTGCACCTGTTGCAACACCTGCAATTACTTCTGCTTCGGGATATTTTTTGCGTACCACATCTACAAACCTGTCGCGAATAAATGTGCGGGTTTTGGGATACGATAAAATTTTACGGTTGTCGCAATAAATGGGTGATTTCCAGCCTGATGCCCAGGTAAAAGGATTTGTTGGCTGTATTTTTATAGTGTTGATTTCAAGTAATTTTTTTGTTACTTCGATTTGAACAGATTCCATATTTTTGTACAATTTTAATTCGAAAACAAATGTATAAAGTTTTTTTTAATGACAGGAAGATAGTAATTACCGGAAGTAGGAATGCACCAATTCTTAAAGATGAAATGATAATCGAAAATTTGAATTCTGTTAAAGATGTAAAAAACTGGTTCCAGGATTTTGCTGCCAGGCAAACACATTCGGCTATTTTAATTCATCCTCAACCAGAAATATTTTGGAATGAAATGTTTTTGCCCGTTTTTAAGCAAATTTCTGCAGCCGGTGGTGTTATTATTCGAAATGAAAAAATGCTTTTTATTTTTCGCAACGGAAAATGGGATTTGCCAAAAGGAAAAATTGACTTTGGAGAAACAGCAAAAGAAGCTGCGATTCGGGAAGTTGCTGAAGAATGCGGAATTGTCGGCCACAGCATAATAAAAAATCTTCCTTCAACTTTCCATATTTATCAATCGCCTTATAAAAAACGTTGGGACAATTTATTTTAAAAGAAACCTTTTGGTTTGAAATGAGTTATTCGGGCATCGAAAACGGAACTCCTGAAACAAATGAAAACATTACAGAAATAAGATGGTTTTCAAAAAACGAACTCGCTGAAGTACTGGCAAATACGTATGAGAATTTGAAATCGATTGTCTCGGTTTATGTGGAATAGCAACTATTTCAAACTTTCCAGATAACTCAAACCCATCCGTAACTCACTGTAACTTACCGCATCGCCAAAATGATTTTTTGCTTCATTAAAACCTTTGTTTTCAACCGATTTAAAATATCCGACAATCTTTTTGAGCTTTTCATCATTCAAAAATTGCTTTACATCCAGCTCTCCCAATCCCACATAATGTGCCAAATGACTTTCGATTGTTGAGGCTGCAAATCCTCTTTCCTTCGCGATTTCAACAATAGTTTTTCCTGATTTAAAAAGATCAAAACTTGCTTTTTTTGTCAATCTTGATTTTCTTCTCTTTCCGGGGATTTTCTTTCAGCGGAATTTCACCCTTTTCAATGTTATTTTCGTTGCAATAATGTTGTATCATTTGAACGATATCGGCGCCAAACTGCTCTATTTTTTTTGCGCCCATACCATTAATTAATTGCAAAGTTGCTGAATCGGTAGGCAGATAATTAACAAGTTCATTCAAGGCTTTTTGCGAGAAAACCATATAAACCGGCACTCCCATTTCTGAAGCTTTTTCGTATCGCCACGAGCGGAGCAATGCATACAACTGCGGATGCGGAATATTATCCGGATCCAAAATTTCTTTTACTTTTCTCTTTTTTGCAGTGGGCTGGTTGTTATCGATGAGCGCTTTTGCCTGTGCATCCAAAAGCTTTTTAACATCGAAACCCGTTTTACAAACTTCAAAACCGGCTAATTTTGTTTCGGTTTCTTCCAAAAGTCGTGAAGTGGAATTGTTAATTTGCTTGCGCAAAGTTTTGTTATCAACCTCCAAATCAGCTTTTGCCAAACCATCAATTACAATGATTTTTAATTTTTCCTCAAAATATCCGGCTGCTTTTGAAACACGTTCCTGCAATCTGGCATTTTGCTCAGCATTAGGTTGAAACGCTAAAAGCTGATTGATTTGATTTTGAAATTTCTCTGCAACATCTGTCAAATCCGTTGAAGCCTCGATTTGCATTTTTTTCATTTGATCAACCAAAATTTCGGGCAAAGCAGACGCATTTTCAACCATCAGTTTGTTGATGTTATTTATCAAATAGGATATAAAGTTAAACCTGAAAAGCTCGGTCAATAATTCATTTTGAAAAGCTAATCTGGCCGAAATCAACTCCTTTTCTCCGGGCTGATTTTTTTCAACATCCTGAATAAAACCACTTACAGTTCCGTCATTAATTATACTCCGGGTTGAAATGGGAGTACTTAAAACCATACCCTCCAATGTTTTGCATCGGCTGAGTGCAACGTAAACCTGGCCATGCGCAAAAGAAGCTTCTGCATCAATAATGGCACGTTCAAAAGTCAAACCCTGACTTTTATGAATTGTAATTGCCCAGGCAAGTTTTAATGGAACCTGATTAAATGAACCTTCCGTTTCTTCCTTTATTTCTGAGGTTATTTCATCGATTGAATATTTTACATTCTCCCAAAGCAGCGGAGTAACTGCAATTTCATCATCATCATCGGGACAGCGTACAAAAACCGTATCGTCTTCAATATCAGTAATCATCCCAATTTTCCCGTTGTAAAATAGTTTTTCAGACGAGGGATCGTTCTTTACAAACATAACCTGAGCTCCAATTTTTAATTTTAACTCAAATTCAGTGGGGTACGAATATTCAGGAAATTTTCCTTCAATCCGTGCCGTGAAAACCTGGGCTTTTGATTGAATTGACCTCAATTTTGCTTCGTTTATTCTGTCGGCCTGAACATTGTGGGTGCAAAGCGTAATATATCCGTCAATATCGTTGGGTTGAAAATTTGGCAGATGTCTTTTATTCAATGCAATAACCGCTTCCTGATCGAGTTTATTGTCGCGCACTTTGTTGAGAATGGCAATAAATTTATCATCCTGCTGCCTGAAAACGTGTCTCAATTCGATGCTGACAAACTTTGTTTCCTGCAAAACCTTGCTGCTGAAAAAATAGATGGTTTCGTATTCACGTCTTAACAAATTCCACTCCTCATTTTTTATTACTGGCGCCAATTGCTGCAAATCGCCAATCATTAGAACCTGCGCACCACCAAAGGGTTTTCGACCGTTTTTAAACCGTCGCATCACACGGTCGATTGCATCCAAAATATCAGCACGAACCATACTAATTTCGTCAATTACAAGCAAATCGAGGCTGCGGATGATATTGATTTTTTCTTTGTTGAAACGCATTTGCCTGACCTGCTCATTTTCGATGCCGATTTGTGGTGCAAATGACAGTTGGAAAAATGAGTGAATTGTAACACCTCCCGCGTTAATTGCAGCAACACCTGTTGGAGCAACAACAATCATTCGTTTTGGTGATTTTTCTTTTAAACTTTTCAGAAATGTTGTTTTGCCGGTCCCTGCTTTTCCGGTTAAAAAAATATTTTGCCCCGTGTATTGAACAAAGTTGAAAGCAAGTTCGAGTTGTGCGTTGGTTTGCATCTAATCAGGTTTTATTGTTTTTGTTAATTTTCTTGGTTAATGAGGTTGATTGCCACTTTACCATCACATCTTTCTCTTCCGGTCTGCTCACTGCAATCATTAAAGTTAAAGCCACAAGTGCATTGTCGGCGATGCGTTTGTTCCCTTTTTCATCGTAAAGAATGCTGTTTTTTTCCATAAAATAAAGGAAAAGAAAAGCAGCAATTCGTTTGTTTCCATCCGTAAAAGAATGGTTTTTAGTTATAAAATATAACAGATTAGCTGCCTTTTCTTCGATGCTTGGATACAAATCTGTTCCATCAAAAGTTTGATAAATAGTTGCTATTGAACTTTTAAACGAATCATCTTTTTCATTTCCAAAAGTTCACTGTTACCGTAATATTTCTTTGCCAATTCAATCTGTTTAATGGCTTCATCATAAGTTAACTGGTATATTTCTTTGCCAGATGTGGCATGAATTTGCAGACTTTGATAATCATATTGGTCCAAAATATCCAAGGCATAGGCATAATCTGAGATAATTTTTAAAAGACCTACACTTTCATCGTTCGAAAGAGCTTTGAATTTTAAAACGTTTCCAAGAATTTTTACTGATTCACGTAAATCCTTTAATAGTTCATTTTGTTGAATAAGCCGTTTTTCATTTAATGAATATCCCTGAATCAAATACTCCTTTAATATTCGGTTTGCCCAAATCCTGAATTGCGCACCACGCTTTGATTTTACCCGATATCCAACAGAAATAATTACATCAAGATTGAAATATTCAATTTCTCTTTTTATTTCTCTTTCTCCCTCTGTTTGAACTGTTGCAAAATTTGCAACAGTTGCCATTCTTTCCAGCTCTTTTTCTTTGAAAATATTATTCAGATGCCTCGAAATAACTGATTTATCTCGTTGAAACAAATTGACCATTTGATTCAAGTTCAACCAAACCGTTTCTTTTTCCAAAACTACCTGAACCTGAGTTTTCCCATCCTCTGATTTAAATATTTCGATACCGGAATTATTCATTTCATAAATTTCCCTAAAATTATTAAAAATTGAAAATGACTGGAAATTCGAACTGTTGCAAAACAAAATAAAGCTTTCGATTTCACAGTTGCTTACTTTTCAAATATCTTGATTTAATCCCACACAAAACGCCAGGTTCCATCAGATTGTTTTTTCCAGACCGTATGAAAAATGCCGGTATCTGCATCCAACTTTCCCGTTGAATCGATATAAGAAAAAATATAATGTCCGTAGGTGTAACCTAAATCACCCGAAGCTGCAACATCCACAAAATCAGGCGACCACGAAAGTCCCTTTGAATTTTGATTTATATAATGTTCATCGATACTTTTTAAACCTTCTATGATTTTGTTGTTCCGCATCAGCATAGCATCTTCTGCTGCAAAAGTTGTAAATGCTTTATGAATGCCCTCTTCTCCTGCCATTTTAGAAAAATTTTGTTCTGTTTCGCGAATTTCATTTTTCCATGTTTCAATCTGAATTTTATCAGGTTTTGTGTTACATGAAATCAGAAAAAGAAAAGTGGAGGTAAAAATGAAGGTCAATTTATTCATATTCTGTACTTTGCTAATTTTCGAATGTAATAACCACATTCCCGGTTTTTTGTCCCAATTCAACGTATTTATAAGCTTCAACAATCTGATCCAATTTGTATTTTCTGTCGATTACCGGCTTAAATTTTCCGGCTTCGGCCAGTTCTTTTAAAAAAACAACGTCATCTTTTTTAATTGTTGGCAGGGGAAACAATACTTTTTTCCGCTGAAAATCGGGGTTGTCAGAGCATAAAAAATATTTTCACTGTTTTTGCCAAGCTCGGTTGAAATGTAAATCCCTTTTCTTTGAGAAGTGGCTTGCATTTCGAAAACGAACTTTTTCCGACAGCATCAAAAATAAAGTCGAATTTCCCGTCAGTTTTTGTAAAATCTTCCTGCAGGTAATCAATTACATAATCTGCTCCAAGTGATTTTAGCAATTCCATATTTTTTGTGTTTCCAACAGCAGTAACATTTGCCCCAAAATATTTAACAAGCTGCAGTGCTGCTGAACCAATTGCGCCGGTTGCACCGTTTATCAGCACATTTTGCCCGGCTTTTACATTTGCTGCCCGAATATCACACAAAGCGTAATGTCCACCTTCGGTTAAAGGCGCTGCTTCAGCGAAATTAAAATTCGCAGGCATAGTTGTAATTGCTTCATTTTCTGCAATTGTCATGTATTCAGCATGAGCGCCAAACTTAATATCGTTGTAGCCAAATACCTTGTCGCCAACCTGAAAAGCTGAAACACCTTTCCCAATTGCTTCTATAACTCCTGAAAATTCGTTCCCGAGTGTTTTGTATTTTGGCACAAATAATCCGCTAAAAAACCTTGAAATAAAATATTGTGCACTTCGGAATCCACAATCAGTGCGGTTTACAGTTGAAGCCATTACTTTTATCAGCACTTCATTGTCATTTGGCACCGGTTTGTCAATTTCCAATATTTGAACAACTTCAGGCGGACCGTATTTTGTATAAATTGCTGCTTTCATAATCTATTAATTCGTTTTTAACAACTGCATAATTTCATCGAGTTTTGGCGATAAAATAATTTCGGTACGACGGTTGCTTGCCCTGCCTTCGGGAGTTTCATTTGTTGCCCGTGGCCAAAATTCCCCTTTCCCTGAAGCAGTTAAACGGGTTGGTACAATTTTATATTCATCGGTTAAAATCCGCACAATTGAAGTGGCACGAGCAACGCTTAAATCCCAGTTGTCGCGGTAAACAGCGGTTTTAATTGGCACATTGTCAGTGTGACCTTCAATCAGAATATCGATATCCGGGTTTTTGTCAAGCACACCGGCCAGCAATTTAATGGCTTCCTTTCCTTTTTCTTCAACTGCAGCGCTGCCTGATTTAAACAATAATTTATCGGACATTGAAACATAAACTTTCCCGTTTTTAATTTCAACTTACAACTCATCTGATTTAAATCCGAGCAAAGCATCTCTCAATACATTGTTCAAGCGGTTTGTAATAGAATCCTGGCGCGCAATAACCTGCCGTAGCTCATTGAGTGTTTTTTCCCTTTCTGCCAGAATCCGTTCCTTCTCCTTCAGTTCCTCCGATTTTTGTTTCAATGCCAGGTTAAACTGTTCCGACTCCGACAGTTTTTCGCCCGAAAGTTCGTTGTATTTCTTCTCGATATCGGTAATCGATTGATTTAAATTCGAAATATTCTCTTTCAAATCTTCAATATTTTCTTTAAGCGATACAATTTCGCCATCCCTTAATTCAAGTGTTTTGCAGAGATCATCACGTTCTGTAATTACCGCTTTTACACGTTTCGAAAGTAAGAGGTTTTTGTCAGGAGCTGGTTGTCCGCACTGGTAAATTGGTTTACACGAGCCAAAAAACAGCATTAAAATGCCGGTAAATACTATTAAATTTCTTGTTTTCATTGTTTGCTATTTTATGTTAATATATAATGAACAATTGACTTGCAATTTTTTTATTGCAGAAATCGTCAGTCCGCGAAATCAATCTTCTCAAAATCTAGTAATTCATCCATTGAATCTGTTTTAACCAATTCCGATTCTCTTTCAAGTATTTTCTCTAAAATTACTCTCTTTTGCTGGCATTTATTAGCGTCAATTGAATTGTTGAAATACCTGTTTTTTGATTTTTTTATTTTCGAAAGTTTTGTTTCAGTTTGTACAGAAATTGAATCGACTGTTTTAATTAATGCAGTTTTCATGATTTTCAAATTTAATTTCGAAAGTATGCCATTCTGGGATATTAAACAAGTGAATCAAACCGAGGCATTATAACTCGTAACATCAATTAATTATAGAATAAGTAAATGAACAATATGTGGAAGTTAGTTTATTCCCTGTTAAAAGGTTGGAAAACGGATGATCTAATATTAACTTTCACGATTACCCCTTTCTCAGAATTACTAATTTTATCTTGTTACTCCAACTATAGAAAACATAACATCTATCAGCAAATTATCTATTAGTTCTTTAAATTTAGCCAGGTCTTTCTGCGCTAATTCATTTCATTCATTTTCAAATAAACATTAGCTCTGGCCTGATATAATTCAGAATTGTATTCGTCAATCGTCAAAGCTTTATTTATATATTTTAATGATTTTTCATAATCACCTTTCTGTAAATTTTTTATACCCTTGTTTCTGTTATCTGTAAATACTGAAGCTTTGGACATTAGGAATTTGAAGCAACCTAAATATTTTTTATCAACCGCATTTCCGTTAACCTTACAAGGAATCCACAAACCGTAGCTTTTTTCCAAAGCAACCAAAACTTCAACAGCCAAAATATTATTTGGATTATTTACTATTTGAATACTATCTATTTGCCCGTTCTTACTAATAATAAAACTAACCACAACATTACCTTCAATTTCATTTATAGCTGCCTTCTGCGGATAACTTGTGTTTGATGCGAAAAACTGCTGGACATCAGCATCGATTAATTTTGCATGTTCAATGTTTACTAAATCAACTTGATCGGGAATGTTCTGACCTTTCAAATGGATTTGAAGAACTAAAAGTATCAACAATAGATACAATTTTGTTTTCATATTCTTTGATTTTAATTTCATTACAGACAAATGTTTATAATTACTAATCTTTATTTACTCCTATTCAGAACGTTGTTTCTCCTTAATTGTGGGTTAACATTCAAATCTAAATAAGGCGCAAATCCTATACAAAAATAGTTTAAATTAAATATTGCAATGGGCAATTGGTTTGTTTTACAGCATTTTTGCGCTACAAAATTTCACTCTCCAAACACCTTCTCCCCCGCAATCCACGTACTTTCAATCTTAGCTTTTAAAACTTCCTTTGGTGTGGCGGTCATCAAATCAGTATCGAGTATTACAAAATCTGCAAATTTACCGGGTTCAAGACTGCCTTTTTCGTTTTCTTCGAATGCTGCTTTTGCCGCCCAGATTGTCATCGATCGCAAGGTTTGTTCGGGCGACAAGCCTTCGTTCAATTGCCAGCCACCTTCGGGAGAGCCGTTGAAGTCGGTGCGGAAGACTGAAGCAAAAAAAGTATAAAGTGGGTCGATATTTTCAACCGGAAAGTCAGTGCCGTTTGGTAACCAGCCATTTTGGGTGAGTAAGGTTTTGTATGCATAAGCTCCTTTTATCCGCTCTTCTCCCAAACGGGTTCCTGCCCAGGTCATATCCGAAGTACAATGTGTTGCCTGAATGGATGGCACAATTGAAAATTCGGCAAACTTTGAAAAATCGTTTTGATTTATGACTTGCGCATGTTCAATCCGCCAGCGCCTATCGTTTTTACCTTTCAAAAATTTGCCGTAAGTATTAAGCACGAGCCGGTTGGCACTGTCGCCAATGGCATGAGTGGCAATAATGTAATTATTATCGATTGCAAGTTGACAGATTTTATCGTAATATTCCTGTGTTTCAATTTGCAGTCCGTAGTTTCCGGGATCGTCAGAATAATCCTCCAACAGCAGTGCACCGCGCGAACCAAGCGCGCCATCAGCATAAATTTTTATTGTGTTTACAGTCAGCTTGTCTGATTTTTTAGGTCCATTTCTTACAAAAGTTTCAAAATTTTCTTCAGTTGGATTTAACATGGCATTAATTCGCATTTTCAGTTCGCCACTGTTTTGCATTTCTTCCATCATAAGTATTGTATTTTTGTCGAGGCCACAATCGGTAACCGAAGTAAGACCTGCTGCAAAACAATTGGCCTGCGCTGCTATCAATCCTTTTTTCTGTTGTTCTGCTGTTCCTTCCGGAATAAAACTTCCGATTAAACCCATCGCGTTGTCAATTAAAATTCCGCTGGGCTGGCCGTTTTTTAAAACCACTTCCCCACCCTTCACTTTTGAACTGGCAGAAATTCCTGCTATTTCAAGTGCTTTTGAATTACACCAGCCTGCATGTCCGTCAACACGAACAAGATAAACAGGTGTTTCAGGAAATAATTCGTCGAGTTTTGTTTTATCCGGAAATTCTTTGATATCCCAATCGTTTTGATCCCAGCTTCGGCCCAAAATCCAATCGCCCCCAAAGGTTTTACTGTGTCTTTGCAGAATTGTGTAAATTTCTTCAGGACTCTGCGTTCCGCGCAAATCAGCATATTGCATGAGGTTATTTCCGTATCCGCTGAAATGACAATGCGTATCGTTAAATCCAGGATAAATAAATTTACCGGTAGCTTCAATAATTTTCTCAGTTCTGTATTTTTTCAGAATTTCATCCGTTTCACCTGTTTCACTTATTTTTCCATCAATTATTACCATGCTTTCAACAGTAGTAAAACCGGCATCAACCGTATAAATTTTTGCATTTGTAATTATCAGATCTGCATTTTGTTTTTGCGTGCACGAAATCATATAACTTGAAATAATGGTTAATAAAATGAAAATTGATTTTGTCTTCATCGGGAATAATCTTGTTTGTTAAACACATTCAAAAATACATTAATTCGGTAAAAGCAGAGTTGTTAAAACGGTTTTAAAATTTACCCATTTCCAATTACGTTTATGACATAAATCAACTTTGAAATTAATGTTTTCACGATTTGTCAAAATAAAGGTTAAAAAGGTGCGTTTTAAAAAACAACTTTTCTTTAAATTTTTACCTTTGCTTGCTGTTTTTTAGGAAAATAACAAAAAAATATGTTTACAGTCGGCATTTTTACTACACATATCCCATACATTGCGTTTGTGGTATTTTATGCCTTTTTTTTCCTTTTTGGAGTTAATTCACCGGCAGAAGAAGTAGTTCAGTTCAGCAACAACAAATTCAATATTGAACTGCAAACCAGTCCGTCGTGTGTCGATTCAAATACCGGATCTAATTTTCATTACCAAACCGATTTTGATTTTTCCGAATTCAATAATTTTGAAAACAGTTTATTTAAGCGAAAGATAGATCACCAATGTGAGCTTGAAAAAGTTCACTGGCAATACTTTTTACGCAATTCCTTTTCAAACAGGCCTCCCCCGGTTCTTTCATAATTTCATCATTTTAATGGGCAAACTGGTTTTAATTCCTGAAGTTGGATTTAAAGCCTGATAGTTTTTATTCAAAGCCCTTTTTTAATTTTTCCTGTTTTTTATTCATTTGAAAAATCGATTTTATGATAGGCCTTATTGGTATTAGTTATAAAACTTCATCTCTTGATGTGAGAGAAAGATTTTCATTGCCGAAAGAAGAAATAATTCTTTTTTCAGAGCTTTTACAAGCCGAAACCGGTATTTCCGATATCGTTGTTTTATCCACTTGTAACCGAACTGAAATTTACTTTTCGCAAAGTAAGTATGAATTTCAACTTGCATCAAAAATGGTGTATAAAACCCTGAAACAGTTTAAAGGAGTTGAACACAAATCGTGGCAATCGTTTTACAGCAAGTCAAACGAAGAGGCAGTTAATCACCTGTTTGAAGTTGCTTCGGGTATCGATTCAATGATAATTGGTGAAGACCAGATTATTGGACAAATTAAAGATGCCTATGTTTTTTGTACCGATGCCGGATTAACTGATGCCGTTTTAATGCGTTTGTTTCAAAAATCGTTCGAAGCCAGTAAACGTGTGCGCACCGAAACAAAAATTAAAATGGGGACAACTTCGGTAAGCAGTGCTGCCGTGCAAAAATGTGCAAGTTTGTTCCCCGATTTGTTTGGGAAAAAAGTGTTGCTGATCGGCGCTGGCGAAACCGGAAGCCTTGTTTTACAAAGCCTCAGCAAAAATGGAGTTCAAAAATTAACTGTAACAAACCGAACTCTTGAAAAATCTTTAAAACTCGCGGCAAGGCACAATTGTGTTCCGCTGCCTTTTGACCAGGTTGCAGTCCACCTTTATTTATATGATATTGTAATTGTAGCCACAGGTTCAGCAGTACCGCTTATTACACTTGAAATGGCTGAACTGTCAGTAAAAAACAGAAACGGAAATCACCAGGTGTATGTTGATATTTCTGTGCCGCGAAATATTGAACAAGAGGTGGAATCGCTTGAAAATGTTACTCTTTTTACCATCGACGACTTGCATTCGGTTGTAAACACAAACATGGAAAAAAGAAAAGAAAGCGTTTCAACTGCCAATGAAATAATAAAGGAAATAGCGAATGATTATTGCGAATGGCTTGCCAGCCGCTCGTTGCGCCCTGCTATTAAAACGATTACCAATAACATGTCGAAAATTACAAAAGGCGAACTTTCGGAATACAACAAAGTAAATTCAGAAGAAATTCAGAAAGCCATTGATGAATTTTCTCAACACCTCACCCAAAAATATACCCGTTTATTTATCAAAAATTTAAAGGAAATTACTGCCAACGGAAGAAACGCAGGTTCGCTTGAAATTGTGAACGGACTGTTTAGTTTGGAAGAAAAACAACAGGAAATTACCAAATGAAAAATACGATAAAAATTGGGACACGAGGCAGTCAACTTGCACTTTACCAGGCCAATCTAACAAAAACATTACTGCTCGAAAAATTTCCTGAAGCAACTGTTGAAATTGTAATTATAAAAACAAAGGGCGATAAAATACTTGATGTTGCTCTTTCGAAAATTGGCGACAAAGGCCTTTTTACCAAAGAACTTGAAACTGCGCTTCTTGAAAATGAAGTTGATATTGCAGTTCACAGTCTGAAAGATTTACCAACCACTTTACCCGATGGGTTGAAGCTTGGCGCTGTTTTGGAACGTGGTGAATTTCGCGATGCACTTGTAAGCAAGGACGGTCGCAAACTATCAGAACTTACAGAAAATGATGTGATTGCAACTTCCAGTCTCCGCCGGCAGGCCGGATTGCAGAGGCAAAACAAAAATTTTAAAATTGTTGATATCCGCGGAAATGTTGAAACCCGTATCCGGAAAATGGAAGAAGGTTACTGCGATGCAATGATTATGGCAGCCGCCGGTTTGCAACGCTTAAATCTTAAAAAATATATTACTGAAATAATTGAACCCGAAGTAATTATTCCGGCAACAAGTCAGGGTGTAATTGCCATCGAATCAAGAAAAAACGACGACAGGATTGATTCATTCTTAAAGGAAATAAATCATTCGCAAACATGGAATGCCATTGAAACAGAACGCGGTTTTCTACGCAAAATTGAAGGTGGATGCCAGGTTCCTGTTGGTTGTTATACAAAAATTGAAGACGGAAAGATCATAATTACCGGATTTGTTGCAGCAATCGATGGTTCTGAATACCTTTCAGATACCGAAACAGGGTTAATTGAAAACGGAAAATCAATCGGTGAAAATCTTGCGGAAAAATTAATTGCAAAAGGTGCCAGCCGTATTCTTGCCGAAATCAGAAAATAAAATTGAATGCGCGGTTTGTTATATGACAAGGTTTTTATTTCAACCCGACCTGTAGGACAATCGGTTGAACTTGCCCGGCTTTTTACAAATGCCGGTGCAACTGTAATTGAAATGCCGCTCGTCAAAATCCAACGTGCCGTTTTGAGTGAAGTTGAAAAAAAATACTTCACACAACTACACCATTTTCAATGGCTGATTTTTACAAGTACAAACGGGGTTCGCAGTTTTTTTGAAAATCTTCAGGAAATTCAGGGAAATCAAAATTTACCTGAATCACTGCAATTTGCAGTAATCGGGAATAAAACAGAACAGATTTTAAACAGTTTTGGCTACAAAGCGGCTTTTACAAATCCAGGTTCAACAGGCGAAGATTTTGCTGAATATTTCATTCAAAAAATTAAAATTGAAAATACAAAACCCAATGTTTTACTTGCGCTTGGAAACATTGCAAGAAATTTAATTCAGGACCAGTTAAATGATTACGAAATGCTGCTTTTTACCAGCCCGTCCGGTATCAGAAATTTCATGAAACTTGCCGGAGATATTCAACCCGAAAAAATAAGGATGGCCTGCATTGGGGAAACAACTGCAAAAGCAGCCATTGAAAACCATATTTCACCCGTTGTAGTTGCAAATAAAAGCACAGTTGCGGGTTTATTCGAATCGGTATTAAACTATTACAAAAACATAAAACAACAAAAATTACAGCTATGAGTTATCCAGTTACAAGACTTCGCCGCCTGCGCCAGTCGCCGGTTACAAGAAATATGATACGCGAAACTTTACTTACGCGCAACGATTTGATTATGCCGCTTTTTGTGTGTCCCGGTACCAATGTTGAAAATAAAATTTCCTCGATGCCTGGCAACTCGCAACTTTCGGTTGACCTGCTTGTAAAAAAAGGTAAAGAGTTGTTCGACAAAGGTGTTCAGTCGATTCTGATTTTTGGGATTCCTGAAACAAAAGATGAACACGGAATTGTGGCCTGCACCCACAACGGAATTGTTCAACAGGCAGCCCGGGCATTAAAAAAGGAATTTCCTGAATTGTACCTGATTGCCGACGTTTGCAACTGCGAATATACAACCCACGGTCACTGCGGAACTATTGTGGATGGCGATGTTCACAACGATCTCACATTGGAAACACTTGCAAAACAATCGGTTTCTTTGGCTGAATCAGGTGTTGATATGATTGCACCCAGCGATATGATGGACGGACGTGTTAGTGCAATCCGCAGCGCGCTCGACAAAAATGGTTTTTACAACATGCCGATCATGGCTTATTCAGCAAAATATGCATCGGCTTTTTACGGTCCGTTCCGCGAAGCTGCTGAAAGTGCTCCAAAATTTGGCGACCGCAAAACCTATCAAATGGACCCTGCAAACGGCGACGAAGCACTGCGCGAAGTGGCACTTGATATTGAAGAAGGCGCTGATATTGTAATGGTTAAACCCGCGTTGAATTACATGGATATTATTTACCGTGTAAAATCAACTTTTAATATACCAGTGGCAGCATACAACGTCAGTGGTGAATTTGCAATGGTAAAAGCTGCGGCAGCAAAAGGCTGGATTGATGAAAAACGAATTGTAAATGAATTACTTACTGGACTGAAACGTGCCGGCGCCGATATCATTATTTCGTACCACACGCAGGAAATTATTCAGGATTTGTAGATCAACAGATTGAAAGAATAGAGATTGAATAGAGATTAAGAAGTTTTAAAGAATTTGATATTGATGGTTTCTTCAGACCTGACAGCGTCCTCAGACCTGTCAGCGTTAAAAAATAAATCACAAAAAATATTTTTAATGAATTACAACAAAAGCATAGCAGCCTTTACCGAAGCGCAAAAACATATCCCCGGCGGGGTGAATTCACCTGTCCGCTCATTTCGAAGTGTGGGTGGAAATCCACTTTTTATTGCAAAAGCCAGCGGTTCAAAAGTCACGGATATTGATGGAAACGAATTTATTGATTATGTAGGTTCGTGGGGCCCGATGATTTTGGGGCATACACACCCGGCAGTTGTTGAAGCCATTCAAAAAACTGCAGCTTTGGGAGCAAGTTTTGGCGCCCCCACTTTGCTTGAAACCGAAATGGCCGAACTCATCAAAGAACTTGTTCCTTCAATTGACAAAGTTCGAATGGTAAACTCCGGAACCGAAGCCACAATGAGCGCTTTGCGTTTGGCGCGTGGTTACACAGGCCGCGATTTGGTGATAAAATTCGAAGGCTGTTACCATGGCCACAACGACAGCTTTTTAATTGCTGCCGGTTCGGGTGCACTGACTTATGGAATTCCTGACACACCGGGAGTTACAAAAGGAACAGCCCGCGATACTTTAACTGCCCAATTCAATGATTTAGCTTCTGTAGAACAGCTTTTCGAAAAACATAAAAACGAAATTGCTGCGGTAATTCTCGAACCTGTTACAGGAAATATGGGCGTTATTATTCCTGAAAAAGAGTTTATGGAAGGCGTTCGTAAACTTTGTGATGAAAACAAAGCCGTTTTGATTTTTGATGAAGTGATGACAGGTTTCAGACTTGCAATAGGCGGAGCGCAGGAAATTCTGGGAATAACACCCGATATCACCACTTTCGGAAAAATAATTGGCGGCGGTTTGCCTGTTGGCGCTTACGGCGGAAAACTTGAAATTATGGATATGCTTGCCCCAAAAGGTCCGGTTTATCAGGCCGGAACTCTGTCTGGAAATCCGCTGGCAATGGCTGCGGGGTTAACAACGCTTCGTTTGTTAAAAGACACTGAAAACTTCTACCAAAACCTGGAAGAAAAATCGGCATCGTTGGAAAATGGCTTGAGAAATAACCTGAAAGAACTCGGTTTTAAAGGTGTAATTAACCGTGTGGGCTCAATGTTTACCTTGTTTTTTACTGAAGAAGAAAAGCGTAAAATCGTTTACCGATGTAATGAAAAGCGATACAAAATTATTTACAGGCTACTTCAAACTTTCTCTCGACAGCGGAATTTATCTGGCACCATCTCAATATGAAGCCGGTTTTGTTTCCGGTGCGCATTCAAATGAGGATATTGAAAAAACAGTAAAAGCCAGTTACATGGCTTTAAAACAATTGAAAAAATCAGATTTCGCGACCCCTGAAAAACGACTTTACTATTCGGAAAAACAATAATATGACAGAACCAATTCTATTACAGACATTAAAAGGAAAAGCTACTTCACGGCCACCTTTTTGGTTTATGCGGCAGGCAGGGCGTGTTTTACCTTCATACCTAAAAATAAAAGAAGATTACACATTTTGGCAGATGATGCAAAACCCAAAAGTTGCTGCTGAAGTTACACTTTGCCGGTTTACGATTTGGGTGTTGATGCCGCCATTTTATTCAGTGATATTCTTGTAATTCCATATGCTCTGGGAATGGGACTTGATTTTACCGATGCCGGTCCGGTTTTTGAAAAACCACTTTTTGAACGCAGCAATCCGCTGGCTGCTCTAAATCCAGATCCATCGAAACTCAATTACATTTACAATGTGATTGACGAAATCATAAAAACCCGGCCCGGAAACACGCCTTTAATTGGTTTTTGCGGCGCCCCGCTAACCGTACTTTTGTTTATGCTGCAGGGTTTGGGACGAAAAGGTGATTTCCCCGATGCAATCAAATTCATTTATCAGAATAAAAAAGCAACGCAAAAGTTAATTGAAGAACTCACCGGTTTATCTATTATTTATGCCGAAGAACAAATTAAACACGGCGTTGAAGTTTTTCAGTTGTTTGATACTCATGCAGGCTTGATTCCCTTTGATTTGTACGAAGAACTTTTTATGCCTTCGGTGAAAAAAATAGCTGCGGCAGTGCGTGCGAAAGGTGTTCCGTTTATTTTCTTTCCGAAAGGATTGGCGACAGGAATAAAAAATATTACGCCGGAAGATTGTGATTTTTTGAGTATTGACTGGCAAACTTCACTTCCAACCGCACGCGATCTGGTTCATCCTGAAATTGGCTTGCAGGGAAATATTGATCCGCGACTTTTGTTTGCCAGCCGGGACGAAATCGAAAAAACTTTGAAACAACTCATCGGTTTTGGCAGTAAAAACCAAAACTGGATTTTTAATCTTGGTCACGGTTTTATTCCGGGACTGCCATATGAAAATGCGAAATTTCTTGCCGACTGGGTGAAGAATACCGACTGGAAACGAAATATTTAATTCATTAAATCTGAAAACAGAATGATTGCCAACGATTTACTACAGAAATATAACAACCCGGTTCCGCGGTACACAAGTTATCCGCCGGCCAATTTTTTTTCGGAAGAATTCACTCAGACCGAATTTCGGAAAGCATTAACGGAATCAAATCAACATTCGCCACAAAACATTTCGTTTTATTTTCATATTCCATTTTGTTTGCGAATGTGTTATTTCTGCGGTTGCAATTCTTACGGAATCAAAAACGACCATATTATTCACGATTATATTCAGGCACTAAAAACTGAAATAAAAACGATGGTCAGCCATTTGGATACAAACCGTCCCATTTCACAAATCCATTATGGCGGCGGAACGCCAAACGCAATTCCTGTTGAATATTTGCAGGAAATTAATGAGATCCTTTTTTCAACCTTCCTCACCATCGAAAAACCTGAAATTGCGATAGAATGTAACCCGGCTTACCTCACTTTTGAACAAATGGACGGGCTGAAAAAAGCCGGCTTTAAACGGTTTAGTTTGGGTATTCAGGATTTCGACCCTGAGGTTTTAAAGGCTGTTAACCGCGAAGAACCCGGAATGCAGGTAAACGAAATAATGGCTTATTTAAAAAATGGCGATCCTGAAGTGGCTATTAACCTCGACTTTATTTATGGCCTGCCAAAACAAAATGCAAAAAGCTTTGTAAAGGCAATCGAAAAAGCCATCGAATTGCGGCCCGACCGAATGGTTACATTTTCCTATGCGCATGTTCCGTGGGTAAGCAAAATTCAAAAAAAGCTCGAAAAACATGGTCTTCCTGAAAGCGACGAAAAAATGAAAATGTTTGAAAATGCTTTCGATCTGCTTTTAAAAAGTGGTTATCACGCCATCGGTTTCGACCATTTTGCACTTGAAAATGACGAACTCACACAGGCATACGCAAATAAGGAACTGCACCGGAATTTTCAGGGGTACTGCACACGCCGCACAACCGGACAGGTTTATGCGCTTGGAGTTACTGCAATCAGCCAGCTAAACACGGTCTATGCGCAAAACACAAAATCAATCGACGAATATATTCAGTTGGCCGGAAATGGAGAAATTCCAACAATAAAGGGATACAAATTAAATGACGACCAGATAATTATCCGTGATGTTATTACTGAATTAATGTGTAACGAACAGGTGGTTTGGTCAGAAATCGGAACACGTTTTGGGAAGACAGGAGAAGAAATTAAAAACACGATAAAATACGATTTGCCGAGGTTAAAAGAATTCGAAGCCGATGGAATTATCCAGGTTTCCGATGAAAAAATTACAGTTTCAGCAGAAGGTTTAATTTTTATCAGAAATGTTGCTGCTTCCTTTGATCCGCTTTTAACTTCAACAACAAAAACTTTTTCAAAATCAGTATAAAATGAATTCACCCATTGAAAAAGAAATAGTAATAATTGGTGCCGGACTAACCGGTTTAACGCTTGCTTTCTACCTGAAAAAACAAGGAAAAGATGTACTGATTATCGAAAAATCGGCAAAAACAGGCGGCGTTATCCAAACCGTAAAAGATGACGAATTTGTTTATGAAACCGGTCCAAATACGGGTGTTGTTGCAAATCCTGAAGTGGCTGAATTATTTGAAGATTTGGAAGGTTTGTGTAAATTGAAACCGCCGACCCCAGCGCAAAACGACGTTTGATCTGGAAAAACGGGAAATGGCGTGCTTTGCCTTCAGGATTTTGGTCTGCAGTATTTACACCACTTTTTACATTGAAAGACAAATTCAGGGTTTTGGGCGAACCATTTCGGAAAAAAGGAACAAACCCTGAAGAAAACCTGGCCGATCTGGTTAAACGTCGTTTGGGTAAAAGTTTTCTGAATTATGCCATCGACCCGTTTATTTCAGGAATTTACGCCGGCGATCCCAAATACCTGATCCCAAAATATGCACTTCCAAAATTGTACGCCCTGGAACAAAACTACGGCAGTTTTATTAAGGTTCCATGAAAAAGGCAAAGGAGAACAAAAAAACCCACGCCTGCAAAAGCCACAAAAGAAGTTTTTCGGCAAAAGGCGGATTAAGCAAGTTAATTGCGGCGCTCACCGAAAAAACTGGGTCAGAAAATATTTTTCTGAAAGCCAAAAACACAACTGTTTTACCGGTAGAAAATGGTTTCGAAATTCAGACTGAAATAAATGGAGAACCCGTTCAAATTAAGGCAAAAAAAGTTGTAACAACCTCGGGAGCAAACGAATTGATGAATCTGCTGCCCTTTCTTTCGGAAAAGGAAAAAGCGCCTTTTGAAGCGTTGAAATACGCATCGGTTGTACAGGCAATAGTTGGTTACAGAAAATGGAAAGGAATTAATTTAAAGGCTTTTGGTGGTTTGGTGCCAACCATTGAAGAAAGAAATATACTTGGGGCATTGTTTACTTCATCGTTTTTTACGGGTCGCGCTCCCAGAAACGGCGCTCTTATTTCGGTGTTTATGGGCGGTACAAAGCGGCCCGAAATCTATGAAATGGATGATGAAGATATTGAAACCCTGATTTCACGCGATTTGTGCCAGATGCTGGGTTTGCCAATATTCAGGCCTGATTTGTTTGAAATCTACCGCTACAAATATGCAATTCCGCAATACGGTTTAAGTTCAGCACAACGTTTTGAAACCATCAGTCAGTTGCAGGATAAATATCCTGGATTGATTCTGGCAGGGAATATCAGAAACGGAATTGGAATGGCAGACAGGATTAAACAAGCCCGCGATATTGCCGAAGAACTAAAATGAAATTTAGTATTCAGCAAAGAACAAAAGACAGTAAATCCCAAAAGTTGCTACAACAATGAAAATGATCGCCAAAATAGCTGAAAGTTATGCCGCACTTCAAACTGAAATTTGCAGTATCCTTCAAACTGCTGACGGAAAAGGGAAATTTGAAGCTCATCAATGGCAAAAGGAGATTGGCGCCGGAATTACCTGTGTTTTGCAAAACGGGGCGATAATTGAAAAAGGGGCTGTCAATTTCTCTTTTGTGAAAGGAAAATTTTCAGCACAAATGGAGAAACTGCTTGGCGAAAAAGCTGGTGAATATTCTGCTACAGGAATTTCTTCGATACTTCATCCAGTAAATCCGTGGATGCCGGTCATACACATGAATGTCAGGTATTTTGCGCTCGATAAAGGTGTTTCGTGGTTTGGCGGAGGAATTGATTTAACGCCACACATTATTCAGCGGGAGGATGCAGTTTCTTTTCATCAAACCTTAAAGAAAGTGTGCGACAGGTTCGATATCGGTTTTTATGATAAATTTAAAAAGTGGGCCGATGATTATTATTTTCTTCCTCACCGAAATGAAACCCGCGGTGTTGGCGGTATTTTCTTTGACAGGCTAAAACCCGGTGAAAAACATAATTTCGATACACTTTTTGAGTTTACCTGCGAACTTGCAGCAACTTACCCAAAAATATATTCAGATTTGATGGCGAAATGTGCCGGGAAACCATTTTCGGAACGCGAAAAAATGGCAGAACCTGCGTCGTGGAAGATATGTTGAATTTAACCTGATTCACGACCGCGGCACAAAATTCGGGTTGGAATCGGATGGAAATACAGAATCGATTTTGCTGAGCCTTCCGGCAAATGCTTCGTGGGAATATAATTATGCACCGGAACCAGGAGGATTTGAGGAATCGACGTTAAAACAACTGAAAAAAGGAATTGACTGGCTGCATTTGAACGGGTAATTGAACGTTTACCAGTTTTTACTGTTTAACTTCAAATAAAATACTGAAACAAAAAGGAATGAGCAAAAAAACTGCAGTAATATTGGCAAATGTAGGTACACCCGATGAACCAACAGTTGGGGCGGTGAGAAGGTACTTATTCCAGTTTTTAAACGACAGACGGGTTATTGATTTGCCGTGGTTACTTCAAAAGTTCCTTGTAAATGTCATCATCGTTCCGTTCAGAGCGCCAAAATCGACAAAACTTTATCAAATGCTGTGGACCGAAAAAGGATCGCCATTGATGTACATTTCAAACGAAAGTAAAATAAAACTGCAGGAAATGCTTGGCGAAAATTACGAGGTTTTTGTAGGAATGCGTTATCAGAATCCATCGTTAAAAGCTGTTCTGAAATCAATAAAAGAAAAACGATTCGATAAAATTGTGATACTACCCATGTTTCCGCAATACGCATCTTCTACAACGGGAACGATAAGCCAGCTTGTAAATACTGAAATCGCAAAATGGAATGTAATTCCGGAGCTTACAATTATTTCACAGTTTTACCAAAACCAGGGATTTATCAATGCTTTTGCCAGCCAAATCAGGAAATATAATCCCGATGAATTCGACCATATTATTTTTTCGTACCACGGATTGCCATTTAGCCAAACCGACAGGGTACACCCCGGAATAAAAACAACTGATTGCACCTGCGAAACCGAAATGCCCGAACATGGCCATTACTGCTACAAAGCTACCTGTTACGAAACTACACGTTTGCTTGCCAAAGAACTGGGATTGCCAAAAACGGCATATTCTGTGGCATTTCAATCGCGGCTGACAAAAAACTGGTTAAAACCATTTTCCGACCAGGAAATTATTAGATTGGCCAAAAACGGAACAAAACGTATTTTAATAACAGCTCCCGCTTTTATTGCTGATTGCCTTGAAACTACAGTTGAAATAGGAATTGAATACAAAGAATTGTTCGAAAAATATGGAGGCGAAAAAATCCAGCTTGTTGAAAGTTTAAATGCAAATAACGATTGGATTGAAACCTTTTCGGAAATGGTTAAAAACAGTTCATCAGGACTGAATTAATAAATTGAAAAATGACAATAAACAGTTCTTTAATCTGGCCGGTTTTTTACACTTGTGTTGCCACATTTATTGTCAACCTGCCATTTGGATATTTCAGGGGATCTTTTCGAAAGTTGTCGTTCTGGTGGTTTGTAATGATTCATTTACCTGTGCCTTTAATCATTTTAATTCGAAAATGGCACGGATTAAATTTAACATGGGGATTGGCGCCATTTTTAATAGGTTCATTTTTCCTGGGGCAATTTGTTGGAAGGAAAATCTATACGATGAAACCTTTTAATTTGCCAAAGTCAAAAAAGCAAAACACAAATACAAAACAGAATTAAAAAGCCGGAAAGGGCCGATCTGTAAATCACTTTGCCACGAAATATCAGTTCCATCATTTTTCACAATCCGAACCCTGAATATTCATTTTTTGAAGAAAAATGTACTTCAATTTCCTGTTTTACATTTCAGTATAATTTCTTTATTTTTAAAACTTTCAACATAATACCCTTTTCATGTTAGTAAAAGCTTTTGGAAGTGCAGTTTTTGGGATCGATGCAAGTACGATTACAATTGAAGTTGATGTTACAACCGGTATAAAATTTCAGTTGGTGGGCCTGCCCGACAGTGCTGTGAAAGAGAGTCAGCAGCGTATTGAATCGGCTTTGCGCTTAAATAACTTCAAATGGCCGCGGCAAAAAATCATCATCAATATGGCGCCAGCCGATGTTCGTAAAGAAGGTTCGGCCTACGATTTACCGCTTGCTGCCGGTGTTCTCGCCGCTTCGGAACAAATAAATCCGGATATTCTCAGCAAATATGTTTTAATGGGCGAACTCAGTCTCGACGGGACTTTACAACCCATAAAAGGCGCTTTACCCATTGCAATAAATGCCCGAAAGGAAGGTTTCGAGGGATTTATTCTTCCAAAACATAATGTCAGGGAGGCTGCAGTTGTTGACCGTTTGAAAGTTTACGGGGCAGAAAACATAAAGGAAGTTATCGACTTTTTAAACGGCGAAAGCACTTTGGAGCAAACCATAATTGATACCCGCGCCGAATTTTACAACCAGGTTAGCAACAATGCGCTTGATTTCGCCGATGTAAAAGGCCAGGAAAATGTAAAACGCGCCCTCGAAATTGCGGCTGCAGGTGGCCACAATATAATTTTAGTTGGTCCTCCCGGAGCCGGAAAAACGATGCTGGCAAAGCGAATCCCCGGTATTCTTCCTCCCTTTACTTTAAAAGAAGCTTTGGAAACCACCAAAATTCATTCGGTTTCGGGGAACATGGACAAGGAAACTTCGCTGATGACACAACGGCCATTTCGTGCGCCCCACCATACGATTTCTGACGTCGCCCTTGTCGGTGGCGGAAATTACCCGCAACCCGGCGAAATATCACTGGCTCACAACGGCGTGCTTTTTTGGACGAACTTCCGGAGTTTAAAAGAACTGTGCTTGAAGTAATGCGCCAACCGCTTGAAGACAGAACCATTACAATTTCACGCGCAAAATTTTCGGTTGAATACCCTGCTTCGTTTATGTTGGTAGCTTCAATGAATCCTTGCCCCTGCGGTTATTACAATCACCCCACAAAAGACTGTGTTTGCGGGCCGGGCATCGTACAAAAATACCTCAACAAAATCTCAGGACCACTGCTCGACAGGATTGACATTCATTTGGAAGTTGTGCCTGTGCCGTTTAAAAAACTATCGGAACTTACTTCATCTGAAAACAGTGAGGCAGTGCGCGAAAGGGTTTTAACAGCGCGGAAAATACAGGAGGACCGTTTTGCTGACTACAAAGGAATTTACGCCAACGCGCAAATGACTTCGAAACTCATAAAAGAACATGTAGTACTTGATGAAGCCAGCAACGAACTGATAAAAAATGCAATGGAAAGGCTGGGGCTTTCTGCCCGCGCTTACGACCGCATTTTAAAAGTTTCTCGTACCATTGCCGATTTGGAAGGCGAAAAAGACGTTCAAACTCACCATCTTTCAGAAGCTATTCATTACAGGAGTTTGGATAGGGAGAGTTGGGGAGCTTGAAAGAGTAGGCAGTATGCAGAAAAAAGTAGGCAGTCTGCTTTCAGGTACTCCTTACTTGCAAGGATTTTACCCGAGTATTGTTTTACAAAGGCAAAGAATATTAAATGCTCCGATTACGATTAGCCACAAGCAAGGGGAATGAAGCGTCCCGGAAATTGGGACAGTTGAAGTGTACGAAAAAATCGTACGGTTGAAAATTCTGCAAAATGAGAGAAACTGAAAAGAAGATGTTCAGTCATATACTCTTTCAGAAGCAATTCATTACAGGAGTTTGGATAGGGAGAGTTGGGGAGCGTGATTATTTGCTTTATTTTACTTCATCAATTCCTGAAACTGTCATTAATAAAAAGTCAAGACTTTTACTATAATCCAATTCCACGTATTCAAGTCCTAGCTTTCTTAGGTTTGAATAGTATTCGTTAATTTTCATGTAGTAGTTTTTTTCCAACTGAACAGAAATTGCTTTTTGCCCAATTTTTTCAATTAAAAACCATTTTTCCATTAACCGGGCAATCCTTCCGTTTCCATCCTGGAACGGATGAATTTTTACAAACACAAGATGTATCAATGAAGCGTAATAAAATATTTCAAATGGATTTAATTCTGTTTTTATTAATTCGTCAATATCATCGAATAGCTTATTTAATTCGCTTTTTACGATTTCGGGATTTGCTGCAACATATTCAATTTTGTCATCGCTGTTTATTACAAACATTGGATTTGTCCGAATTAATCCTTGCTGACTTTTAGGAAGTAATTTTGAACTTAAAATTGAATGAGCTTTTTGTACGTTTTTAAGATTTAATTTATGATTGTCGATAAAGTCGTAAGCAGCATACAAATCATCGGCTTTTCCTGTGTAGTCAGGTTTAAATTTGACCTTTAAAAATTTATGCTTGAAGTAACTGTCAAAGTCGATGTCTTCGCCCTCAATTTTTGAAGAATAAACTGATGAAACTGATTTATAAAATTGAAAATAATCAACCGGCAATTCAACTTTTTCCAAATTCTCCAATTTGTCCAAAGGAGATTCTTTTAATGATTCGGTGAAAGTATTTATAAGTTCAGATGTCAGTATTTTTAGTTCCATGTTAATCCTTTTGTACAAATATAGCTTTTAAAATTTTCGAAATTCGAAATTTAAAAAGGCTGCATTTCTTTGGTTTTCAGAATTAACCATAACAATTGCAAATAAAAACTATGGAAGGTGTTTTTCCTGTATTTACAGGCATTAACTTTGATGTCCAGCTTGCAATATCAGCTTTCCGACCTCTTGCTTCAGTTCCTCAATCTCCTTCTTCAATTCCCCAACCTCCTTCTTCAGTTGCGATGCCTGACTAATTGCGGACAACGCGAACGTCAATGCCGCAGCCCCGAGAGTAAAACCCAAAATGCCGAATGTAGTCATATGTTTACCTTTTTTTAAATTTTAAAAGTCTAATAATTATTTATTGCAACACCCCACTACTGCGCCATTGCATCATGTTGTAATCCAACACAAGCTATTATTATCAACCCATTATTTCCCATTCGCCCCGGGGCAAACCCAATAGGTATAACCTGTTTTTGATTTAAACGATGGATCACGAATTCCCTGGGTTTCGGAGATGTGTTTTTTTGTATGTTCCAGTTGCATGTGGGCATTATGGGCGCCTTTTGTTGCCCATGCTTCGGTGAGACAGAAAAAGGTGCTGTCGTTGTAGGATTGAAACAACGAATAGTCTAAACATCCGGGTTCCTGTTCCAATACTTTTGCACGGCATTCGTCAAAAGATTGTTTTAAAAATGAAACATATTCAGGTTTTACCTTTATCTCAAACCGCATTACAACATTCATTGAATCTTTGTTAAAACTGCATTCATGCTGAGATGAACTGTTTATCAAACCGCTTGTAAAGAAACCAATAGCAACAAGTGCCAGAATACTTAAGATTAGATTTTTCATTGTATGATTTATTAAAATTTAGCTGGTAAATATCAAACACGAAGATATCCAATTTCAGTATCAAAAAGCTGTTTTGATTTATTTTCCTCTAAAGAAATGGATTACATGAATTTAAAGCATTACAGACTAATAGGTGTATCATATCAATTTTTTGCAAATTGAATCTAATATTACAAATTAAATTTGTCACCGAGTTTCAGTTGCAATTTATATATTTGTAAAATGACTTCTATCAGTAAACTTATCGATCGATTTAAGAAAAAACCAAAAGATTTTTCTTTTGATGAATTAAAGAGATTGATGATTTCGTTTGGTTATAAGGAAAAACAAGGTGCCGGTTCAAGGGTGGTTTTTTCAAATGAAACAACAAACCATAAAATTAAATTGCACAAACCGCACCCTGGTAACATATTAAAAAGATACCAGTTAGATGTTATTGAAAATGAGTTAAAAACAAAGGATTTGTTATGAAACGAGCATGTAAAAAGTACTTACACAAAGGAGGATGATTATAAGCGAGTTCCATCTTATAACTTTAAAAAACAAACAATTATAATAAGATGAAAGATGTTTTAACATATAAAAATTTTATTGGATCGGTTCATTTTAATTCAAGCGACAGAATTTTTTTCGGTAAAATTGAAGGAATAAATGATCTTGTAACTTTCGAAGGATCAACCGTTGATGAACTTGAAAGTGCTTTTAAATACATGGTTGATGAGCATATAAAAGATTGTGAAGAAGAAGGAATTCCGCTTGAAAAATCGTATAAAGGAACTTTTAATGTTCGTTTAAATCCAAGGCTTCATAAAAAAGCAGCTCAGTTTGCGTTAATTAAAGGAATTACATTAAATCAACTTGTACAGAGAGCGATTAAGCGTGAATTGGAAGAAAATTAACCTTCGGGTTTATTGCAAATTACCTCTAAAATAAAAATCCTACTCCCCCGATTTTGGCGCAAATATTTCGCCTGTATAAGTTATTGCCTGCCTGCTTAAACTCGACGCCACAACAGTTGCATCACCCATTTTTGAAATGTGAAATACCAAATCTACCACATCATTCAGGTTTTTAACTTTGATGTTTACTTCGAAACCCGATTTGGTTTTTACTTTTTTGTAGCTTTCCATGAGTTGGGCAAAACCCATCGGACTGTCTTTAAAACTTGAATAATCGCGTGAATAGGTGTTGCCATAATAGGGCAGGTATGAAAAAATGGAATCATTTCGCACTTCGATCCCAAAATCGGAGATCAGGGTTTTTGATATTTCATTTTTGGGAATAACAGAATAGGCTTTAAAAACAAATGTTTTATTATCGACAATTTGTTTTATGAGTTGTATTTTTTGTGATTTCCGTTCGGCTTTTAATTGCTTTTTACTTTTCTTTTCCTGGGCTGATAATATTGAAACTGAAAGAATCAATACAAAAATCAATGCTAAGTTTTTCATGTCAGTATAGTTTTTTATTCAGAATAAATCATTGTAAATATAAGGCTTAACGCAGACATTGCAATAACCGTTACCGGAATAAAAAACTAAAATATTTGCACAGGAAAGTGACATTAAAACTGTTCTCACAAACTTGTTCGTGACCCGGATAATTAAATCGATTTATTATCTCTACGCATTAATGCATACAATTTATTGGCAAAAATAAAATCATTGAGGTGCGGGTTATTGCTGTTCAAAACTTCCTTGTTGGTTCCCACCCATTCCTTTTCACCTTTATTCAGAAAAAAAATTGTTTCACCAATTTCAATCACCGAGTTCATGTCGTGGGTATTGATAATTGTTGTCATTTCAAATTCTTTTGTCAAATCAATAAGCAACTGATCGATAACTGTTGAAGTTTCGGGGTCGAGGCCGGAGTTGGGTTCGTCGCAAAACAGATAACGCGGGTTGAGAGCAATAGCTCGTGCAATGGCAACACGCTTTTTCATACCTCCGCTTATTTCGCTGGGCGAAAGTTTATATGCCTTTTTATCGATATTTACATGGCTCAGGCAAAATTCAACCCTTTGCTGCTTCTCTTTTAAACTCATCCGGGTAAACATATCCAGCGGAAAACGCACGTTCCCTTCCACCGAAATACTATCGAAAAGCGCCCCACCCTGAAAAACCATTCCTATTTCCTGTCTAATTTTTTTCCGTTCCTTTCGACCGATGGCAGTAAAATTACGGTCGTCATACCATATTTCACCGCTGTCGATATCAAATAAACCCAGAATACATTTTAGCATAACTGTTTTTCCCGATCCGCTTCGTCCGATAATCAGATTGGTTTTCCCCTTTTCGAAAACAATAGATACGTTTTTTAGCACTTCATTGCCATCGAATGATTTGCACACATTTTTAATTTCAATCATGTCAGTAATAAACGGGTTAATATTAAGTCGAAAAACAGGATAAGAATATTGGTATTGACAACGGCCTGGGTGCTGGCTTTACCCACGTCGAGTGCTCCTCCCTGCACGTAATAACCGAAATACGCAGGCACCGAAGCAACAAGAAACCCAAAAACAAGTGATTTTATTATTGAGAATGTTGCATAATAGGGTACAAATAATGTTTTTATCCCATCCACATATTCGGGCAAAGTTATTGTGCCGGTTAAAGGGCCGGTTACCAGTCCACCCAAAATTCCAAAAAATACGCTAATTATATATAAAAACGGGAAGATAAAAACTACAGCAATAATTTTTGGCAGAATAAGATAACTTGCCGCGTTGACTCCCATTATTTCGAGTGAATCAATTTGCTCGGTAACCCGCATACTTCCAATTTCAGAAGTAATATTCGAACCGATTTTCCCGGCCATAATTAACGCAAGCATTGTCGATGAAAACTCAAGCAGCAATGTGTCGCGTGTGGCCAAACCTATTAAGTATGAAGGATACAGCGGATTCATCAACGCGTAGGAAAACTGAATTGTCATAATCCCCCCAATAAAAATTGAGATGATCACAACAATTCCAACAGAATTTACACCGAGATTTTCGATTTCGTAAATTAACTGCTTCAAATACATTCTATGTTTTTCGGGCTTTGCCATTACAAGTTTGAGCATTGAAAAGTAGCGGCCAACATGAAAAAAAAATTTCATTTCACTTCGATTTTAATGTTTTACATTGAAAAATCACAACGCTAAAATTACAACTTAAAAAACCCTAAACAAATAGTATCAATCGCCGAAAAGTCGCATCGTCAAAAAAACTGCTAAAAGCACACCGATTGGTTTAAAATTGATATTTTTGAAAGAACACAAACTTAATCATGATGAACAACAACTTTTGTATTATTATGGCTGGGGGAACCGGAAGCCGCTTTTGGCCACTCAGCCGTTTAAACAGACCAAAACAATTTTTAGATATTCTTGGCACCGGTCGCACTTTCCTGCAACAAACCTACGACCGCTTTTCGAAAATAATTCCCGACGAAAATTTCCTTGTGGTAACCAGTACAAAATACCTCAGCCTGGTTCTCGAACAACTCCCTCAATTAAAAGAAGAACAAATATTACTTGAGCCGATTCGCCGGAACACAGCACCGTGCATCGCTTATGCAACTTATAAAATTAAAACAAAAAACCCCAATGCCAATTTAATAGTTGCTCCTTCAGATCATGTTATTTTAAAGGAAGATGAATTTATTCATCAAATAAATAACGCACTCGATTTTGTAAAAGAAAAAAATGCCCTGCTGACACTTGGAATAAAACCATGCCGCCCTGAAACCGCTTATGGTTACATTCAGGTACAAAAACGGGTCGATTTTAAGGGACTCGACAACCTTTACAAAGTGAAGATTTTTGCTGAAAAACCCGACTTGCAAATGGCAAATATCTTTGTTGACAGTGGTGAATTTTTCTGGAATTCGGGCATTTTTATCTGGTCGCTTTCATCAATTGTTGAGGCATTTGATACACACCTCCAAAATGTTTCGTCTCTCTTCGAAAGTGGAATGAAACTTTTCAACACAGCCGACGAAGTGTATTTTATCAATAAAATTTACTCTGAAATGCCCGCTGTTTCTGTTGACTACGGAATCATGGAAAAAGCCCGCAATGTATTTGTTCTAACCGCCGATTTTGGCTGGAGCGATCTTGGAAACTGGAGTACGCTGTATGAAAACCGCTTAAAAGATGTGGCGGGAAATGTAATAAGTGGCGACAATATTTTAACCTACGACACAACAAACTGCATTATCAGTGTATCGGGCGAAAAGATAGCCGTATTGCAGGGTTTGGACGGTTACATTGTTGCCGAATCAAATGACACACTTATGATTTGCAAAAAGGAAGATGAACAGCAAATTAAAAAATTTGTTACTGATGTAAGAATTATAAAAGGCGATTCGCTTGTTTAAAAACAGCAAAACAGTCGTTCAAAATTAAATTTTTAGAAAGGATGAAACTTTTCGTATCCAGATCAATTTGTTTGTTTGCATGCATATCAATAACCATTTTAGTCAATGATATTTCGGCACAAACTACACAGGCAAAAACCTATTGTAACCCAATTAATATTGATTACGGATACACGCCGATTCCCAATTTTTCGGAATGGGGACGTCACCGCGCCACCGCTGACCCGGTAATTGTAAATTACAAAGGCGATTTTTATCTGTTCAGCACAAATCAATGGGGTTACTGGTGGAGTTCGGATATGCAAAACTGGGATTTCAAAAGCCGCAAATTTCTTCGCCCCTGGAATGGCGGAGTTTACGATGAACTTTGTGCACCGGCAGTTGGAATAATTGGTGATACAATGCTTGTTTTTGGGTCAACTTATACAAACAAATTTACAATTTGGATGAGCACCAACCCAAAGGAAAATGAATGGAAACCACTCGTTGATTCTTTTGCAATCGGTGGCTGGGATCCTGATTTTTTTACCGATGACGATGGACGATTTTATATGTATAACGGCAGCAGCAACAGTTATCCATTGTATGGCATCGAACTGAACCGCAAAACAATGGAACCTGTTGGCACAAGAAAAGAGATGTATCTGCTCGAATCCTGGCGATATGGCTGGCAGCGGTTTGGCGAACACATGGACAACACTTTTCTCGATCCGTTTATGGAAGGTGCACACATGACAAAACATAACGGGAAATACTATTTACAATATGGCGCTCCGGGAACTGAATTCAGCGGATATGCTGATGGTGTTGTTGTTGGCGATTTTCCGCTTGGGCCGTTCACTCCACAATCCGATCCGATGAGCATGAAATTAGGAGGATTTGCAAGAGGTGCCGGGCACGGAAGCACTTTTCAGGATAACAATTATAACTGGTGGCATGTAAGCACAATTATGCTCTCAGTAAAAAATAATTTTGAAAGAAGAATTGGAATCTGGCCTGCCGGATTTGACAATGATGGTGTAATGTGGTGCAATACTGCGTTTGGCGATTATCCATTGTACCTTCCCGCAGAAGCTGATAAACAAAAATCGCCCCGTCCTGACTGGTATTTGTTAAACTACAAAAAACCGCTTTCAGTTTCGTCAACTTTGGGAGGGCACAGTGCCAATAATGCCAACGACGAAAACATGAAAACCTGGTGGAGCGCTGCTACTGGAAACCCGGGAGAATGGATTCAGTCTGATTTGGGAAACATTTCCGTAGTTAATGCAATCCAGATCAATTATGCCGATCAGGACGTGGAAAGTGATCATCTGGGAAAAATTAACGGTGGGGAACAATTTCACCAGTACAAAATATATTATTCAACCGATGGGAAAAAGTGGACTGTTTTGGCAGATAAAAGTCAGAATAAAAACGACATTCCACATGATTATGTTGAACTGGATAAACCTGTGCAGGCACGTTTTATCAGGCTCGAAAACATTCATATGCCTACCGGAAAATTCGCTTTAAGTGGTTTTCGTGTGTTTGGAACCGGAAACGGGGCAAAACCCGATCAGGTAAAAACTTTTATGGTTTTGCGCACAGAAAAAGATAAACGGAGTGCATGGATAAAATGGAGCCCGGTTGAAAATGCTTATGCTTACAACATTTATTACGGTACAAATCCTGATAAATTATACAATTGTTTTATGGTTCACGACCTGAACGAATACTGGTTTAAAGCAATGGACAGCAAAAAAACCTACTGGTTTACCATAGAAGCCATCAACGAAAACGGTATTTCTGAAAAGTTCAAAACTGTTGAGGTTCAATAAAGTATTAAAGCATATTTTTTGCTTTCTTGTTTAAAAGACTTTTATCTGACAAACAAATTTCACTGTCAATTACAAACCCGGTTTTAAGGTTGCTACAAAACCACCAAAAGGAAGAACTTCAACTTTTAGTTTTTCACCTGATTTTATTTTTGATTCTGAAGAAGAAAATGAAGTATTTGAATCTCCATCTGCAATAACAGAAGCAGAGAAACCGCCGCCTTTTAATCGCGAAAGATCAATTTCCCATGAAAGTTTTTCGTCAGTTCCGTTGATTCCGCCAATGTACCATGTATCGCCCGACTTGCGCGCCATAACACAATCTTTCCTGGGATAACCGGCAAGCAGCAGTGTAGAATCCCAGGTAACGGGTACTGTTTTAATAAAGTTTTTTGGCGCTTCCGGCAACGAACTGTATGTTTCGCAGTTATCAGCAAAATGCAGGATTCCCGATTCGAAAACTATTGACAATGCCAGTTCGTGCCCAAACGAAGTTTTGTGTGGGAATTTCTGGTTCGAAAAAGTAACAGGTGTATAATCCATTGATCCGATTACATTGCGTGTAAACGGTAATATTGTATTGTGCCAAACCGCATTTTCGGTATAAAGACTGTCGAAACCATAGGATTCTGCTCCGCGTACAGCTTCCATCGAAACCAGATTTGGCCAGGTTCTGTTCCAGCCATGGCATGGTACAACCATGGAAATTTACCATGATCTTATTGTCGGCAGCATCTTTCAGAATATCAAAATACTGTTTTATGATTTGCGGTTTATCGCTTTGGAAGAAATCGACCTTAACACCTTTCACTCCCCAACCGGCCAGCTTTTTAAATTCTTCTTTTCTTTTAATGTCATCACTCATAATATCACGCTGACGCTCGGTTACATTGTTATGAGGCCCACCCGAATTGTACCACATTAAAATTCCAATGTTTTTTGAATTGGCATATTCTACCAGTTCTTCAATATTTCCACCTGTCATTAAATCCCAATTGGCATCAACAAGCGAATATTCCCAGCCCATATCAACGGCGAGATCGACAAATTTTTTCAGCTTGGCAAAATCTTTTGAGCTTGGCCAGTCACTCCACCAGCTCCACGATGCACGACCCGGTTTAATCCACGATTCGTCTTCAATCTGAGATTCGGGATTTAGTGCTACAACCATATTTGATTCAACTACATCCGAGAGATTTTTTCCAATAATCAAAACCCGCCACGGAGTTGCCCAGGGTAATGTTGATTGCGGAATATTTGTACAAATATTGTTTGCTTCAGTTTTCTCGGGCATGCGGATTGTATATTTTCCACTATCGGCATTGGGCTGTAAATGTGAACCAAAATAGGTTGAATCGAGCGCTGCTTCCGTTAAAAGCATCCAGGCATTTTCGGTTTCAAAAAGGGCAGGTAAACACCAACCTTCTTCACCGGGTGCATTTGTACCAATTGGAATACCGTTTTCGAAATACCTTTCGTAACCGGGCGAATACAAGGTTACTTTGTCATATGGCGCCATCCATGTTTTTCCTTCACCGGCTATTGAAAATCCGGTGAGTTCTTCATTAACCGAGAACATATTGTTGTCCGATTCGGGAAACCGGTAACGGAAAGCAACGCCATCATTACTGGCACGGAGAATGATTTCAATTTCGTTGTTTTCCCTGTTTTTAAATTTCAGTGTCAACTCATTCGTTTCGGTACTTATTGATTTTTTCTTACCAATTGGCAGTACAAAAGTTTCGCTGATTGTAACATCGGCAACTTCAGAAACGAAAGTCAGATTATCAACAAAAGATGCATCTGCACGCCTAATTCCAAGCGGTGAATCGGCAATAACAGGTTTGGCAGTTCCTGATTCAAGCAATGAAACACTATACATTAACCGGTTGTTTTCGCCAAATACAACCTTGAATTCAATGTTCTCAGAAGGAGATTTTACAGTCCACTCTGTCTTATTATCTGCGCAGGATACTACTGAGGCCAAAAATGCGATCATTGCAATTGATTGAAATAGATTTTTCATTTTTCAGGTTAATTCGTTGAAATTTTATTGAATAGTAAGTTTCAAAAATATCAAAAATATCGGCATCGTTTTCTATTTAAAAAAGAATAGGATCGTTTTGAGTATTCAAGCAAAGAAAAAGCTCCGGCAACACCGAAGCTTTCTATTTCATTTTCATTCTCTCTCCTTTGGAGGGTGGGGGCTTTTATAACACAGTTACCCATCCGTATTTATCGGTTCATCGCCATATTGAATGGCGCGAAGTTTATTATAGAGCTTTTCGCTGATTGGACGGTTTCCATCTTTCGAAAAGACATACGATATATTTTCATCGTAATCATCGATTTTGCTGATCGGACTGATAACAGCTGCCGTTCCGCAGGCACCGGTTTCTTCAAAAGTTGCAAGTTCTTCAACAGGCACCCTGCGCTGTTCAACTTTCATCCCCATTTCTTCTGCTAATACCATCAAACTTTTATTGGTTATCGATGGTAAAATTGACAATGATTTCGGAGTGATATAGGTATTATTTTTTATCCCAAAAAAGTTGGCAGCACCACATTCATCAATATATTTTTTCTCTTTTGCATCAAGATAAAAAATATTTGAATAACCCAGTTCGTGTGCTTTTTTACCTGCAACCAAACTTGCTGCATAATTACCGCCTACTTTGTATTTTCCCATTCCCTGAGGCGCAGACCTATCGAACTCACGCATAATTACAAAAGGTGTGGTTTGAAATCCGCCTTTAAAATAAGGACCAACCGGCATCACAAAAACCATAAACATATATTCATCAGCCGGTTTTACACCAATTTGCGGACCGGAGCCAAACAAAACCGGACGGATATACAATGAAGCTCCTGATTCGTAGGGCGGAACAAATCTTTCGTTTAGTTTTACTGCTTTACTACAGCTTCCATAAATTTTCGACTGGAACTTTTGCCATTAAAGTTCCGTCTGCCGAATCAACCATTCGTTTTGCATTTTCATCCATTCTGAAAACACGTACTTTTCCGTCTTTTCCTCTGAAAGCTTTCAGTCCTTCAAAAGATTCCTGTCCGTAATGAATGGCAGTGGCAGCAATATGCATTGAAAAGTATTCACTATCACTTACTTCAAGGTCGCCCCAACTTCCATTTTTATATGTGCACCTGATGTTAAAATCGGTTTTTATGTAACCAAAATTCAGGTTGTTCCAATCTATATTTTCCATTTTTCGAAAATTTGTTATCAATGGTTTTTCGCCAAAATTAGCTATTTAACCAAACTTCGGGCAAATTAAGAAAATTTTACGTTTCAGAAGCAAGAGATTTGTCAGTGAAACAATGAAAGTCTAAAAGTTTTAAAACTAATGTAAATTAAACGTTTACAATCTGTGTTAATCCTTTATGTGTTTTTTTACAATTTTGGGGAATTATGATTGACTTTTTATCTGAATAAAATAACCGCTGTATTTTCTGACATTCAAAACCGAATCATCTTGAAATATAAGGTATTGACCTTTAATTCCTGTTAAGATTCCTTCGATTTTTGAAGTTTTATCGAAGCCAACACTTTTTAGTTGATTTGGATAAATTTGTATCGGATAGTTAATTTGGGTAGTTGAATTATCTGCTTCAATATATTTCCTAAGTTCTTTGGGTAACAACTGAATTACTTTTTCTTTTTCTGAAACAAGATCAATGTTTTCAATTATTTCATTCTTCAACATTGCACGCCAGTTGGTTTTATCTGTAAAATGCTTTTTCAGGAAAACTTCGATTATACCCGCAATATGTCGGTTAGGAGTTGTTGCAAGTTTAATAGCCATAGTTGCCCCCTGGTCGATCCAGCGGGTTGGGATTTGGTGGATTCTGGTAACTCCCACTTTCACTTCACTTGAAACGGCAAGATATACAATGTGGTTGATGAGGTCATGTTTTTCAGCCCACTCCATATCGCGGGCAATTCCAAAGTGTGCTTTCGAAAGTTCAGGACGCAAAACCGACTCGCTGGCTTCGGGTGCAGTTTGCAGACAGTTGTAACAAAAACCTTGTCCAAATGACGTTTTGGTTTGTTTTCCGCATGAAATACAGTTGATTTGACCTGTGAAATACATCGAAATTTCCTTGCCAATCAAGTCATTCATTTCGATTAAATTTTCACCTACGGGCAATGTATATTTCACCGGTGTTGCCAGCTCTGTGCGCATTTTAAGAATGTTGCCTTCGAATTGCATAGTTTGTTTTTTAGTTTAAAACAGAAAAAGTACAAAAGTTTTATGAATTGATTTGTTATAAAGTTTTCAGAATCAGATTATGTTTGACTTGGAAAGTCAAACTCTAGTTAAGATCATTTGCGACGCCCAAAACACCTAAATACAGCAGTTTTGCAGCATCTTCCATAATTTCGAGAGTCAACACATCGGTTTTATCTTTTGGATGGTGATAATAAACAGGAAAAACAGAATTGCGTGTCCACATTCCAAAAGTTTTAATACCTGCCTTTTCGAAGTTTGGATTCGTCAGAACGCGGCCGTCCGTAATTTTTTCTCCACTCTGAAGCATACATCTGTCGATGAATAAAGTTGTTGTTGGCACTTTCAAAATGTTTATATAATTCAGGATAACTTTTCCCGTTTGCCAGGTAAAAACCGGTGCCGTTTCCAACCATATCAAGGTTTATCATCAGTTTTGTTTTTTTCGATGGGGAAAGCGGATTTTTTGTATAATACTCACTTCCGTATAAACCACACTCTTCGCCACCAAACAGAATAAAAAGTACTGATCGCTTTGGTTTAATTTCTGAAGTAGCAAGTGCTTTTGCAGCACCCAGAATATCGGAAACTCCCGATGAATTGTCTAGCGTACCCGGGAAAACTACATTTCCCATACTTCCCTGTCCGTCAAGATGTCCACCAATTATAATTACCTCATCCTTTAATTCCGGGTCAGAGCCTTCAATCAACCCAACCACATTGCAAGCCAAGGCATTGGGGAAATATTTTGTTTCTGCTGAAATACTTATTTTTTGATTCTCAGGGAAACTGAATGAAGGAATTTTCATTTCCTGAAGATCTTTTTTTACTGCTTCATAATCTTTTCCTGCATCCAAAAAAATCTGTTCAACCACCTTGTTGCTGACATGGGCATACGCAAAATCATTCAAATAAACTGTATTCGGATTGGCAATCAAACTTGCGTAATTCATTCCGGCAGCACCATGTTTTACAGCGTTTCTGAATTTGTAACGGTGGTATGCGTAAGGAGTCCATCTGGCCAGCGTTGTATCGTTTTTTGAATATGGAATGCCTGATTCCAGAATAATAATTTTGCCTTTTACATCAACATTTTTGCAATCGTCGTAACCCAACTCCGTAGCTGTAATACCATAACCAACATAAACCCATTCGCCGGTGACCTTACCCGAAGCAGAATTTGAACCGGGTAAATATTCATCAGGAAATGACAGGGTTTTTTCCGTGTTATTGTTTGAATAAACAACTTCGCCCAACGATAAAACTTCGGAATATTCATTTGGAAACTCCTGAAAATAACTACCGTTCCCAGCAGGTTTTACACCCCATTCAGCAAATTTGCCGGCACACCATTTTGCGGCTTCAAAATATTCAGACGAGCCAGAAAGCCTGCCTTTGTATTTATCAGAACTCAATTCTTTTGCAAAATCCAACAATTCATGACTTGAAATGGAATGAAAGTTTGTCAGAATTTTACCTGTTTCACCTTCTTGTGAAAATCCTGAAAAACAAAAAAGGATTAAAAAAGATACACTTATAAGAATTTTCAATCTCATTGTTCTGAAATTTTTTTGAATGAGCCGTTAAAAGTAAAAAAAATGAAGTTGAATTGCCCGGGATTATTTTCATTTTAAAATTATGCAGTAAATTTCTTCATCATTAATTTAAATCAAACGAATATGAACATGAAAATTATCAGAGGAACTTTATTTGGTGGAATTGCCTATTTTTTAATGGGCTGGTTGGTTTGGGGAATTTTGCTGATGGATTTTTACGCAGCAAACTTTAATCAATGTTCAAGCAGGCCTGAAATGGAAATGATTTGGTGGGCTATGATTGTTTCCAATCTAACAATTGCATTATTACTGACACTTTTTTTGAAATGGTCGGGCGCAAAAGGAATTGTTGATGGTTTGAAAACCGGTGCATTATTTGGATCTGTTTTCACTTAGCCTTGATTTGGGGTATTATTCCATGACAACCATGTTTAACAATTTTACTGCAATAATTGTGGATGTTGTTGTTAACACTGTGGTAATGGCCATACTCGGTTTGGTAATTGTTTTAACCTGGGGCAAAGAAAAAACAACCTGACCTGATTTTTGAAAAGTTACTTCTGAACAAAATATTTAAGTTCCCGGCCATGACCGGGAATTTTTTTTTATTTCGGATGAGATGGCTAAAGTTAAATTACCCGAAAATTAAAACCTTGATTATTCGGCAAAAAATAAGTCATAAAATAAGAAACCACTTCTGAAAAAGGAAGTGGTTTTTACGAAACATCTTATAAAAAAGGGTTTTTATATTATCCCTAAAGCGCTAACCAAATATTTAAGAGCAACAAGAATTAATATAAATACGAAAATTCCGATTACTAATTTTACAAAATCATTTGTTGACTTTTTATCGTTTGGTTGTATGGTTTGATTTGTATTTTCCATTTTGTAGTATATTGAATTATTAAACTCATTAAAATTTAATGTTTGGAGAAAATTTAAAAAATGATTTGGCAAATCGTGAATTGCCCATTTTTGAGTTTATAAAGCTACAAACGGAAGCAGGCTGTTTTCAGGAAAATCTGCCTAAATACAGAGCAATACCTGCTGAAAAATGAAAATTGATGAAATGAAAGATTGGAATTATTTTTTGTTGTTGAATGGATAATAAACTTGACTAATTCTTTCGATTTTGCATTGTATGAAAAAGAAACCGGATTTTCAGTTACAATATTGAAATACACAGGAATTGAAGGTAAAATTCCCGACATTGAATTGTTATTATCATTGGCTTCAAAACTTAATTCATTTTTGCTGAAATCGTTGGCAAAAACATTTTGTTTCAGATGATTTGTCCCGCTATGTAACTTCAGTAATAACAGCGACAAAATAAGTATAACAAGCAATTTCAATTTTATCATAAATGATGATATTTCCACCGTTCATAAACAGCACAAATGTATATAGTTATTGAATTCAAAATTCAAAGCAGAAATATATTTTCAAATATACTTGAATACCGTAAACATGTGCCTTAAAAATAAGTCAACAGCCTGATTCAGCAGAGATTTCAATACTTAACTATCCTTAACACTGGGTGAACTTCTCAATACAAACCCAAATGAAAAATGATTTTAAAGAAAATTTACTTTACCGGAGAACCAGATTACTTACAGGTTTTTATCTTTTCATGTAAACAGAAAATGGTTTTTATAATTTCATCCGACATCTGGATGCAACTCTCCGGTTAATAAGTTTGAAACCTGGCTGAAATATATGCTATACCTTTCTTTTTAATCTGGACAATTGCTTCTACCTTACCTCCTTATTATTAGTTCCTTAATCTTATCACTTATAAAATGGGCAAAAGGAGGGTCTGTATTAGATAATACAATGGCTGTATGCCCGGAATTTAAATACATTCCAAAATCTGTGCATACGCCCTCATAATCTCCTCCATGTCCAAATATCTTTTCAGTTCCAAGTTTTTGGTGAACACTGCCTAATCCCCAGGTTCCGTCGACTGTGTATTCGAAGAATAACTGAGTTGTTTCCTCGTTTAATAGCTTGTTGCTTTTCAGGGCATTGGCAAAATGGAACAGATCTGGCACGGTTGAAAGGCCTCCACCAGCGCCACTGCCAACTTCTGTCATCGTCATTCCGGATTTCTTCAGGATATTGTTTTCTATATAATTTACGAATGACTTTTCGGTTACTTTTTCGATTATTAAAGCTAAAAGAATAAAACCCGAATTACTGTACTGCCAACTGCTTCCTGGTTTAAAGCCTAAGGAATCCGATTCGAGTATTGGCAAAAAATCATTTGTGGTTTTATAATTTGCTGCATTTTTCTGATAATCCGGATTCTCGAAAAAATCACCCATCCCAGAAGTGTGAGTGAGAAGATGCCGGATAGTAACCTCTTTTGCGATGATTTTATTTTTAAACTGAGGAAGATACGTTGCTGCAGTTGAATCAAGACTGATTTGTTTATTTTGTATTAGCTGTAAAACACTCACTGCAGTAAACATTTTTCCCAATGAAGCCAAACCAAATTGTTGTTCCGGATTATTTGGCTTCCCTAGTGAATTATTACCAAATGATTTGGAGTATATCACCCGTTCCTTGTCAGCAATAAATACATTTCCAGCAAAAACATTTGAATCAGCAAGTCGCTTGCAATAGGAATCTATTTCTGAAACGATTTCACTTTCAGACAACTTGCCCTCATGAATAAAGGATTCACTAAACCCGGCTGGCTGAATAATCCGGAATCTGAAATTTTGCGTGGAGTCGGTAACAATTGAAAATTTCCACCATGAATCGTAAGCGATAGTCTGCACCCATGCTTCAACGTTTATTGGCGAGATAATGTCTGTTTTTCTGATTTTTACCTTTCCAATATAGTGATAAGCGTTAAGGTTGCTTTTAACCGCATTTTCAATTTCTGTTTTGTTTAAGCCAGAATTTACAAACCAGTTTTTGTATTCAAGACTATTACCTGAATTATACACGTCAATAAATGAGTTTATCAATTCCGTTAACTTATCTTTCTGAATGGTTGAAGTCTGAGCTGTTATGTTATAAATTGAACACAAGTTTATAAACAAGTCAAATGCGATAATATATACTATCTTCATCTTCTGAACATTTAATACTGATTAAAACTGAAAATCACTTCCTGAAATTTCTGAAAAGGTTTTTTTTCCTGAACCGGAAGTCAGGTTTTATAAATTTTATTGTTACAGTGCTGGAGGAATTGCCATCGGAACAGGATTACTAACAGGTTTTATGCTTTTCAGATATGCAAAAATGGCTTTCAAATCCTCGTCGGGCATTTGACTGTAACCTTGCCATGGCATTGGCGGCAATAAATTTCTGCTGTTTTCAAGCCCTTTCCATTTTCCTTCCTTCATTGCCCGCAGAAACTGTTCTTCTGTCCAGCTTCCAATTCCGGTTGGATCGGGTGTTAAATTGGCTGCAAAAGAAGTCCCCCACGGACCGGTTGTTGCTGTGCTATTCATATTAAACAAAACATACGATTTCAGAATTTCTTTGTCATACGCGGCCAGTACTTCATTTGCCGGGTGACCTGAAAGCAGCCGCAATGAATCGGGAGCCGGTCCATGTGCTGTCATTACTTTCGGAGAGTGACAATCATTGCAGCCTAAAACTGTAACAAGTTGTTCACCCATCGCAATCTGATCAGCAAGTGAAATTTCTGTTGTTTTAAGCGGTTCTTTTGATTTTGGAGTACAGGCAACTATAAAAGTTGCAAAAACAATTAAAATAAAATACGTTGTTTTCATGATTTGTAGTTTTAAAAATTAATAAATCTGTATTTCGAAATAAAGTCAGTTTTTACCCTGCCCGAAATTCATCCCAGCCTTATTTTCTATTCCTGCCAGTTTGCAACGTAGCGGCATAAATCCCGTTTGAGATCGGTAATTTTAAACAGATACGGACCAAATAATTGTCTGCCTGCGTTTATATTTAGATACAGGTAAGTGTCATTATCAGGTACATAAAAAATTTGTGTTGAACATCCCATTCCGTCGCCTTCGTGCCCGAACTGTGGAGTGGATCCGGGATTAAACTGCCAATATTCAAAGCCTTCGCCATATTCAGGTTCAGTTGAGTTTATTCCTTTAACCCATGTTTGCATTTCTTCGAGAGAACTGTCAGAAATTAACTCTCCACCAAGCAGTGTTTCATAAAATCGGATTACATTTTCAGGTGTTGCGGCCAAAGCACCATATGAATCGCATGCATTTGCCAGTGCGCCGTTCCATTCTGTTATATTTTCAAGCTGCTCATTTGCATGCCTGTCGAAATAGTAGTTCGGAAAACCCAGGTTAACCGTTTGCTCACCAGACAATCCATGCAATGTATGCGTTAAATTCAGCGGTTCAAGAATTTGTTTGTTCAGCAACTGCCAGTAACTTTTCCCGCTGACATTTTCAAGAATAAACTGCAGGAGAAGATAATTTGAATTTGAATATAAAAAATCGGTTCCAGGTTCGAATACAAGCGGTTTGCCATCAAGCATTTTTAATCGCTCTTCAACAGTCGGCTGGTTCAACGGGTCGTTTAGTTGCCCTACAACAAATTCAGGGAGTTCAGTTAAATTTACTATTCCCGAAGTGTGATTTAACAACATTCTTACCGTAATTTTTTCATGGCCTGAAATTTTGTTTAGAATATTCCCGGGAAGATATTCCCCTATTAATTCATCAGGATTGATCTTATTTGCTTCAATCTGTTTCATTACAAGAGTTGCAGTGTAGGTTTTTGTGATGCTGAATAACAACGAAGTTCCACCTGAACGAAATTGTTCTTTAGTTTCGATTTTGGCATAACCTCCGGTTACATGCAGCCAGCCATCATTGTTTTTAACTACAACCTGGGCACCGGGAATTCCATCTGCTATATACTTGTTAACAAGAAACTGAAGAGAATCTTTCATCGGATGATTTGGATTTGATACCAGGTCATCGTTTCCGGGCTGATAATCCATGTCAGGTAAAATCTGGTTGCACGAACTGGCAGAACACAGAATTGACAGTGCAATTATTAAATAGTGTAATTTTCTCATAACTTTTTTGTTTTAATTTCTGTTAAAATGAAATTTGAATCCGAACATAACGTTGGAATCAGGAAGCGGATCAAAATCGGGATTATAACCAAACAATGCTTTTAATTGGTAAGCAATAAAAGGAGTTACGCCAAGCGATGAAAATTGAATTTCGCGAAATCCGGCACTTAGCTGAACAGGTATCTGAACCATTCCTTTAAACTTTTTTCCGTTTTCCCAGGTATTTTCGCTCCACTTATAAGTTTTCGATGGATATTCTGAAAATCTGTAGCCTGCTCCCATACCAATTCCAAGTTCCACATTTTTAAAAATAACAGGTGTAAATTGACCCAGCAATTGCAGACTTGTTGCATTTCCCTGGTAGGTTTGTGGGGCAAATTCTGCCTGAAATCCGACTGAAAAAAATTGTTTTTCACCCAACATCCTGTTGATTCCTGCGGAAACTGCAAAAGCCGGATTTTCCCATTTCAAATTTTCAATAGGTGCATAAATTGAATGTATGCCCGATGATACAGCGTATTGCAAACCGTTTTTTATTGCATTTACTTTTGCAGTAATTTGTAAAAGAAGTATCAGGAGAAATACAATCATTAGAAATTTTTCCTGACGGTGATTTAAAAATTTGTCCCGGTCCGGTTTTAAACCGGGAGCAAATTTTTGTTTTCCTGTTTCTGTTTCTATTGTTTTCATTTTGCTTTTGTTTGATACAAAGTTCAACATTACCAGTGAGTTGTAAAATCGCACAGATATGTGAAAATGAGTAAATAAGTGATTAAAAAAATGTGATTTGGTTTCACATGAATGTATTATTAAGAAAGTACCGGGCCTCGGTATATTGTTTTAACTCTTACATAATCCATGTTTCTGAAACAAAAGATTGCAAGTAAAATCAAAACCGGAACCAATGCAAAACCAAACTCTCCAGTAAAATATGCTGTTTTGCCGGTATCAACAGTTATGCGGTTAAAAAACATTTGAATAACACCATTATGTGTGGCATGAAAAATAACTACCGGCCAGATACTTCCCGATTTCATTCGAAGCCAGGCAAGCAAAACCCCTGTTGAAATCACAAGGATTGAAAAGCAAGCCAGTCTGAACCACAATGGAGTTCCGGTTTGGCCATAGTTTCCGAACAAAATCCCCGGTAAATGCCAGGTTCCCCAAATTATCCCGCTAATTAAACCGGCTTTTTTCAACCCAACCCATTCCGACAATTCGGGAACAAGAAAGCCACGCCAGCCAATTTCTTCACCCAGTGCCATGAAAGCTGACGGAATAACATTAATTATTGTGATATAAAAGAACGCCGAAACAATAATCAATGTATCCGAATCAGAATCTATTCCCAAAGTAAGTCTTGCTCTTTCAAGAAAAGTTGGACTGGGAACATCGCCCAAACCCAAAATCCAAATGGCAGAATATGCAACTGTTGCGTAAACAACCGGAAATAACCAGCCAATGGAAATCCATTTTAATGAAAATTTCCACCCGATAAGTTTAAGGGAACGTTTGGTAAACAAACTTACAAGCAAAGCTGCAAGCCCCGGAGTCCACATTATAAGCATGGATGCCATGTTTTGATTTTTGGTAAAACCTTTTAAGGCATGAACAACTCCTGTAAAAATTATCAATAAGATGATGTAAATGTAAATTCGTTTTTGAACCGTTATTTTCATTTCAGTTTGGGTAAATTAATTCTGATTGCTAAGTTCAAACGCCCGAATTTTTATATTCAAAAAATCCTCTTCTGACATGTTCCGTTCCAGATTTTCGAGAAGTGTTTCGAAATTTTCAGAAAGCATATTTCTGAGAATTGCACCAAGCATCATCAGGTTTTCTGTTTCATTTTGAGCCGGAATTATGTGCCTGAGCCAGATTGCGTAGGTTTCAGGTTTCATTTTTGCAACAATCGATGTGCGAATAGCCAATTGTTCTTCGGTTGAGAAATTCTCCCAAATCAGCTTTTGAGTAACTGTTTCTTCCTCATCGATATGTTCAAGATAAAGACTGAAAAAAGATGCAAAACCAAGATAGAAATCATGCGCTTCATTTTCGGAAACCGATGTATTTAAGCGGTTTAACTGAACTTCGAGTTTATGTTGTAATTCATGGATTTTGATGTGGTCGTTTTTGTCATGTTCTGATGCTCCGGGAAGTTTCATTTCCAGCGCATTCAGTACAATCTTGTCTTCGGTTTCGGCATGAGAAGTCAAGAGAAAAAACATTTCGTTACCTGTATTTTTGAGTTTTTCAACTGCCTTTTCGTTTTTAAAATTGGTTTGTCCGGCCAATACTAAAAATGCTGACATTGTTTTTCTGAGCGCCTTATGAGGTGCCGCAAAAATTCTGATTGTTTCCATAATAAATAATGTTTTTTTGTTTCTGTTTCTGAAATTGTTTTATTGCTTCAATAATTTACTGTTGTGTATTTTTCCGTCGTCAGTTTTTATATTCAGCAAATACATTCCTGTGGTAAAATTTTCGGTATTTACTGAGATGGAAGGATTTGAGTAACTGTTACTAAAAACAGTCTGCCCGGCAAGGTTGACAATGTTCACCTGGTAATTTGCATTTGCATTTTCGTCGATTTGAATAGTGAAAGTGCTGCTTACCGGGTTGGGGAAAACTTTCACGTTGTTTAGAACACTTACTTCAGGAACATCGGTTGTAAAATGCAAAAAGTTACTGTAAATATATTTTGAAAGGTTTACAGGTTCAACTAACGATGGATCCCAATGGCGAACAACCATTTCCACAACATCATTCGATCCGGTGTAGGTCAGGTCTAAAAAGAGAACCATTTCAATTTCCCAGCCGGTGTCGTACCAAGAGCTGTATTTCATTCCGGTTGGATTCCCATATTCATCGAATGTGCCCTGGTATTTTTCTGTGTTCTGCCATCCCTGTGCTGTCCAGTTTTCCATAATTAACTCTTCTTCATTGATGGTTAGCGAATACGTTTCTCTTGCACTGTTTACCCATTGTTCATTTTCCCAGATTTCTGTTGTTGAGGTGTAGCTGTCACCATCATTTTGTTTTGAATACCGTTCAGCATTCACCCAGTTGCCATCCTGCCAGTATTGCATTGTGTAGGCAGCCAGCTCGCGGTTTGGCCAGTCGGCCCAGGTAAGTAGACCTGTTCTGCTGTGTAGAATCCAATTGTATCCAACCCAATGGTAGGTGCGCCACAGGATTGGAATATTGTTTTGGTCCAGTATATACTCAATCTTTGTTTTGTTTAACCACTCTCCATTTTCCACAACTTTTTCTATGTACCCGATAATCTGACCCTGCGAATTGCGGCTGTAATCAATCCATTCTCCATTTATAATATGATACCGATTGATATCTGCATCGTATGCAAACTCTTCGGTAATTGTGTTATTTCCGGACAAGTCATATGCATAACCAATTCGAGAGATAATCATGCCGGTTTCTGGTTCATGTAACACTTCATCAACTAACCTGCCTGAATTGTTGTAGGTATGAGTGGAGTTCGACACATGTTGCCAGTCGTTTAATTCCTCATTCCATGTATAGTCTTCGCTAAACCCCGGTACTGATAATTGATTTTCAGTAAATGAAAGATGTTTAAACTTGTCTGTATTTTTAGGATTTGACAGCAAAGCTTTCTTCGCATCTAAAAAATACGATTTCCCGATTTCAGATTTTGTTTGTTCTGCATTGGCAGCGATTACTGAAATGAAAAGAACAAACATTGTAATTGTTGTAAATTTTGTTTTCATTATTTAAATTTTTTAAATGATTAACTGTTAGCAAAGTAACGTCGATTTGCAACCCCGGACAATCGCATGAAAATGTGAAATGGTTGGTGCATAAAATAAAAAAGATGTGATAAACAATCACATCTTTTCAGAATACATTGTCTTTTATTAATTCATATTTTTGTTGTTTCTGAAATTGTTTTTATTGCTTCAATAATTTACTGTTGTGTATTTTTCCGTCGTCAGTTTCTATATTTAGTAAATACATTCCGGGAGCAAATTTTTCTGTATTTATTGAGATGAAAGGATTTGAGTAGCTATTGCTAAAAACAGTCTGACCAGCAGCGGTTAAGATAGTTACCTGGTAATTGGTGATTTTGTTTTCATCGATTTGAACAGTAAAAGTGGAACTTACCGGATTGGGAAAAACTTTCACGTTGTTCAGAACACTTATTTCCGGCACATCGGTTGTAAAATGCAGGAAACTGCTGTATATGTATTTTGAAATGTTTACCGGCTCCGAAAGTTCGGGGTCACGGTAACGGAATACCATTTCAGTAACATCATTTGATTCGTTGTACAAAAGATCGAAAAAGAGTTCCATGTCCAGTTCCCATCCGGTTTCATACCACGAGCTGTAAAACATTCCGGTTGGATTGCCATAATAATCAAATGTGCCCTGGTATTTTTCACTTTTTTCCCAGCCCTGTTCTGTCCAGTTTTCCAGAATTAATTCTTCCTGAATTTCGGTTATCGAATAGGTTTCTCTTGTACTGTTTACCCACGCACCATTTTCCCAGATTTCGTTTGTTGCGGTGTAATTTTCTCCATCATATTGAGAGGAATACCGCTCTCCATTTAACCAATCCTGGTTATGCCAGTATTGTATTGTATAAGCGGCTAATTCCCTGGTTGACCAGTCGGCCCAGGTAATATTCATCGTTTTGCTGTAAAGCATCCAATCGTTTCCGTCCCAGTTGTATGTTAGTATGCCTATTGGAATAGCATATGAATTCAGGACATAAACAATTTTGGTTGTGTTTACCCAACTGCCATTTTCCAGGGTTTGTTTAATTACCCCGCTAAACTGACTGTCATCGTTAATCATGTAAACCGATTTGTCTCCGGAAACAGGTGTCCATTCATCAAATCCCATGACATATGAAACTTCTTCGGTGATGTTTCCGGGTATGTCGTAGGCATAAGAAATTCGTGTGAGATAAATATCAGTTTCTGCCTCCTGTGCAATTTCTTCGGTTAACCTTCCGGCATCGTCGTAGGTATAAGTTGTGTTCGAATCATGATGCCAGTCGTTTAAATCTTCATCCCACGAAAAATCTTCGCTGTAGCCGGGAACCGATAACTGGTTTCCGCTAACATAAAGATGTTTAAACTCACCCTTGGTTTTACTGATGCCCTGTAAACCTTTCTTCGCTGCTATAAAGTACTGTCTCCCGATTTCAGATTTTGTTCGTTCTGCATTGGCAGCGATTCCTAATGCGAAAAGAACAAACGTTGTAATTGCTGTAAATTTTGTTTTCATTGCTGTAATAATTTAAAATTGAACTAAAGCAAATTAATGCCGAATACAGGCGGGGTACAATCGCATGGAAATGTGAAATGGCTGGTATTAAAAAGAAAAAAGATGTGATTGTTTACCACATCTTTTCAGAGTTAATTGTCTTTTTTAATGAAAGAAGTATAACGGCTAAAGACTTTTTTAATACATGAAGAATTTATATCAAAACTCAATTGTTGCATTTATTTAACTAAAAGTGCAGCTGTTTTTCTTGTGTTAGAATTTGTAACCTCAATATAATAAATTCCGCTATTTACGGGCGCCTGTATATAATGAACATTATTTTGCATGGTTTCTGATAATATTTTACTCCCTAAACTATCGTAAACATTTACTTTGCATGCGTCATAATTGTTATCCAGCCTGATAGAGAAATTTTCATTTCTGTTCACCGGATTGGGAAAAAGATGTAACTCCCCTGACAAATCATTACCTGGATCACTGGAAGTAAGTACACTTGAGTCAGTCCAGTATATGCGTTCGTCAAGCCATTGAACCATAAAAATTTTACCTTCTGTATTTTCAGCAAAAAACTGTTCAGTTCTTATTAAATGAGTATTTAATCCTAAACCGTAATCAACTTTAGACCATTTTTGTCCTTTACTCTTTGAGTAGTAAGTTGCAGCCGCGTTTCGCGTACCTTCGTTTGAACTATACCAGTCACCATTTCTAGCATAATGAATATTAAAAAGCAATTTATCATTCCACTCGAAACTGATAAGCAAAATGTATTTCCCACCTGAAGATTATTATTAATCGCGTTTTTACCATCAATTGTAATATCAATGTGTTTCCATTCAATCCCATTATTGTCTGAGATAAACAAACCTCCACTGCCGGAATTATAATTGTCTGAAGCTGCCACGTACAGTCGATCGTTTTTATCAATAGCAATCCTTCCACAGCTTGTATAAATTCCAAGCCCGTTGTTTCGGGGTGTCCAACTTAGTCCGTTATCGCCTGAAAAGAAAACACCGCTTCCAACATAATTCCTTAAACTATCGTCGTAGATTGATGTTATGGCAAATAATTCGCCATTCGAATTTTCGGCAAACTGAATAACCGGATAGGCTGAATTAATGGGTATGGAATCCCAGTTTTGTCCTGAACTCTCAATAATAAAGATTTTGCCTGAACCTCCTGCCAATACAATTCCTTCCTGGTTGAAAAAACGGAAAATACACCGGAAGATTTTAAAGAAAAATCAAAGTGATTGCCTTCGTCGCAGCTTTTAATCACGCCGTTTTCTAACCCAACAAACAGGCAGTTGTTATTTGTCAGTGTTATTCCGGTTTTTGGGCCATACGGAAATTCATAAGTTGTAAGCCAAAAGCGTTGGGCCTGTGCCTGAAACGATAAAATCAATACAAAAATGAAAACTAATATAACCGGTGCAATAATGACAGAATTGCCATTTAGTTTTTGGGGTGTTAAATTTTTTCTGAACTTCTTTTTTTCAATATTTCTGTAATTGTTCTCATGGTAGTTTTTGTAATTAGAAATTAATTCAGAACAGATACAAAGAAAAAAACCAGAGTTAGCATCTGCAATCGCATAATAATGTGATTTTTAGATGCAAAGAATTTCGAAATGAAGATTATTCAGGAAAAATTAAAGCAATTTGTCCTTAAAAGCTTTGGCCACCGCTTCGCTTTTGCTGTTTACCTGGAGTTTCTCGTAAATTTTTTTGATGTGTGAGCGAACCGTATCTATGGCAATAAACATTTCGCCGGCAATCATTTTATAACTGTAACCATTTACAAGCAGTTGTAAAACCTGTTTTTCGCGGTCGCTTAGGTTGTATTCAACATTACTTCGCTGCGGCAATTCTGAAAACATTTTTAAAACCTGTGTTGCAATAGAAGAAGTCATTGGTGCGCCGCCAGAAGCCACATCATCAATATATTCCAACAATTTGGCCGGAGGAGTTTTTTTAAGCAGATATCCGTTTGCCCCATTTTTTAGTGCTTCAAAAACATTTATGTTATCGTCGAAAACAGTAAGCATCAGCACTTTTACCTGCTGGTTGATTTCCCTTATTTTTTTAAGTCCCTCAATTCCATTCATTACAGGCATGTCAATATCCATCAAAACAACATCGGGGTTCCATGTTTTCATTTCTGATACAATGTTTATACAGTTTCTGTATGAGGCAACAACATTGAATCCCTCGCTGCCGTCAATCAGCATGGTAAGTCCTTCTCTTAGCTGGGGATTGTCTTCATATATTAATACTTTTATCATTGTCAGTGTTTTACACAAAATTACACAAACAGGCTGATAGTTGTTTCCACATAAATATGTGAAAAATCAACTATTTTACCGGAATCGTCAACAAGATTTCAGTTCCGATATTTTTATTGCTTTTAATTCGAATTGATCCATTAAGCGTTTCCGCTCTTTTTTCCATGTTTCCCAATCCGTTTCCGTAATCAACAGTTTGAATATCGAACCCGGTACCATTATCGATAATGTTCACCATTAGTTTTTTGTTTTCAGTTGTGATTTTAATTTCAATTTTGGTACAATGGCTGTATTTGGCACTGTTGTTTACAGCTTCCTTATAAACAAGAAATACATCGCGCCGGGTTTCCATGTTCAGTTTCAGATCATAAATATTGTCGTCAATTTTAAATTCGATATCAATTTCCTTGGGTTCGAGAATGGATGATGCATATTCCCGCATTCGGGCTACAATCCGCTGCATATTGTCGTTATCGGGTTTTATGCTCCACACAATGTCATCCATAGCTTCCATCATTTGCTGGCTGTTATTTGTAATTTTCGAAATATATTCACTTGTTTTTACAGGGTCGGTGAGCAATTTTGTTTTGGCCATCGAACTTAGAATATTAATTGTACTCAGCGTTGAGCCAACATCATCATGAAGGTCGCGTGCCACTTTATTTCTGATTCGTTCAACAGCGAGTAATTTTACAATACGCTGTCGGTAAATAAAATAAGTTAACCAGCTTACAGCAGCAATTACAAGAATTAAAAACCACAAGGTTTGATAAAAATGGGGTAACACAGTTAAATTAAGTGAAGTAATATTTTCAGACTCTTCGCCCTGCAGATTTACACATTTTACTTTAAATGTATAATCACCGGGAGGTAAAATGGTGTATTGGGCGGCAAGTTCACGGTCTGCTTTTATCCAGTCATTATTTACTCCTTCAAGCTTGTAATAATAAATCAGATTGTCCTGCTGTGCGTAGCTTAATGACGAAAAATAAATGGTAAAAGAGTTTTGCTCCGGTTTTAATCGAATTTCATTTAAAGACAAAAGTGAATCGAGCGGAATGAAGGTGTTGAATATTTTGAAATCGGTTAAAGTAACATTTACCGGAATTGACCTGTACGATAATCTTTCAGGCATGAAACCATACAAAGAATTTTCGCCGCCAAACCATATTTCTCCGTTTTTCATCCGGTACTTCGCATAGGCAGGTTTCCTGGCATACACAAAACCGTTTCTTTCTGTGTAAGATGCAAACATGTTTTTGGAATAATTGTAACTTCCAAGTCCATTGTTACTGGCAAACCATAATATTCCTTCAGAATCTTTTATCACCTTAAAAACATTGTTTCCAGGTAAGCCGTCATACTGTGACAAGCGTTTAATATTTCCTGTATTTATATTCAGATATCAAGAAGTCCGGTACAGATAAAAAAATACTGTCGTTATATTGCTCTATATCATAAATGCTGTTGCCAAATAAACCGGAACATTGTTATGCTCTTCAGAAAAATGAAACAATTCTTTTGTTCCTGTGCTGTCCATAACAAACAACCCCATTTTATTGGTTCCTACCCAAATGCGTCCGGCTGAATCAACCTTCAGACTAAAAACTGATGCCTGAAACTCATTTACAATTTGGAAATTCTGATTGCTGATATTATCGTTTTTGTTCCACTTTACTAGTTGCCCGTTTTGTGTGCCAAACCATAAGTTGCCATTTTTATCGGCTACAATTTGCCGCACCGATGCTCCTTTCATAGCAGGTGGATTTAATTTATGAACCACTTTTTTTGTCAGCGGATCAAAAACAACAATATGTCCGTAATGACAACCTGACCAAATTAAACCACCTGGTTCTTGCTGACATAACGACCACACCATCTTTAATTCTTTTTCTGAAAGCCCTTTATACAGATCAACATTCTTTTTCACAAAATAACTATCGAAAACCAGAATGCCCTTACCCCAGGTTCCTATCCAGTTTTCTTTTTCTTCGGTTTGCAGAATAGAATTTATCAATATCTCATCGTTTGGGTCGTTTTCAAAAACATAGTTGTATGCATTTTCCTGACCTTTTCCTATTACATAAAGACCATTGTCAGTACAAAACCACAAGCTTTTTTCCTTATCCTCAAACATTTGCTTTATTTCTCTGCAATTAATGTCAAATTCACTCTTGTTTAATTTTATGTTCTGGGTGAAAGAGTGGTTTTTTCTGTCATAACTTAACAGCGAATTCACACCTCCAATCCAAATCTGATTATCAGTAGTTTCAAATATCCATAAGTATTGCTGGTATTTTTTGTTTTCCATTATTTTGGCCGAAGTACTGTCAATTAAAGTATCGGTTTTCGGATCGATGTGCAGTACATTGAATGCCTCGCTCCCCTGACTTGAATCATAATAAAATACCCACCATGTATTTTGACTGTCGATGTAAAAATTATACACAAATTTCAGGTTTTGCCAGTCAGGAGTGCCTGAAATACCGGGATTATGATCTTTATACTGAAGTTCCTGAGTAACTTCGTCATAAATTGCCAGACCATTGTCGCTGCAGATATAATACTTTTTCTCATTTGCATTTTCAAAAAGAAAATTAACCGACCAACCTTCGGGAATTTTAAGTGGCAGATTTTTATTCGTAAATGAATTTGTTTCCTTGTCGTAGCACGTTAATTCAGTCCAACGTGTATAAAGAAAAATATTCCCCTTACTATCTGAAGACATCCATAAATCGGTATTGGAAGTATGTTGAATACCAGGATAAATGGGTGTTTTGATATAGTTAAATGACACAGGATCGTACTGTCCAATCTCGGTTCCCTGCCTAATCCAAAAATTCCCGTTACCTGCATCCAGAATCTGATCAACACCAATAGGGGGCATTGAATTATCCAGCCCGTCTGACCTGAAATTGATGAATTTACGACCGTCGAAACGTTGAATACCATTTTCGGTTCCGATCCATAAAAATCCTTTTCTATCCTGGAAAATGTGGTTTATTTTATTTGAATTTAAACCATCAGAGCTTGAAAGTCTGTTAAAAAGATAAGGTATTTGGCCCTGAACTGAAAAGGCGATAAAGAATAACAAAATGAAACAGCAGGTTTTCATCTTTTTAATATAAAAATACAAAATCCTTTTTTCCGAAAACACATGATTTTTAAAAATCACATGTTTATGTGATACTGAGTTTATAACAAGTATATCAATATCGGTTTTATTCAGACTACTATGAAGTTTTTATAAATCCGCCAATTTTCTTTTGTCATTCCTTAAGGCTTGAAAATCTCAAACCTGTTTTCTATTTGTCAACCGGAAAAGACTTGTGTTTTGGAAATTCGTAAGGGTTGTCCTTTATATTCTGAAGCAAAACTTCTACTCCTTTCATGAGTTGTGTATCATAACCTTTTGAAAGTTCAAGAGAATTTTGCTCAAGAATTATATTGGGCTCAACTCCTTCGTTTTCTACTACCCAGTCTCCATTTTCGTTGTAAATACGATAATCGGGTGCTGTGAGGCCGCTACCATCAAGCAATTCGATGAACATGGAAACACCAACCAATCCGCCCCAGGTTCGGGTTCCAATTATTGGGCCCATTTTATTCCATCTGAATTCATACGGTAGTTCGTCGCCACCAGAGCCTGCATAACGATTGGTTAAACAAACCATGTGTGCAGTTACCGACAAAAAAGGAATGGGCTGATCGGTTGAATACCGCCGGGTCCAGTAACCATGAGGTTTTTTCAGTAAACGTTGAAAGAAAATTTCAGGATCAAGACCACCTCCATTAAATCGTCCGTCGATAATTAATCCCTTTTTTTTTGTCTGTGAATAAAAGTATTTCGGAAAATCGGTTGCTGAACCTTCATAAGTATCGGGGAAATAAATATACCCGATTTGGCCGTTTGATGCCTTATCAACTGCTTTACGGTTTGACTCCAGCCAGTCGGTATAACGCAATCCGGTTTCACTTGAAAGTGGAGAAACCGTTACTTCATGAGCTCCTTCATTTGTTGGTTTTTCGTTTACCAGAAGAATAACCTGTTTCCCGGCCAAATCAACAAAATAGCTGTATATATTTTTATCGGCCGTTACCTTTTTTCCATTAATTGCCAAAAGATAATCTCCTTCACTAATGTTTACTCCGGGTTTGGCTAAAGGTGCGTAAATTTTGCGTGACCAGTCGTTTTCGCGAAATATTTTTTTAAACTGATAAAGGTTGTTTTACTGTCGGTTTGCCAGTCGGCACCAAGCATACCAATATTAATGGCATCTGCGTTTCTGTTATTTCTTCCTCCGTAAACATAAGTATGCGAAGTATTTAACTCGCCAATCAATTCGCCAATTAAAAATTCCACATCCTGTCTGCAGGTTGCATTTTCAACTAAGCTGCCATATTTTGTTTTCATGGCATCCCAGTCAATTCCATGCATATTTTTTTCATAATAAAAATCCCTTTCCATTCTCCAGGCTTCGTTAAAAATGGCTTTCCATTCCTTTTTTTGGATCAATGTTCATTTTTAAGTCCGATAGTGCGAGAGGTGATCTTTGCTAATTTCTTCATCGGCAGAAATAATACCTGGTTTTCCATCTTTCAAATAAATAACAGATGAACCGTCAAAAGATAATTTAAATCCAACGATACTTTCAATTACGGTTTTTTCTTTTTGTCCCGAATGCATAGGAATAAAGGTTTCTTGGACCCAATTCCCGGTAATCCATTTTATTATAATCTCCTTCATCGCTGTTCAGATAAAACAAGTGGGTTTTATTTACTGCAAGGTCCCGGTAATTTGCCGGCTGAAGCGGCAAAACTTCGCTACGGTCAGCCAAACCATCAAAATCTATTCTGAATGCAGGTTCATTTTTACTTTCTTTTAATGCAACAGTTTCAGAATCATTTTTAAAAGGAAGGATTGATTTTCCATCGTTTTTGAGATTTAATGAAACAATAACTGCAATGTTTTTGTAAACCATTTCCCATTCCATATCGCAAAAAGTTGGACTAAAACTTCTGTTCGAAACAAAGAGTAAATGTTCTCCGTCGGGTGTAAAAACCGGGTTAAAATCGTAAAAAAGTCCGTTGCTTGCAGTGTGAATGGTTTTTGAATCCAGCGAATAAATATAAATCTGGTACACCTGGTCTTTGTTCATTTTCGAATAAGCCAGAAATTTACTGTCGGGCGACCATGAAAAATCGTAAATAGGTTTTTTATTCAGTGAAATATCTACATTTTCATATTCTGCATGATCTGCTTCGGTAATTGTTTTCGAAGAAACATCCAATACATAGAAACGTAAAGTCTGGTCGGCAAACGCAATTTTTTTACTGTCGGGCGACCATCGCAGTGTATGCCGGTATCCATCCTTGTGTGAGGTAAGTTTTATGGCCTCTTCATTTCCTTCCGGCGTTTGCAGATAAATTTCGTATTCACCGCTTTTATCAGAAAGATATGCAACAGTTTTACCATCGGGGGACCACGCAGCATCTTGGTCTCTTGCTCAGCAATTGTTGCTCAGATTATAACTGATTCCTTCAGATTTTGGAAGTGAAAACACCTCGCCACGTGCCACAATCAATGCTCTTTTTCCTGTGGGTGAAATGTCAAATCCCTGAATTTTATCGCTCACATCAGCCAAATATGGCCGGGTTTCGGCGCATCTGAATCAATGTTTATATCAATTTTGTGCGTTTGTTTGGTTTGGGTATCCAGCATCCAAATTTCTCCACCAAGTTCATAAACAATTTTCCCTGTACCGGCTGAAGGACGTCTGATATCAAATTCTGTGTGACTTGTAACTTGCGAAATCTGCTTGGTCTGCATGTTATAACTGTAGATATTCAGTTTTCTGTCGCGGTCGGAACTAAAATAAATTTCATTTCCAATCCACATTGGCATCCGGTCGGTTCCGTTGAAATTCGTTATATTTTCTTCGGCGTTTGTTTCAAAATCGTAGATATAAACTTCCTGTGCCAGGCCACCGGTGTATCTTTTCCAGGTTCTGTTTTCGCGTGACACTTTATTGTATGCGATTTTTTTACCGTCGGGTGAAAAACTTCCCCTTGAAGCATCGTACATTATAAGTTCTTCAAGACCAGTACCATCGGGTGAAATAAGGAATAATTTTGTGTAGCGTGTAGTGCTGTTTCTTCCCGAATTAAAAATAATTTTATTTTTTAACGGATCCCAACCAACAACTTCATCTACTCCAGGATGAAAAGTTACACGACGAATTTCACCTCCTTTGCTGTTCATTACATAAACATCGCTGTTTCCGTCATATTCGCCGGTAAAAGCAATCATGCTGCCATCTGGCGAAAATTTGGGATAACGTTCGTTTCCGTCATGCAGGGTCAGCCGAACAGCATCGCCCCCCTGAACCGAAGCAGTCCAGATATCATCGCCTGAAACAAAAACAACTTTGTTGCCATTAACATCAGGAAAACGCTTCAATTGGTCGGCTTTTAAATTTAGGCTGAAAACAAAAGTTAAAAGCACAACAGAAATACAGATGCGAAAAATGTTTTTCATATTCTTTGTTTTTAGTTATTATTCTAAAAATTCAGCCGAATTGGAAAGCAAACATAGAAATCAAAAATACAATTAAGTTTGTTTACCGGAAATGATTTTTACCACCCACCTCCACTTCAATTTCAAACTGGTTGAAAATGGCGACAGATTTCAATATATCAGTTTCAGATGGTTCTTCCATGTCTTGTATATTGTATTTCATTTCCAGTTTTCTGTATTTTCCTGAAGCAATATTGTGGTAAGGTAGCAGGTTTACAAGGGGTTTTACTCCAGGTAAACTACAAATAAAACGGGCCATTTCAGTAATTTCTTCAGAACCGGTATTCACATTTTTAATAAGAGGAATCCTGATATTGATTTTCGAGCCTGTTTCAGCAAGAATTTTCAGGTTTTTCAAAATCAGCCGGTTGTCAACACCAGTCCATTTTTTATGCTGAACCGGGTCCATCAGTTTTAAATCGTATAAAAACAAATCTGTATATTTTGCTACTTCCAAAAGTGTTTCGGCAGAAGCAAAACCACAAGTATCTACAGCGCGGTGAAGTCCTTTTTCGCCGCAGGCTTTTAACATTTTAATCAGAAATTCGGGGTGCATCAAAGGCTCACCTCCCGAAAAAGTTACACCACCACCCGATTGGTCGATATGCACCCGTTCGCGTTCGATATTTTGCATCAGTTCCTCAATTCCCCACAATTTCCCTGACATTTGAATTGCTTTTGAAGGACAGGCGTCAGCACATTTCCCACAAAAATTACATAAATCGAAATTTGTAATAATTCCTTCTGCAGTTAAAGTGAGAGCATCATTTGGACAAACCTCAACACAATCCTGCGCACCAATACATTTCGAAGCAGTGTAAAGTTTCTGCACTTCAGGCGACTGGCTTTCAGGGTTGTGGCACCACGCACAACGCAGCAGACACCCCTTCATAAAAATGGTTATCCTGATGCCTGGCCCATCGTTGATGGAGTAGCGGCGAATATCGAAAATAAGTGGAAGCATTAATATTTAGATTTTAAGATGATTAGACACAAGTATCAAGATTTTCATGAATAAGTCCTGATACTAGTGTCAAAAAACCAATTGGCTGATTTAAAACCCTTCGTTCTCCGTCCGTTCAATCACCTCATTCTGCAGATCGGCAATCATATCGTTAAAATAGTCGCTGTAACCGGCCATGCGGACAAGCAAATCGCGGTAATCTTCCGGACAAGCCTGTGCTGCAAGCAAAGTTGCTGTATCAATCACATTAAACTGAATGTGGTGGCCACCCAGCGAAAAGTAGCTTCGAATAAGGTGACCCAGTTTTTCGATGTCTTTTTCACGTTTCAGCAGACTGGGTACAAAACGCAGATTGAGCAAAGTTCCGCCCGATTTTACCTGGTCGAGTTTGCCCAGAGAACGGATGACATTGGTTGGTCCGTGTGTGTCGCAACCGTGTGATGGCGAAGTTCCGTCGGAAATGGATTTACCCGAAAAACGGCCGTTGGGCGTGGCTCCCAAAACTTTTCCAAAATAAACATGGCAAGTTGTTGAAAGCATATTCAGATGAAACGCTTCTCCTTTTGTGTTGGGTTTTCCATCGATTGCAGCCAGCAAATCGTTGTAAACACGCACCGCAATTTCATCTGCAAATTCATCATCGTTACCAAAAAAGGGAGTGTAGTTGATAATACGCTGCCGCAGTTTTTCTTCACCTTGAAAGTTTCTGGCAACTGCATTCAGCAATGTATCCATGCTAAAGGTTTTGTCTTCAAATACATGTTTTTTCAATACCGAAAGACTGTCGGTAACTGTGCCCAAACCCGTGCACTGAATATAGTTTGTATTGTAGCGTGGCCCACCATTGTAATAATCTTTTCCTTTTGAAATACAATCGTCAATAACTACTGAAAGAAAAGGTGCAGGTGCATATAAGGCAAACATTTTGTCGATATAATTGCTCACCCGGATTTTCTGATCAACAACAAAATTTAGTTGTTTGAGAAAAGCATCATACAGTTCTTCGTAATTCTGAAAGGTGCGCGAATCGCCGGTTTTAATGCCTGCAACTTTTCCCGTGAGCGGGTCAACACCGTTATTCAATGTAATTTCAAGTATTTTGGGAACGTTTAAATACCCTGTCAGCAAATAGGCTTCTTTGCCAAAAGCGCCAACTTCGATACAACCACTGCAACCACCTTCATATGCATCCTGCAACGTTTTTCCCTGGCGTAAAAGTTCCTGCACATAAATATCGGGATTGAAAACCGACGGGTAACCGTGTCCCTGCCGTATTAAATGCCCAGCTGCATTTAGAAATTTATCAGGTGTTTTTTGCTGATATGTACTGAATTCCCAGGTTGCAGAATGTGAAGTTCTTCAATTATATCAAGCATTAAATATGAAACTTCGCTTACTCCATCGGTTCCGTCGGGTTTCAATCCACCCAGATTAATATTTGTGAAATCATTAAAAGTTCCACTTTCACGGGCTGTAATTCCCACTTTTGGAGGTGCCGGATGATTGTTAACTTTTATCCAGAAACAACTTATTAATTCTTTTGCCTCATCGCGGGTCAAGGTTCCGGCGGCGATTTCCTTTTCGTAAAAAGGCGTTAAATGCTGGTCGAAATGACCTGGGTTCATAGCATCCCAGCCGTTTAATTCGGTAATTGTACCGAGGTGAACAAACCAATACATTTGAATGGCTTCCCATAAATTTCGGGGTGCATTTGCGGGTACGCGGCGACAAACTTCAGCAATTTTCAGAAGTTCAGTTTTACGGTTTTCATTGAATTCTGTTGCCGCCATTTCTTCAGCCAAATCTGCGTGCCTTTCAGCAAAAAGAATAACTGCTTCACACGAAATATTCATGGCCTGCAATTCTTCAAGTTTTTCTGTGGCTTCAGGGTCGTTTAAAAAATCGAGATTTTGAATTTGAAAATGAATTTCTTTTTTGCAATCATGCATACCTTTTTGGTAAATTTTAACATCAAGCGATGTGTGACCGGGTGCGCGTTGTTCCATGAACTCGGTAAAAACGCCAGCTTCGTAGGCCGCTTTCCATTCGGCAGGTACGTGACTGAAAATCCGTTCACGCATTGTTCTGCCACTCCAGTACGGAATAACTTCGCGTTCATAAATATCAATATCTTCCTGCGAAATGATGTATCGCTGCTGGTCACGTGAGTTCAAAACATGAAAATCATCAACGCTGTGGCAGGTAAGTTCGGGGAAAGTAGGAACTGATTTTGGTGCCGGGCCACGTTCACCAACAATCAATTCACCGGCACCGATATAAATTGTTTTTTGTCTGCAGATTTCAAGGAAATTCAAAGCACGCATTACAGGTTCCGAATATTTGCCATGATTTTCCTTATAAAAACGGGTGGTAATCAAAGCCCTTTCAATGGAAAGCGATTCCTGTGTTTCAACACTTTGCTTGCGCAAGTGGCGAATACGGTCGTTCATTCCGGGCAGTTTGCTATTTTTTTCGGAGGTATAAAAATTCCCCTCTGCACCGGCAAGACGTTCAGGAGTTTTAGTGGTTTTTATTATTGAGGCATTCATTTTAAAATGAATTTAAAATAAGTAATAACGAATAAGAAATCACTGTAAGTGGATATTTTCATTTTCCTCACCTGCAGGGAGGACGGGAAAGACTTTTATAACATTAAACAACTGAACAGGCAGCGGTAGGTTCCGGTGAGGTTATATTTTTGTGGTTTTACTGTCATTTTCAGCTATTTGAAAGAAAGTGTAAACTTAAAACATTTATGTAAATTTTTGTCTTTTGTATTATGATTTTTTTAATCTCAAATCTATTGTCTAAGTAAATATTCGAAGTACTTATTTTTAGCAATCCGTTCTTAAATTTATTTTAGAAAATCATGTGTTTCAATTATTTAAAAGAACTGTTGCATACAGATAAGACAAACATTGAACTAAATCTCCACATAATCGTTTTGATAAAGTCGTTTTGAGTTTGAATTGAACGGAAAGCCTGTTATTTTATATATTTGTCAACCATTTCTTTTCAAATGACTTTAAAAAAACCGGAAGAACAAAATCTTTAAAATAAAAATAAATGAAACATTTGGTAAAAAGTAGTATTGTAATTATTAGTGTAATTGTTTTGGTTGCCTGCGGTGCATCCACAAAAATGCTGGCAACCTGGAATAATAAAGAACTTGCAAATAACAGTTATGAAAAAGTTGCTGTCGTTGCTGTTTTCAAGAATACATCAAATCGTTATTTAACAGAGCGTGCGGTTGTAAAAAACCTGGTTGATGCCAACATTAAAGCCACTGCAACCTACGAAATTTTCCCGTTTGCCGGAAAAGTGGGGAAGTTTTAAGCAAATCAGAAAATCCGGATGCTATAAAAGAGCGGATAAAAAATAAAGTAAAAGAAAACAACATTGATGCGATTATGATTATTTCGTTGCTTGACGCACAAAAGGAACAAAGGTATGTGCAGGATTACAACAGCAACTATTATATGGGTGGCACAGGATATTACGGAACTCCGATGGTTGTTCAGGGTGCTGCAATGATGCCGGTTTCATATGGCGCTTATTATAATTATTATTCCTACAAGTTGGGAATTGCCTACGAATCAGGTTATTATGTTGATGATATTACCTACTTTTTGGAATGTAATTTATATGATGTTGCCAAAGAGGAATTGTTGTGGAGCGGACGCACGAAATCGCTGAATAGTAAGTCGGTTGAAGAAGAAGCTCCAAAATTTGCTGAAATGGTTGTAAAAGATATTATTTCGAAAAAAGTTTTGATCCCATAAATAGTTACGAAAAAGCAATCATAATAGAAATGATAAACCCGGAACGGATTGTTTCGGGTTTATTTTTTTATCTGTGCGACTAATGTTCTGATTTATTTCGACACTATTTTTCAGGTTAAATCAATCAAATTTCAAATTTAAGAGGTGTAAACAGAAAAGTATTTTTACCAAAAGGTTTAATTTAAAGCTTTTCGTTATTCTTTATCTGAAAGTAACAACAATTGAAGGTTTTTATGACCTTCTTGAAAGTGCCAGCCAATCATCAGAAGCAGAAATTCCGCCATCTTCGTATGTCCAGATAATTTTCTGATACACAAACGAAATATGTTCCCGTTCTTTGTGTTGCATGTTTTCCGGGTATTTGTTATTCAGCATTTCCTGCCTGATATCACTAATTGTTGCATTTAAAAGTTGAATGGTGAAAAACTGCAATTCTTTGCCACTTCTCGAAGGTTGCCAAAAACGTAAAGTAAACTCGGTAATATTCTCATTATTAACTAATGCGTTCATTAACAATGGCGAAGATTTATCAATTTCTTTTGTAATAATTAACGGTTGGTGTTGCCGTTTTCCGGTTGCCATTCCTGAAGCGGCATCTCTTGGTGAAATTACTTCATGATTAAATCCAATTACCATTATTGAATCTTCCCGACCGGCCTGAGTTACAGAACCTTTAATATTACCCTGAATTTGACCTTTTAATTTTAAATATGCATTTAATGCCATAATTTTTATTTTAAAGATTGATTATTGAATTGAATTTTATTTCTCTAATTAAAATTCATTTCAAGGTAAGGCAAATTTGATGAAAAGTCAATAGTTGATTGATTTATAATAATTTATCCTTTTGTTAAAGTTGAAAAATGCAACTGTGTTTTGTAATAATGAAAAAGTAAGACTAATACCATTTTCACCTTTTCAAATTTTATTCGTTCCAGCCTTTAGTTTTACTGATCTACCATTCCATACAAAATCAGCATCCATCATTTCAGGAATAACAATTTCGCCTTGTACATTTATTCCATCAAATTTCAAGTTCAATTTAATATCATCTTTCGGATGAGAAAAACCTGCATTAATAAACTTTAAATCACCCGTATTTGGGGAAATCCTGATTTTTTCGAATCCCGGCTCAACTGCTTGCATTCCACAAATAGTCTTAAAAAAATGAATATTGGGGCTGCAACTCCACGGATGGCAATCCGATCGTTGTGTTCGGTTTCCTGTAAGCGCAACTTCGGTGAAAGTGGATAAATTATTTTCCATCATCTCTTTCCAGCCAGCCAAATGATTTTGAAATTCGTTTTGCATCCCCGCTTTATCAAATGCTTCAAAAAGGTAATGGTGAAAATAGAGGCCTATTTCAGAAAGCCCTTTTTCGGTGAAAATATTATTCAGTATTTGTTGTGCTTTTTCACCTTCAACTGCCCCTGCCAAAACAGCAAAAATGTTTGTATGCTGAGAATAATATTTCATTTCAGGAGTATCGGAATACAATCCTTTTTCAGCATTCCAGCACAAATGATTAACCGAATTCGTAAGTAATTTGGCTTGATTGTCATACATTTCAGCAATATGATCTTTGCCAATAAACCGATAAATTTTAGCAGCATTTTGTAAAGTGTAAGCAAAATGCAAAGTAAAAAGCACCGAGTTTCCTTCCAGGCCTCCGGGAGGAACGCCACTTTTCCAATCCACACACCAGTCGGCATAAGCCCACCAGTCAACAGGACCGACCAAACCGTTGGGTTGGATTTTTTTGTTGAACCATTCTAAAACCGTATAAATTCCTAAATCGAATTGCGCGGTAAATTCTTTGTCGCCTGCCCACATCATGTGGTCGTGAATTATATCGATCCAAACAAGTGAATAAATTGGGATTGTGAGGTTAAAACCATCCGGATAACAGGCACGTGTTAAACCCTCGGGAATTTTCGACCAGTCGGCCTGCATAAGCATTTGTCGCACCAAATCATCGTTTCCAGAAAAATACTGAATTGCTTCACCATGTATGCGTGCATCGCCAATATATTGCATTTGTTCGTAGTGTGCATCGCTCATCAGCAAATCCTGGGCACACAATGAAGCAGTTCTCCAGCCCGGCTCCATCAACGAGTTTAAAACTGATTATCCGTTTCAAAACCGGCTTTTAACTGAATAGGATATTGTGATTTTTGCATGTAATAATCCACAACTTCAAGCGGTTCATCACCGGTTTCGATATCTACCTGTATATAGCGAAACGAGCGAAACCAGTTGGGACGGTACAAACGGTTTTCACCGCCTTCGGGCATAAAAATATCGGAAACTCCAATGAGTTGATTTCCTTCAATTTTACTACGGTCATCTTTCCCAATCCTGTCAGTATGAAAAAGTGTTTCGGAATAGGAAACTTTAATATGGCTTCCTTTTCCTCCGGATAAGATCAATTCAGGATAACCCAGAGTCATTACCTGATTATCCATTAGAATACTTATTTTTTGATTGGCAGGAATATGGAAATTTTTCAGCGATTTGATTTTTGTTAGTCCATCCCAGTTGTAAAAACGGGAATTCTTCTCTTTTTTCAATTTGGTTTTGAATGGGGCGTTCAACCAGCAACCAACCGTCGGGATAAAACATTCCCGAAATGTTGTGGTAGCGATAAGATGAAATATCAAGGTATTTTGCTGGTTTCCAATTGCTGTCATCATAATCGGTGTTTTGCCATCCCCACAAATAATCGGCACCAACAATACTGTCGGTAGGATTGGCAACATACAAACCCTGCGTAATATCAATGCGTTGCTGCCAGCGTACAATCCGCTCGAAATAAGCCGGATTATTAATTGCTTTCAACCTTTGTCGCCGGTGTTTACTGTTTTTCAAGTTCTGTTTCTCCCTCCATAAAAAACGCAGTGAGATGCGAAAGCTGCGAAAACCCGCGCCGCGGCCCAAAGTTTACGACTTCAGCCGCCAAAACATTTTTGCCGGTTTTTAAATATTCGCCCAAATCTATTGTTTGATAATACCAGTGTTCCAAATCACTTCGACCCGGACCTTTGCAAACATATTTGCCGTTTACAAATAACCGGTACTGATTATCTGCAGAAATTTTTACGTTGAAATGTTCCGGAACTTTATCCAGTTCGATGGTTTTTCTGAGATGAATAACGTTGTGTTCCTTCAGTTCAATATCTTCGGCAGAAATCCAGCTGGCGCTGAAAGTTACTTCCTGGGCACACAGGTTTATTGATAGAATTGTGAGTAATAGAATTGCCAGTATTTTCATTTTTTCCTGATTTATGTCGGTTAAAGTTGTTTAACTGCATCAAAAAAAGCCAAAATATTTTCTATCGATGTGTCATCCTGAATATTATGTGCCGGTGCAACAATGTAACCTCCGTTTTCGCCAAAAATATTTTTTCGCCGAATGATTTCAGCTTTAATTTCAGCGGGTGATTTATTGGGTAGCAAATCCTGTACGCAAACACCACCAAAGAAAATAACTTCATTTCCGAATTGTTTTTTCAGGATTTCAGGTTCCATTCCCGCGGCCATTGGCTGCAAAGGATTTACAATGTCGAGTCCTATTTCGATAAAATCGGGAATAAAGGGACTAAAAGCGCCGCAGGAATGCCAGGCCAGTTTTATATTTGGGTTTACATTTTTGAATTCGGCAAACATTTGCTGAAAGCGAGGCTTAAAATATTTTCTGAAAGTTTCGATATCCATTATCTGACTTTGTTGTGTTCCAAAATCATCACCACACCACAAAACATCAGCGCCCAATTCAATCATTTTCCTGCCGTAAAATGTGTGTATTTCCTGAATTTTGTCAAGCAGCGGGTCAATATATTCAGCTTCGAGCATTAAATCCATCAGAAATTTTTCGAGACCAACCAAATACCACGCCGTTTCGAAAAGTGTGGTTTCAAGGTCGGCAATAATTCCGTGTGTTTTATTGTATTTGGCAATGGTTTTTTCTGCTTCCCGCCAGCGACCTTCAGCAACCGGATCAGGAAATTTGTGTTTTAAAATGTCTTCCGCAGTTTCTGCATTTGCAAGCGGGTAAATATGGAATTCGTTATACAAACCCAATGGTTTAAAAATCATTCCCCATTCGTTTTCAATTAAACCGTTTTCAAGTGTTTTGGTTGGAAAATTATCGGGTGCACAGGTTGCAATTCCAACTGCATCGTTTCCAAGATTTACAAGTAAATCCATGTGCGAGGCGCGTGTCGAAAGCATCGAATCCAACGGTTTTTCATATTTCACCTTTAAATATTCCGACATTTTTTGTGCTACCTGCGGTGTAAAAGTGGCAAAAACCGGAGCGCGATCCGGGACTTTTCTGTTAATGGTTTGAAGAAATCTTTCTTTCGAATTCATTTGTTTTTGGTTTTAATCCTGAAGTTCAGCCACTAAAAATAGGCATATTCCTGATGAATGAAAAGAATTAAAAATGAATGTAAAAGATTATTCAGTTGGGTTGGGGAAGGGCTATTTTCTTCTATTTTTGCAACGTTTATTACGTTTATGAAAAAAATTCTTTTCCTTTTCATCATATTTGGCTCAACGCAAAATCTTTCAGCACAAAATGAGGTTGGCCCCGATGGCGGTAAATTGCTTTGGTTATTGTTGATTCTTTTGGCCATTATTATAATTTTTATTGTCTTAATGAGAAAGGGAAATAAAAAGCGGCCATTGTTCTCTCGCGAAAAAATTAAAATTGATCTTGATAAAGATCGTATGTATTATCCTGATTATCTTACTTTGAACGTAAAAAATGCCGGGAACATTGACATTGATTTAGATCGCCCTTTGCTGGTTTTTGACAATTTCTGGCTAAAGCGAAAATTCAGGTTAAGCGGAACGAATAACAGGGTTTTTTATCCGTTGTACATGTCAAAAGGATACAATCACACCCTAAATATCGATTTAAACCATTTTTATTCGTATGATAAAAAATTGAAAAGATACCCAAAAGTTAAAATTTCAATTTTCAATATAAAAGGTAAACGCCTGGGTAGCAGTTCGATTTATTTGAGAAAAACATTGATAAAATTTTAAATGCGCAATTGGAAATTTAATCATATCGATTTTTCAACTTATCCTTTTTATGAAGGGAGTGATTTGGGTGTAACCTGGTCACCAGAAAAAACGATGGTGAAAATTTGGGCGCCAACAGCCCAAGTGGTTGAAATTCGGCTTTTTAAAGATGGTGAGATGAGTGAAGCTTATCATAAAACAAATTTGCAACCCGCCGGAAGTGGAACCTGGACAACAATTCTGAATGGCGATTACGAAGGAAAATTTTACACATTCAGAATAAATGACGGTGACTGGCTTGCTGAAACTCCCGATATTTATGCACGTTGTGTTGGCATAAATGGCAAACGCGGTATGATTTTCGACCCACAAAAAACCAACCCCGAAAACTGGCCTGAAGACAAAGGACCAGGATTAAACAGCTTTACTGATGCTGTTATTTACGAAACCCATGTACGTGATTTTTCTATATCAGAAAATTCAGGAATTCAAAATAAGGGAAATATTTGGGTTTTACTGAAGAAGATACATATACAAAAAATGGTGTTTCAACCGGTTTGGCGCATCTTAAAGAACTTGGAATTACGCATGCTCATTTATTACCTGTTTCCGATTTTGTAACGGTTGACGAAGAAAAACCACTTGAAAAATACAACTGGGGTTACGACCCGCAGCATTTTAATGCACTTGAAGGTTCGTATGCAACAAATCCATACGATGGAACTGTTCGCATAAAAGAATTTAAAAGACTGGTTAAATCACTGCATGACAATGAAATTGGTGTTATTTTAGATGTAGTTTACAATCATACCTATTTTGCCAAAGAATCGGTTTTTAATCAAACTGTACCCGGGTATTTTAACCGGCAAAAAGCCGACGGCAGTTTTTCAAATGCTTCGGGTTGCGGAAACGAAATTGCTTCTGAACGCGCGGTGGTTCGCAAATATATTATTGACTCGCTAAAATACTGGGCTGGAATCCTTTTATATGGCGAAGGTTGGGCGGCAGATCAAAGTCCGATGCCTGAAAATATGCGTGCTGTTAAAAGCAATATACAGCAAATGCCCGGTATTGCCGGTTTTAATGATGATTTTCGGGATGCTTTGCAAGGAAATCATTGCCTGAAAAAAAGCAAGGGATTTATAAGTGGACTCGAACTGCGTGAAGAAGCTGTGAAATTTGGGATTATTGCAGCAACCAGTCACCCTCAGATAGTATATGATTATGTGGAAACTGCAAAAAAACCCTGGGCAAGCGAACCAACACAATGTATCAATTATGTTTCGTGCCACGATAATTACACGCTTTTTGATAAGTTGAAAATAAGCGTTTCTCATCCTACTGACGAGCAATTACGGAAAATGGTAAAACTGGCAGGTGCATTGATTCTTACCTCGCAGGGAGTTCCTTTTTTACACGCCGGTACAGAGTTCTGCCGCACAAAAAACGGTGATGGAAACTCATATAAATCGCCAGATTCGGTAAACCAAATACACTGGGAGCAAAAAGAACAATACCACGATGTTTTTCATTATTATCAAAAACTCATTCAGCTTCGAAAAAAACATCCGGCTTTCAGGATGAAAACGGCTGAAGAAATACGACGTAACCTTAATTTTTGCACTCAATATCAACTTGGAGTAGTTTCATACTGTATTCAGGGAAAGGAAGTTGGTGACAGATGGGAGAAAATAATAATTATTTTCAACGGTCAAATCAATTCGGCTCCGGTTGCACTTCCCGAAGGGAATACATTCAGATCGCCAAAGATGATGAAATTAATGAAATGGGAATTGGGGAAGTAATTAAGGATGAAATCAAAGTTGAAGGAATTTCGATGGTAATTTTGTTTTTCTTTTTTCTTTGTTTTTTCCCTTTGTGCCTTTTTGAGTTTTTGCTTTGCCGCCGGGGGGAAAAAGCCCCGCGGCTGGGGGGGGTGGCTCCTTCCTCGGGGGCCGCGGGGGGGGTCCGGTTCCCGCCCGGCGCCGGGGTATTCTGGGGTGTGGGGGGGGGGGGGGGGGGGGGGGGTGGGGGTCGTCGCGAAGCGCGGCCCCCCCCCCCTCCCCCCCCCCGTGGGCGGCTCCCCCGGGGGGTTTTGTGGTGGGCGGGGGGGTTGATGAGCTGCCCCATCCCCCCCCCCCCCCCCCTTTTTTTTTTTTTGTTCCGCTGGGGTGCCCCGAAGGGGCCGGGGGGGGGGGGGGGACCGGGTTTGGGGTCCCGGACACCCTGTGCCTGCCCCCCCCCCCCCCCCCCCCCCCCAGTCCCCCCCCCCCGTTTCTTTCTCCCCCCCCTTTCTTTTTTTGGTCCCGGCTGCAGCTCCTTGGTCATTCAACCAGTCGTTTGAGTGTTTGGGGGTGGGCCCGTTTTTTGAGGAGAGTTATGTGTGAACTTTCCCTTTACCTGGTCTTTCCCCGCCTGCGGTTGGCGGTGGTGTTGCTGTGGTTTTTGTTTTGTGTTCGTTTTCCGTTTTCGTCCTACCTCCTTGTCCTTCTTTTTTTTTTGGACAATAAAAAAAAGGTAGGTCCTTCTGCTTTTTTTATTTTTTTTTTTTTATTTTAGGTGTAGTGAAAATGTTCGTTCTTTTTTTTCCAATTTCCTTTTTCAGGAAACCATTGAAATGTAATAATTTCAAGAACTCAGCCAATCTTCTTAAACACCCTTTTATAATGATAGCCGTAAATTGAATAAGTAATTGCCAGCGGGAAAAGTTTCGGGCGTTTGAATAAACTCCAAAAAAACAACCTCCAGTAATATTTACGGTTGCTATCATAAATTCCGATAATAAAGATTGACTTTACCAATGCCATTGCTTTGTTGAAATTAATCCTTGTCCGTTTTTTTACTTGCGGTTCAAAATCGGTTAAAAAATGCCTGACACGATGATAAAACGGTTTGCCGGCATAAATTCCCCTGATAACCTCGTGATAACCAGCTTTTAAATCTGTGATATTCATTTTTGGGATAATATTCGTAGATGAATCGGTGTTGTCACCCGACATTTTATTCAAAATACGATCTTCGGCGATCAACTTTTGGTAGAGTTTCGATTTTGTAGGCGCATTCAGTAAGCCAATCATTGCCGAAACAATTCCACTTTTCTGAATAAAATCGATTTGTTGTTTAAAAATAGTTGGCAAATCGTTGTCGAACCCTACAATAAAACCGCCAAGAACCTCCATGCCGGCATTTTGTACTCTTTTTACACTTTCCAAAAGATTTCGGTTTTTGTTTTGCGCTTTGTTGCATTCGGCAGGCTATTTTCGTGCGGTGTTTCAATACCGATAAAAACAGTTGAAAAACCTGCATTTGTCATTAACTTCATTAAATCCGGGTCATCTGCAATATTTATCGAAGCCTCCGTTGAAATTACAAACGGATTTCCATGCTCCCGCATCCAGCTAATCATTGTTGGTAGTAAGTCATTTTTTAAAACCGGCTTGTTCCCGATAAAATTATCGTCAACAAAAAACAGATCACCACGCCACCCCAGAGCATAAATATTTTCAAGTTCCCGAATGATCTGGGCAGTTGATTTAATTCTCGACTTATGCCCAAGAAGTGCAGTAATGTCGCAAAAGTCGCAGTTAAACGGACAACCGCGTGAATACTGAATGCTTATGGAAGAGTATTTTGATTTTTTTATTAAAGAATAGTCGGGAACAGGTGATTTGGTAATATCAGCAAAATCTGTTGTATGATAAATTCTTTGCGGATTGCCGGCTTCCAAATCGCTTAAAAACAGGGGCAAAGTTATTTCTGCTTCATTTAAAACAAGGTGATCAACCATATCGAATTTTTCAAAATCCTCGGTGAAAAGTGGGCCGCCTGCCACAATCTTTTTACCAAATGTTTTGCACCTTTTAATAATATCCAATGCTGAATTTAGCTGAATCGACATAGCACCGATAAAAACAAAATCGGCCCACAATATATCTTTGGTTTTCAGTTTTTCAACATTCATATCTACTAATTTTTTTTCCCAGTTTGCTGGCAATAAAGGTGCAATTGTCAATAAACCGAGCGGTGGGTTCGACGCCTTTTTTGAAACAAATTTCAGTGCATACTTAAAACTCCAGAAAGTATCGGGGTATTCCGGGTAAACCATTAATATTCTCATAATCACTATTTTTTCAAATTCAAACAAAATTACCGGTTGATTTTTTTGTTAAAAAGAATATGGGATTAGCAGTCTGAAATAGTGATAAACAGTGCGTTTTTGGGAGATATGCCAATTGTCCGGGACGAGCGGCATTTATTAAACTGTCTGTTTTATGGCTTCCTTGATTTTTAGCGCATATTGTCGCGATACATGAATTTCCTGGGGATAATCAAATAAAACCAGTTTTAGTCCATCGTTTCCCTTTTCCAATTTCTGAATGTAGTTTTTGTTTACGATGCATGACCGGTGACAACGAATTAATGTTGGATATTTTGAAAAAAGTTCCTCCGTGTTTTTAATCGTGTTACGGATCAATCTTCGGCTGATTTTGTCGGCGGTTTTGTATATTACCTCAATGTAATTGCTTGCCGATTTTATGAGTATTACCTGCTCAAGAAAAATTTGAAAATAGTCAGTTTTATTTTCAGAGAAGAATTCAATTTCAACGTCTTTTCCATTACTTATTTCAACTAAACTATTTAATCCTGTCAGCTCTTTCAGTTGTTTTACATCGCTATTCAACCGCATGAATTCGTTGATAACAATTACAATTACCATTGCCGCCAGCGAGATTAAAATAATGATAATAATATTGTGAAAAGTTATCCTGACCTGACCTACATATCGTGCAAAAAAGGCAAATGCTATTGAATTTAAAATTAGAAACGTGAGATTGACAATGAGTTCTTTCCAGTAAGTCCATTTTTCATCGGAAAATGTTTTGGTAAAAATTGAAGGAATTAAAACACGTAGAGCACAAAGAAGGATTAATGATATTAAAGCAAATCCTGCCAGAATTAAATTCTGATTATTAAAATCAGGATTCTTTAACTGAAAGGGTTGAAAAAAAAGAAAGAACAAAAATATACCAAGACTGATTCCAACAAATGATTTCAGATTTATATTGAGCTCATCGTTAAAAGGGTATTTTTTATTTAAGTCATTTAACATTGAGGCAGTTTCTGGTTTTATTTACTCTGAAAACCGGTTTTTTGTTACGTCTGATTCCTTGTGTTTAACAACTAACAAAAATGCAGAAATGTTAGCATTTAATTCAATCATTAATAAAGAAATAGCGATTTTAAATTTGAAATAAAATATTTGCTAATCAGTGGAAATCCTACCTAATGATTTATATATATCAGTCATATGTTAAAAACAAAAAAAACATGAAAGAAAGTTTTCATTCTAACCCTGTTTTAATCCTTATTCAAATCGTTTTTAAATAGATAGCACAGATTAAACTTTCTTCGAATTTCAATTTTATGTGAAATTTAAAAAATTACATTTGCGCTGTTTTTTTAAAATATCCAAATATTTAAATAAACCGATATATGGAGAGTCAATCTTTAATTCTCTTTTTCCTGATCGCACTTGTTCTGGTTGGTGGTGCAATTGTTTTTTCAACCCTTGTAGCTCCAAAATCATTTAATCTTGTAAAATCCGAACCATACGAATGTGGTATTCCATCCGAAGGTCCGGCATGGATTCAGTTCAATGTGGGTTACTATCTTTTTGCCATTATTTACCTCATTTTCGATGTTGAAACTGTATTTCTTTTTCCGTGGGCGGTAGTTATGAAACAAATTGGGTTGAGAGCATTTATTGAAATCATAATTTTCTTCGCAGTACTTGGGCTTGGCCTTTTGTACGCATGGAAAAAAGGAGCTTTGAAATGGGTGTAAAAATAAAATCGATGAAAAATGAAGATTTTGGCGACAATGAAGCGCTGGAACTTCTGAATACGTTGGGTGACAACGCATTCATGACAACAATTGACAACTTAATAAACTGGGGCCGCTCGAATTCGGTTTGGCCACTTACGTTTGCAACAAGTTGCTGTGGTATTGAAATGATGGCCGCCGGCGCTTCGCGACATGATTTTGCGCGTTTTGGCATCGAAGTTTATCGTGCCTCGCCGCGCCAGGCCGATGTTATTGTTGTTGCCGGAACAATTGTTAAAAAGATGGCGCCGGTTTTAAAACGACTTTACGACCAGATGCCCGATCCGAAATATGTTATTGCAATGGGTGCCTGTGCGGTTTCCGGAGGTCCGTTTTTTTACAATACCTATTCTGTTGTTCGCGGTGTTGACCACGTAATTCCTGTTGACGTGTACATTCCCGGTTGTCCGCCCCGTCCCGAAGCTCTGCTTTACGGTGTTATGCAACTTCAGCGGAAAATCAAGGGCGAATCGTTTGTAAAACCTGACAAGTCGGATAAACTGCTTTAAAACTGAACAAAATGTTAAACAGAGAAGAATTATCAAAAATTGTCCTGGAATTAGTTCCTGAAGCAGAAATTCCTGAAGGAACCCAATACCCTGAAGCAATAATACCAGCTGAAAAATTGGTTGAATTAACCGAAAAACTGAAATCGGACAAAAGAACACAGTTTGATTACCTTATTAGTCACACTGCCGTTGATTTCTTGACGCATTTTACAGCAGTTTACCACCTCGATTCTACCGAATTCAGGCATCTTCTGGTTCTGAAAGTAAAAATTGAAGAAAGGGAAAATCCTGAAATTGATTCACTTACAGGGTTATTTCCAACATGCGAATTTTTTGAACGCGAAGTTTTCGACCTTTTTGGAATAAAATATAAAAATCATCCCAATCTGAAACGCCTGTTCCTTGAAGATGATTATGGATTTCCGCTACGCAAGGATTTCCGTGATGAAGTAAACATAATTGAACGCTAAAACCCGCCCAATGAGTGAAGAAATAATCAAAGACGTAATAATTGGCGAAAACGAGGAATACATAATCAACATGGGGCCTCAGCACCCATCAACCCACGGAGTTTTAAGGTTCGAAGTTTGCTTGCAGGGCGAAACGGTGAAATACCTGATTCCGCATATCGGTTATATTCACCGCGGTATTGAAAAAATGTGTGAGGCGATTACCTATCCGCAAATCATTCACCTCACCGACCGGATGGATTATCTTTCGGCTCACATTAACAATGAAGCGGTTTGTTTGTGTGTTGAAAACGCCCTGCAAATTGAAGTTCCGGAAAGGGTGAAATATATTCGCACCATTTTAGCCGAACTAAACCGGATTGCTTCGCACCAATTGTGGTGGTCGGCTTTCGGAATGGATCTGGGCGCTTTAACCACCTTTTTTTACGGACTTCGTGACAGGGAGAAAATTCTCGATATTTTCGAGGAATCGTTTGGTTCAAGGTTGCTCCACAGTTTTATAATGCCCGGTGGTTTAATGCACGACGTTCACCCCAACTTTCAGAAAAGGATAAAAGAATTTATTGCCTATTTCCGTAAAAAACTACCCGAATACGACCAGCTTCTTACAGGAAATATAATTTTTCAGAACCGTTCAAAAGGTATTGGACTGATGAGCCGCGAAACTGCAATTGCTTACGGCGTAACAGGTCCATCGGGCAGAGGTTCAGGATGGTCGTGCGATATAAGGAAAATTGCGCCTTACAGTGCTTACGATAAAGTTCAGTTTAATGAAATGCTTGAAACTGAAGGCGATACTTTTGCACGTTATAAAGTAAGGATGCGTGAAATGTGGGAGTCGATGAATATTCTGGAACAATTGGTTGACAATATTCCGGAAGGCGACTACACAGCCAAAATGAAACCAATTATAAAACTGCCTGTTGGCGAGTATTTTCAAAGGGTTGAAACAGCCCGTGGTGAACTTGCTGTTTACATTGTTAGCGACGGAAATAAAACGCCCTACCGGATCAAATTCCGCACCCCGAATTTCAGTAACCTTTTTGTAATGAACAAAATAACTTCGGGATACAAAATTGCCGACCTTGTTGCTGTCAGCGGTTCGCTCGATCTTGTAATTCCTGATATTGACAGATAAATGAATACAGATATGTCATCAAACTTATACGATTTTTCAACGCTTACCAGTTCCATTCACGAATGGCTTTCGGGATTTATGTCCGCTGGTTGGGTTGTTTTTACCGAACTTGTGCTGATTGGGTTGCTGTTTCTCCTGTTCTTTGCATTGCTTGGCCTTTTCCTTGTTTATCTTGAACGAAAAGTTTGTGCCATTATGCAAAACCGCGTGGGCCCGAACCGCGTGGGTAAATGGGGATTGTTGCAAACCATTGCAGACTTAATAAAACTGCTGATAAAAGAGTTGATTCCTATTCGTAAATCAGACAAGTTTTTATTTAACCTGGCGCCTTTTATAGTAATAATTGCTTCTTTGATGGCAATGGCAGCGCTACCTTTTGCAAAAGGGCTGCAAGCCATTGATTTTAATATCGGGGTGTTTTATATTATGGCGGTTTCGTCGCTTGGAGTTGTTGGAATTTTACTTGCCGGCTGGGCCAGTAACAGCAAATACTCGATTATTGGCGCCATGCGGAGCGGGGCACAAATTGTAAGTTACGAGCTTTCAGTTGGATTGTCGTTGATGGCAATTGTGATTTTTTCAGGCAGTATGCAGCTTTCGACAATCATTGAAAGTCAGGCAAACGGCTGGTGGATTTTTAAAGGTCATATTCCTGCGTTTATCGCTTTTGTAGTTTTTTTGGTGGCAAGTACTGCTGAAATTAACCGCGGTCCTTTTGATTTGGCCGAAGCTGAATCAGAACTCACAGCAGGTTTTCATACTGAATATTCGGGAATCAAATTTGCTTTTTTCTTTTTGGCTGAATATATCAACATGTTTATTGTAGCCGCACTTGCTGCAACTATTTTCCTTGGTGGCTGGATGCCGTTTCATATTGGAAGCTGGGAAGGATTTAACCACATTATGGATTTTGTTCCGCCAATTGTCTGGTTTTTTCTGAAAACGTTTTTCATCATATATATCATCATGTGGTTTAAATGGACTTTCCCTCGTTTGCGAATCGACCAGTTACTCACACTTGAATGGAAATACCTCTTACCCATAAGTTTGGTGAATATTGTTTTCATCGCATTTCTGGTGTTAATGGGTTGGCATTTTTAACCGAAAAGAAAATGAATAGTAGTATATCGAAATATTTTAGCGAAATGTTTAAAGCGATTGCATCGCTTTGGGCAGGAATGCGCATTACCGGAAAATACTTTGTGAGCCCAGGGGAAATTGTTACACAGCAATATCCCGAAAACCGTGCAACATTAAAAATGGAAGAACGGTTTAAGGGTGAAATCATCATGCCGCATGATGAAAATAATTTGCATGCCTGCACAGGTTGCGGAATCTGCGAAATGAATTGTCCGAACGGCTCAATCGAAATTATAACCAACCGTGTTCCCAATGCCGAAGGAAAACCGGAAAGAGTGATAGACAAACACATTTATCACTTGTCAATGTGCACTTTTTGTGGTTTGTGTGTGAAAACTTGCCCATCCGATGCACTGGCTTTCGGGCAGGAATTTGAACATGCGGTTTTCGACCGTAGTCATCTAACCAAAGTTTTAAACCAACCGGGCTCTTTGCTCAGAAAGGAGGCAAAAAAATGAGTTTCAACGTAATCATGTTTTATTTGTTTTCAGCTGTTATACTTGTTTTTTCGCTTATGTCGATAACCACAAGGCGAATTCTTCGCGCTGCTGTTTACCTTCTTTTTGTTTTGATGGCCACGGCAGGATTATATTTTTTACTTCAATACCAGTTTATGGCAGCGGTTCAGCTTACATTGTACGCCGGTGGAATTGTTGTATTAATCATATTCAGTATTCTGCTAACCCATCATATTTCGCACCTTTTTAAACACCCTGATACGGTTAAACTGATTATGGGAGTGAGTGTTGCAGTAATCGGCAGCGGAATTACAATTGCCACAATTCTTACATATCCTTTTCAGAACAGTACTGTTACCGAAATACCTGCGACAATGGAAAATATCGGGAACCAGTTGCTTGGAACGGGAAAAAACGGTTACGTTTTACCGTTTGAACTCATCAGTATTTTATTGCTGGCCGCAATGGTTGCAGCGATAATTGTGGCCAAAAAAGAAAAAAATAAAAACTCAGAAATATGATCCAGGGAATTCCAATACAACATTTTTTGATTGTAAGCACAATCATGTTTTTTATCGGGATTTGCGGGTTTATTATCCGCCGAAACCTGATTACCATACTGATGGCAGTTGAACTTATTCTGAATTCGGTAAATATCAATTTTGTGATTTTCAACCGCTATTTATACCCCGACCAGTTGCAGGGACATTTCTTTGCAATTTTTGTTGTTGGTATTGCTGCTGCCGAAGCTTCGGTTGCAATTGCCCTCATCATAAATATTTACAGGAAACTGAAAAATATTGACGTTGAGAATGTAAACGAACTGAGGTATTAGAAAACGAAGATAAAGTATGAAAATGAAAGCAGATTTAACATATTGAAATTAGAAAACAAATAACAAGATTTAGCACTAGGTGAACTATGTGTCTATGTGGTTAAAATATAATTACTTATGTATAATTACACAATACTAATTCTGATAATCCCGCTGGTGATATTTCTTGTTACCGGTCTTTTGGGAATGAAATGGAAACCCATTATTTCGGGAGTAATCGGTACAACTGGTATCGGGATTACATGGGTTTTGTCAATGATAACAGCCATTACTTATTTCTTTGGCGGACATCACGCTGAAGGGTTTCAGACAATTATTCCATATGAAGTACTCTGGCTGAAATTTAACGAAACGTTACAAATCAAAATGGGTATTTTACTTGACCCCATTTCCGTGATGATGCTGGTGGTGGTTACCACAATTTCGTTTATGGTACATTTGTACAGCATTGGTTATATGCACGGCGAAAAAGGATTTCAGCGTTTTTATGCTTTTCTTGTCGTTGTTTACCTTTTCTATGCTGGGACTTGTAATTGCAACCAACATTTTCCAGATGTATATTTTCTGGGAACTGGTAGGTGTAAGTTCATTTCTTCTGATTGGATTTTATTACCAGAAACCTTCGGCAGTGGCTGCATCGAAAAAAGCCTTTATTGTTACACGTTTTGCCGATTTAGGTTTTCTCATCGGTATATTAATACTATCGGTTACAGCCAAAACCTTTGATTTTGCTGTTCTCACCAATCCTGATGGAGCCGTTTTTGCAAATGCCGCAGGAATGAGTTTTATGGGAATGTCGGCAATTACCTGGGCAATGCTTTTGATTTTTATTGGAGGTGCTGGTAAATCGGCCATGTTTCCGCTGCATATCTGGTTGCCCGATGCAATGGAAGGCCCAACACCTGTTTCAGCATTAATCCATGCCGCAACAATGGTTGTTGCTGGAGTTTATCTTGTGGCACGAATGTTTCCTGTAATTCATTTTCAGGCGCCCGACCAATTACTCAATACGATATTAAAAGAGTTCTTGCATTTTCAACCCTGTCGCAATTGGGTTATATGATGCTCGCTCTCGGAGTTTCAGGATATGGCGGCGAAGAAGGACTTGGATACATGGCTTCCATGTTCCACCTGTTTACACACGCCATGTTTAAAGCATTGCTGTTCCTTGGAGCAGGTTCAATTATTCATGCTGTTCATTCAAACCTCATGCAGGATATGGGTGGCTTGCGGAAATATCTTCCAATCACTCACATTACATTCTTAATTGCATGTTTAACAATATCAGGAGTACCTCCATTTTCGGGATTTTTCAGTAAAGACGAAATTCTTGTTGCTGCGCTTCATCACAACAAACTGCTTTTTGCTGTTGAATTTATTGTTGCCGGTTTGACTGCGTTTTACATGTTCAGACTTTATTTCAATGTGTTCTGGGGAAAAGACAGGCACTACCATCATACTCCGCACGAATCGCCGCTGACAATGACTATTCCATTAATGTTCCTTGCTTTTGCTTCAATATTTTCCGGATTTATTCCATTCCACAGTTTGGTTACTTCCGATAAAATGCACTTTGCCACCGAGATGAATTTTGCTGTTGCAATACCTTCAGTGTTAATTGGACTTCTGGGAATTGCAATGGCTTGGATTCTTTATAAAAAAGAGAGTGTTGCTCCTGAAAAACTTTCAAAGAGCTTTGGAATTTTATATACAGCTACTTACAACAAGTTTTATTTCGATGAGATTTACCTGTTTGTGACCAAAAAAATCATTTTCAATTATATTTCGCGACCTGTTGCATGGTTCGACCGGCATATTGTTGATGGTTTTATGGTTGGAATTGGTACTGTAACCGAAAAAGTTTCATACAGAATAAAAGGAATGCAGTCGGGACAATTACAGCACTATGCTTTTATGTTTGTGGCGGGTGCGCTGGCTTTGGCGCTTGTTATGATTTTAATGTAAGCCCCCTTCTTATTCCCCCAAAGGGGAAAGATAGGAAGGAGATGCAAATTTTGCAGCTCTGAGAGCGACATATTTGCCCGGCCCCCCCGGAAAAAAGGAAAAGGAAAATCGTCCGCGCAGAAAATTGAAAAAAGAAAGCAGTTGGACGAAACAGAGAAAAGTTGAAAGAAGAATAAATCAAATTATAGATAAATAAATATTCAAATGAATATACTCACGTTACTAATTGTAGTTCCGGTGCTCACCATGGCCGGCATATTGTTTACAAAAGACATGAAAAGCACCCGAATGGTATCGGCCATTGGAATGGGTATTCAATTGATTGTTTCAGCAGTACTGGTTTTTATGTACCTCGGTGCACGCAAAGCAGGGGCGTCAGATGAAATGCTGTTTGTAGCTGATTACACCTGGTTTAAAAGTTTAAATATTCATTATACAATTGGTGTTGATGGTATTGCAGTGGCCATGATAATGCTAACAGGAATTGTTGTTTTTGCAGGAATTTTTGCTTCGTGGGAAATGGAATATCTCACCCGCGAATTTTTTATTTCGCTAATTCTGCTGGCAACCGGCGTTTTTGGATTCTTTATCTCAATCGACCTTTTTACAATGTTTCTTTTTTACGAAGTTGCGGTGATTCCAATGTATTTGCTTATCGGAATCTGGGGCAGCGGGCCCAAAGAAAGTTCAGCCATGAAACTTACATTAATGTTGATGGGAGGTTCAGCACTTTTAATGGTAGGTATTTTCGGGATTTATTTTAATTCGGCTCCCGATGGCGGACCACTTACTTTTAACATTCTTGAAATTTCGAAAATACAGATTCCGGTTGAAGCGCAACGGTTTTTCTTCCCGTTCACTTTTATCGGGTTTGGAATTCTTGGTGCGCTATTTCCATTCCACACCTGGTCGCCCGATGGTCATGCTTCGGCGCCAACTGCAGTTTCCATGCTTCATGCAGGGGTTTTGATGAAACTTGGTGGTTACGGAGCTTTCCGCGTTGCCATGTTTTTGATGCCCGAAGCAGCACACGAACAGGCCTGGATTTTTATCATCCTCACAAGTATCAGCGTGGTTTACGGCGCATTTGGAGCAATCTGGCAAAAAGATCTTAAATATATCAATGCATATTCTTCGGTAAGCCATTGCGGACTTGTACTTTTTGCCCTGCTGATGATGAACGAAACAGCCATGGACGGTGGAATTTTACAAATGATTTCGCATGGTTTAATGACAGCACTTTTCTTCGCATTAATCGGGATGATTTACGGACGCACCCACACCCGAAACATTAATGAAATGGGTGGTTTAATGAAAGTTATCCCATTTCTTTCGGTGGTTTATGTAATTGCCGGTCTGGCATCATTGGGATTACCCGGATTAAGTGGATTTGTAGCTGAAATGACGGTATTTGTAGGAGCATTTCAACACCCCGATATTTTTCACAGGGTTGTAACAATTGTTGCCGCTTCATCGATTGTGATTACAGCGGTTTACATTTTAAGGGTAGTTGGAATCCTGTTACTCGGGCCTGTTAAAAACCCGCATTTCGAGCACCTGAACGATGCAAAATGGTACGAAAAACTGAGTATGATAACTTTGGTGCTGGCAATTGCCGGAATTGGTATTGCGCCACTGTGGCTGTCAAATACAATTCTCGACAGCCTTAAACCAATTGTTGAAAAACTGGCTATGGCGGTAACTTTTTAATTGAATAAGCAAGAATTATGAGTATCGAACAATTTTATTTCATGCGCCATGAACTGGTGCTCACGCTCGCAATAATAATTTTATTAATTGCTGAAATTGCCACAAGCGATAAAAACAAGAAAAAGCTGATACCTTTTTCAATCTGGCTTTTTGGAATAGTTACAATTGTTGGATTTATCCCATCACAGGGAGGAGAGTTGTTTGGCGGTTCATACCAGTCATCTGCACTTACTGATTTAATGAAAAATATTCTGAATATTGGGGTTTTTATCATTTTTCTTCAAGCTGAAGGATGGTTGAAACGTGATGAAACTGCCGACCGAATAAGCGAATATTTTTTGCTGACACTTGCAACACTGATTGGAATGAACTTTATGATTTCAGCAGGTGATTTCCTGATTTTTTATATCGGCATTGAAACTGCGACCATTCCAATTGCCGGACTTGCAGCTTTCGATAAAATCAGAAGCCGATCGGCAGAAGCAGGTATTAAACTCATTTTATCGTCGGCGCTTTCATCGGGAGTTCTTCTTTTTGGCCTTTCATTGATTTATGGTGTAACCGGTTCTATTTACTTTACTGACATTGCTCAAACCATTACTTCAAACTCAATGGTGGCGCTTGGCTTTATATTTTTTGTGAGTGGAATGGGTTTTAAAATTTCACTCGTGCCATTTCATTTCTGGACTGCCGACGTTTATGAAGGAGCGCCAATCAATGTAACTTCCTATCTTTCGGTAATTTCGAAAGGTGCAGCTTCATTTATTTTTGTGATTATATTATTCACGGTTTTCAAATCGATAACCGAAATGTGGAAACCGCTGATTTACACGCTTGCTGTTTTTACAATGACAATTGCCAACCTGTTTGCATTGCGACAGAATAATATTAAACGATTTCTTGCTTTTTCGTCGATTGCACAAGCCGGATTTCTTTTGCTTGGAATTTTGGGAACCAGCGATTTGGGAATGTCATCGGTTGTTTATTTTGTACTTGTATATGTATTTACCAATCTTGGCGCATTTGGAGTTGTTGAAGCAATTTCAAATGCTTCGGGAGTTGAAACAATCGACGGTTACAACGGTTTGTACAAAACCAATCCAAAACTTAGTCTTTTAATGACACTTTCGTTGTTCTCTCTGGCAGGAATTCCGCCGGTAGCAGGGTTTTTTGGGAAATTTTTCCTCTTCACTGCAGCAGCTTCAAGTGGTTATTTTATTCTTGTTTTGATTGCCGTTTTAAATGCAACTATTTCACTTTACTACTATTTAAAAGTCATACGAGCCATGTTTATTGAGAAAAGCGAGAACCCGGTCGCAACTTTCAGAAGTTCAAATTATATGCGTGTTGCACTTGTAATTTGTGTAACGGGTATTTTTGCAGTTGGTTTTGCCAGCGGTATTTTCGAAATTATCCGCGAAATCAGCAGTGCATTTTTAAACTAAAAACCATCAAATGCCATTAAATAAAGGAAAACATATTGTTGAAGAGTTTGACGGAGTTCGTTGTACTGTTGTTGAAACAGGAGCAACTCAGGAAAGGGTTGACTTTCTTAAAAAACTCCTTGAAATCAACAATTACGAAGTTAAAACAGCGCCCGACAAAGAGGAAGGTTTATTCAAAATCGGCGTTACCGATATTTTATTTAACCCGGTTATTGATGTTTACAAACGAAATTTGAAAAGCTTGTCGGGCAAAAAAGTAACACCTGCCTACTGGCTGCAGCAATCGGACAAAGAAACCGAAGCTGAGGTTAAATTACTGGGACTTTGGAAAGTAAAAAAAAATCAATTTGAAGTATTAATTTATCTTGCTTTCAAACGGAAATGCTTCGATTCTATTCTTGCTGAATTCATTAATTCAAATAATTCTTTAACGATTTCAGGATTTTCAGCTGCTACATTATTTTCTTCAACAATATCTTTTGATAAATCATACAAACCGGTTGTAGTTTTTTCTGAATCAAGAACATTGTATTGTACCAATTTCCAATCGCCTTTGCGAAGTGCTTTTCTCCCACCCTGTTCATGAAATTCCCAATACAAATAATCATGTTCCTTTTGACCTTCTTTTTTTAACATTGAAGGTAAAAACGAAATACCGTCGATATTTTTGGGAACTTCAATTCCGGCAAGTTCAGCAAGAGTTGGCATTACATCCCAGAACGCCGAAATGTGGCTGTTTGTAGTACCGGCTTCAATTTTACCGGGCCACCAGGCAATCATAGGTTCGCGAATCCCTCCTTCATACAAATCACGTTTGTAGCCTTTTAGTTTTCCGTTTGAATCGAAATAATCAGGATCGGCACCGCCCTCCAAATGTGGTCCGTTGTCGGATGTAAAAATTACGATCGTGTTTTTTTCAAGTCCCAGTTCTTTCAGTTTTGCAAGTACTTCGCCCACCTGTTTATCAAGCAAAGTAACCATTGCGGCAAAAGCTGCATGGCTTTCGGGCTGAGTTCCATATGGTCCTTCACGAAATCCGGTACTTCCGGGTTCAGCACCTTTGTAATTTTTTTCGGGCAGAAATTTGCCACGAAATTGTGCCAGGTTGGCTTCGGGGAGCAGCAATTCAGCATGTGGAATTGTATTCGGATAATATAAAAAGAACGGTTTGTCCTTGTTTTTTTCGATAAACTGTAGTGCGCGCTGATGAATCAGTTCCGGAGCATATTGTTCAAATTTATCTCCGCTGTTTCCCTCCAAAATCACTTTTTCCTGATTGTCCCATAAATGACCGGGGTAATAATTATGTGCGAGCCGCTGGCAGTTGTAACCAAAAAACTCATCGAAACCCTGTTTGTCCGGACTACCTTCAGTTTCAATATAACCAAGTCCCCATTTCCCGAAAGCACCGGTTGTGTAACCAGCTTCTTTCAACATTTCGGCAATTGTAAAAGTTGAATCGGCAATAGGCCACTGACCTTCCGGTTCCCACTCTTTATTTCCGCGAATTGGCGTATGACCTGTGTGCAGCCCCGTCATCAGCGAAGACCGGGAAGGTGCACAAACTGTTGTGCCGGCGTAGTGTTGTGTGAACAACATACCTTCGGCAGCCATTTTATCAAGATTGGGTGTTTGAAAATGAGTTTGTCCGTAAACACTCAAATCGCCATAACCCAGGTCATCTGCAAGAATGTAAACAATATTTGGTTTGGTTGATTCTGTATTTTGTTTTGTTTGTGGTTGACAGGCAACTAAAAATAAAACGATAACTGAAATGGCGTAAACTGATTTTATCATCTTCGAAATATAATTTGAAACGATTGTAAACATGCTGAAAATTAATCTGTTTTTAAGTTTCTTTCCCGTCATTAACCGGCAAATTAAAATGAAAGCTGCTTCCTTTTCCCTCTTTACTTTCTAACCAGATACTTCCACCATTTTTTTCAATAAATTCTTTGCAAATGATCAGCCCCAAACCTGTTCCTTTTTCATTTGCAGTTCCGGAAATTGGATGAGTGCTTTCAATTTTGAATAGTTTTTCCAGTGTTTCCCTGTTCATACCAATTCCATAATCCTGAATTGTAAAAACGTAAAGATCATCCTTTAGTTCCTGGCTAATTTCTATTTTACTGTTTTGGTACGAGAATTTTATTGCATTGTTCATTAAGTTCCGAACAACAAAATTTACCATGTTATAATCAGCGTATATTTTGTAATCGGTTTGATTCAGCGTGCAAATCATTATGTTTTTTGCTTTTGCTGATTCCTTAAATAAATTGGTGTTCAACGAAATTATTTCACCAATTGCCCAAAACTCCGGTTTGTATTCAAGGTCGCCGGTTTGACTGCGTGCCCATTCAAGTAAATTTTCCAATAAATTATAACCCGATTTAGCCGTTTGAAAAATTCCGTCGATTATTTGTTCAAATTCCGCTGAATGCCGAACTTCAGGATCGGTAATTACAATATCTGATAATCCCATTAAAACATTAAACGGATTTTTGAGATCATGGGCTATAATTGAAAAGAATTTGTCTTTTGTGGCGTTTAACTGGCTGAGTTTTTTCTCGTTGTTTTTGAGATTTAAAAAACTTTCTTCAAGTAAAGATTTTTGTTCCTGAATTATTCTGTAATTCTCCTCAAGTTGTTCATTATGTTTTCGCTTTGCAAAATAAAAATAAACAACCAGTCCAGTAATTATAACAAGGAAAACAATTGAAATTATTGCACCGTGGAGCTTAGCCCTGATAAGAATAACTTCGTTTTTGTTTTTTTGAAACTGAACTTCCTGCTCCAGTTGTAATTTTTTTTTCTCTTCTTTCAATGCTTCAGCATGTTCAAACTCACCTAAAACTTTGGCAATTTCATTTGGCTTAAATTCATCGGCAATTTGTTGCGCCAACTGAAGCATTTCATAAGCCTTGTCGTGCCTTCCAAGCTCAGAAAAAGCGGTAGATTTGCTCCTGTAAATACTGTTGAAATTATCATGTATTTTCAGTTTGCTGTAAATATCAAAAGCCGCATCGTATAAACGGAGACATTCTTTATAATTTTTTTGTTTGAACATTAAATCGCCATCAAAAAGCAGAATATCAGCGTTTAAACGGTCATATTTGTATATATCATTTAACGCTTTGGCCAAATTAATATGTTCAGCTGCTGAGTCCAGTTGATTTGTTTCAAGGTAATATTTTGCAAGATTAATAAATAATTCAGTTTGCCTGTAATTATCAGTTACCAATGAGATTAGTTTTTGTGCTTTTTTTAGGCTATCGCGGGCATTTTCGAACCTTTGAAGTTTAATGTTGACATTCCCGATTGTAATATATGAAAGTGCGATGTTATGTTCACTATTTGTTTTTATATCAATTTCAAGTGCCTTGGTATAATATTTAAGCGCTGAACCGTATTCCTCCAAATATTCATAAAACGTACCAATGTTACTGTAAGCTTCTGATAATGCGAAGGTTTCGTTTATTGTTTCTGCAAAGTTCATGGCTTTGATAAAATATTCAAGGCTTGTTTTTTGGTCGGTTCCATAGGAATATAAAACCCCAAGATTGTTATAACAGGCAACCAGGTATGATGAATCCCGGATTTCGGTATAAAGTTTTATTGCATTTTGCATGTTATCAATGGCTTCTTTCAGTTTCCCCTCCCGGTCATTGAAATAACTTAACAAATAGTATGCTCCCGCTTCCCCATTTTTATAGCCAATTTGTGTTGAGGTTTCAAGGGCTTTGTTTGCATAAAAATAGGCACTGTCAATATTACTCTCAGAATAAAAATTGGCAAGGTTATTCAGGTTGTCGGCTAAGGTTTCATTATCTTTCTCAACAAGATTTAGCGTTTTAATAGAATCTATTTCATGTTGATTTTGGCCTGCAATGCTCAAATATATCAATCAGAAAGTTAATAGAAACAGGAAACGTGAATTCGATTTTGCGTCCATCGCACAGGTTTTATTTCAGGCTTAAATATAGGAATAATAGATTGTTTTCAAATTATCATTTGAAATGACAAAGAAATGACAAACTTTTTAATGATTAGTATATTTTAAATTTTACATTTCCGCTTTCGCTCTTTTCAGAATTTATCTGTTTCATATAATTCCCCCAAAGCAAGCTGTTGTAATCCCATTTATTATTAATTATTAAAATATTTTTTCCATCTATTTTATCAAACCTGCAAGCTTGTTTTCCATCCGAAAAAACTTCAATATTTGAATTTTTTGTTTTTAATAAAAAAGAATAGATATTCTCTTTTAACGAACGGGCAATATTTGTGTATGGTAATTCTTTATCCAATCCAAAATAGTAAAATCCCTTTGTGTCCATTTCCCAATCGTGTTGCGGCTTCTCACGATATTTCATTTCGGGTTTCCATGTTAAATCCACTTCGCCAACCGGGCTTCCCAAATGGTTTTCGGGATATGCTGTAAAGTAGGAATTTCGGTTCCATAGCAATTTTTGAAAATTATCGCCCAACAAAAATTTTAATCCAACTTCCTGTAAAAATTTTCCTGACGGAATTTCCTGTATTTCATAATCAATATTAATAATCCCGTTTTCGTCTATTTTAATTATAAATTTTGCTGAAATACTGTCATAATTACCTTCAGTATGAATTGATGCAATTCCATCTTTTACTTCAAAATCAAAGTTTTCCAATTTCCAGTTTTCTGCATAATCCTTCATTTCAATAGTTGAATACTGATGCCAGGTTCCTGGTATTTTCAGGTTAATAAACGGCCCCGATTGAATCATTACCTCATCGCCAATTTTTATATTTTCGAGAAGTCCGGTTTTCTTATTTAAGTTTAAAACCATGTTTTTTGCTGAAATTGTAATTTGGGTTTCTGTTTCGTCCACTTTCAGATTTCCATTTTCACAAGTTGGCAACACAACAATTCTGTCACCAATCCGGAGGTTGTATTCATCAACTAAAAAGGTATCGTTTTGAAAAAATTGAATGTTCAGTTTTTCATCCGGGTTCAAGTTGTTTGGCGGAAATACTAAATTCCCTTTTTGATGAGGTTCGAGATTCACATTATTTAATTCGCCTGATTTGTTTTCATATTTCCATACTATTTTCAACTCATTAAAATTTGTATGGTCGAAACGGTTGTGAACCGGAATTGTTAACTCGTTACCCGTTTTATATTTATCGATTTGTTTTGTGTAAATTTTTGTTGGAGAGTAAGCTTTTTTAGTTTCCCAAAACTCGGGTTTCCTGCGACGCCAGGTGTCAATAATTCCCCATGCTCCATAACCGACATCCGGACCAGTATAAGTTGCCGGAATTATATTTGGGTCAAGAATTCCCCACCACTGATTAAATCCTTCCAGATTTTCGGGCAACATAAAAGTTTCGTCAATCATGCACCAGATAGCTCCTCCCAAACCTCCATCCGATTCAAAAGTGTATGTCCACATACTGTCAAGGCCTTGTCCCCAAAAGTTGCGGACGTTGGGATCTTCCTTTATTTCGAAGTTATTGTAACATGCCACATGCGCCCACTCGTCGAAAAGCATTGGCATTTTTTCGGAATTGAATTTTGAAGTTGAAATTCCATACTGACTTATATTTCCCTGCCAATCGGGATAATGCATACTTATTATATCATAAATTTTCAGACTATCGGGAACCTGTCCCGGATAACTATAAATCACCGGACGTGTTAAATCGTTTTGTTTTACCCATTTAAAAGATTCAACAAAATTACTCCCAAAAACATTTTCATTTCCAATTGACCAGATAATCACACTTGGGTGGTTTCGGTGGTTTTCAACCTGTTCTTTTAGTTGCGACAAATATCTTTCAGTGAAATCAGGATTATCCTGCGATGCACCGGATTCACGATAAGCATCAGTCCGATGCGAATCCACAAAACATACTGCCGTTTCATCTTCAACATAAATCCCATATTCATCGCAATATTCGAGGAATTTTTCAGAAGGTGGGTAATGTGAAGTTCGAATGAAATTTATGTTGGCCTCTTTTGCCAGCAACACATCTTGTTTATCGTAATCTGAGGTGGTCATTCTTCCCAAAGTAGGATGAACATCATGCCGGCAAGCGCCACGAAGTTTCACCGGTTTTCCATTTACAAGAAGTTGATTTCCTTCAACAACTACTTCACGAAAACCAAGTTTTTTTGAAGTTTTCAGTATTTCTTTTTCTCCTTCAATTAAAGTTGTAACAACCGTATATAAATTTGGGTGTTCAGCATCCCATTTTTTAGGATTTTCAATTGGTACAACCAGGTTCCCAAGTGGTTGCAGAATTTCCTGTTCTACTGATTTAATTATATTATGTGTTTCATCCAGCAATTCCACTTTTATTTTTGTTGAAGTTTCACTTGTCAATTCATAATAAACCTTTAATTCCGCATTTTCAAAAAGTTCATCCAAATCGGTTTCAAAATAAAGCTGTTTAAAGTTTTGTTTCGGGAGCGCTGTTAATTCAACATCACGTAAAATTCCGCCAATCTGGTGTTTTGCATAACCACTGGCGTAAGAAATGTCATCAGTCCGGTCAATAATTTCTACTGATAAAATGGCCTCTTCACCGGGCGAAACATAATTCGAAATATCGCAACTCCATTTGGTAAAACCACCGAAATGTTCGCGTACAAATTTTCCGTTTACCCAAACCCTGGTATAACTGTAAACGCCATAAAAATTCAAAAGAATCTGTTTCTCTGCATAATCCTGCGGAACTAAAAACCTGGTTTTATAAACATAAGATGAATCATGTTTTATGGCAAACCCTTGCATCTGACATTCGCCGGGAACCTGAATATTATGCCAGCGTTGAAAATCGGTACTATCACTCCAAAAATTTTCAGGTGGATCCAACACAAATTTCCAGGTGCCGTTTAATGATATTACAGGATTAACAACCCCTGTAACTTCAATTTTTTGAATTTCTGTTCTTTTATTGAATGCAAAAAAAACAACTGACAATAAAATGACAGTTATAACAGATCGTATTTTCATAAGATTTAAGTTTAATTATTTTGACGTTTCAAAAGCCGAAACCAGCGCATCAACAGCTGAACTTTGCCGCCCCGCATCTGCTTTGTCAAATGGCCCTTCCCATTGCGAACCTATTAAAAATGATCCATTTTCGGTTGCAGATTTTTCTATTGATTTTGCATTCTTTAAAAGATATTCTTTGAAGACGGGATTTTTGGTCTGCTTATATAAATAACCCAAATGCCGCATAAAAATTCCCTTAAACTGAACGCCGTCAGCACCGTCTTCCTGTTTTGGATGGCCTTTTAAAACTCCATCTGGAGTTGACATATTTTGAATCGCAGCTGTTGCAATTTTGCTTGCCAAATCAACGTGTTCCTGCTTGCCATCGAGTTTGTATAAATCAACAAGTCCGGCCAGAATTACTCCCTGGTTGTAGGTATAATGCCGACCTTTTGCTACACAATCTTCTTTCACCCCATCATGAACCAAAGGCAAATCGTTTATCATGCCTGTTCGAGAAAACCATTCCCATTCTTTGCTTGCCCACGTTTGGTAATACTCACGGTTTTCATCGCGCAGTGCCAGCCGGGTTGCCAAAAGCAGGAATAGTTCGTTTGAAATAGCCGATTTATATAAAAGTCCTTTCTTCCACAAAATACCTCCTCCGCATCGGTCATCCCAGCCGCCTTTCATATCTTCGAAAATGGTTTTTGCCATTTCCAGGTACTTTTTCTCGCCGGTTAAATCAAAAGCTTCAATCCACGCCAATGCCCACCAACCTTCGTCGTCATAATACTCATTTATATAATTTTCGGTGCGTTGTTCCGGGTAATCCTGACTGGCCGGCGCCACAATTTTTTTTGTTTTTAAGAAGGTATTTTCGATTACCCATTCATATGTTTTGTCGCCGGATGCGGCAGTGTATCGAATGATACTGGTCAACACATTTGCCGCGTTCCACCAGCCGGTTGTTTGCCAAAGTCCTGTTTCGGGGTTGTACCATTTTTGTAAAGTTTCAATCGCCTGTTTCGTGAAATTTTCAGATGTCTCGGCTTTAATTTTTATGTCTTTGAAACGGATCAGCAACTCATCTGAAGCATGCAATTGTAAAGCTATTCTACCATAAACCCCAACATTTTTTTGCAGATGGATTTCATCATCCAAAATTCCGGTTCCATCAAAATCTGTTACCAAATTCCCATTTACAAAAGTTTTAATTTTTAATCCTTTACAACTGATTTCCATTGTATTCCAGATATCCGGGTCACTATCGGCATAAAATAACCGGGTTTGAAGTGCGGATTTTGGAACGTCGTTTTCTCCAATTTTCCAGTTTGGCATTGATGGGAAAATCCAGCGGTTTACACCATCTGTTTCATCATAAATTAACCCGGCACGAAACGGTGCCGGCGGATGAATATCAACCTGTGGCCCGTTTAGCCAGCCACCTTCGCGGGCATTTTCTGAATCATCAAAACGACTTCGGAATTGAACTCCGCTGTTGCCGGAAGATGTTTTAAAAATCTGGAATTGTAGTTGCAAATCGAAATCGCTAAATTCTTGCTCATTCATCAGCCAAACATAATTGTGATCCGGCTTTCCGATTGAATTACATTCGATAGCACCGTTTTTTACCGACCAAAATTCTTTGCTTTTATCCTGCGGCTGGCATTTTACCTCCCAGCCATCCAGGTTTTTGCCGTTGAAAAGATTTTCAAACGTTTCATTTTTTGTTATTTCGGGTTGCGCGTAAAGTGTCGTTGTCAAAAAGATAATTGTGGCAAGCAAATAAATTAGTCTCATTGGTTCTGTTTTATGTAGAAAGTAAAAATAAGGAAAAAGGCGGATAATTGATAAATGCCTGATTAAGCCAAAACAATTTAAACTGGAATATTTTTGAAGTTTAAAGGTGTCAGTTTTATGCTGAAGAAAAAGTTTATCTTTTCATTTCAAACCTTTATACTAACAAATACAAATTGTAAAATTTTCTTCACCACAGATTACACAGATTCACACAGATTATTTTCAATCTGTGAAAATCAGAGTAATCTGTGATCATTAATTCTTCATGATAAATAAAAAAGCCGGACAACAGCCCGGCTATACTTCATGGGGTATGAATATAAAACTAAAAAAGTTTCCTGAATCCAATCACTTCCTTTACTTCCTGAAGTGTTTTTGAAGCCGACTCGCGTGCCTTCTCAGCACCCAATTTGGCAACCTTTGCAAGATACAAATCATCTTCTAAAATTTCAATAATCCGATCGCGAATTGGTGATGTATATGCAATAATTTCTTCGGCCAGGTGTTTTTTCAAATCACCGTAACGGATTTCGCATTTGTTGTATAATGCATCGAAATGGGCAACAGAATCGGGTGTTGAAACAATTTTCAGCAAAGTGAAAAGATTTTCCACAGCTTCCGATTTTTTCTGGTTCATTTCGGTTGGTCCCGAATCGGTAACGGCACGCATAACTTTTTGGCGAATTGATTTTGGATCCTCAAAAAGGTTGATTGCATTCCCTTCTGATTTTCCCATTTTCCCGCTGCCATCCAAACCCGGAACTTTTATCATATCGCCACCATCGAAAGTAAATGGTTTTGGTTTCGGGAATACTTTTTTGCCATACATGTGGTTGAAACGCTTGGCAAATTTCCGCGCCATTTCAAGGTTTTGCTCCTGGTCTTTTCCTACCGGAACATATTTCGCTTTATGAATGATGATATCGGCAGCCATTAAAACCGGGTAAGTCAGCAACCCGGCATTTACATTGTCGGGGTTTTGACGCGCTTTGTCTTTAAACGAAGTTGTACGTTCCAATTCGCCCAAATAAGCATTCATATTTAACAAAGTGTACAATTCAGAAACTTCCGGAACGTCACTTTGAATAAAAATTGTAGCTTTTTCAGGATCAATTCCACAAGCTAAATACTCGGCAAGCACCTGTTTTACACCCGATTGCAAATCTCTGGGAGTTGGGTGCGTTGTCAGCGAATGGATATCGGCAATAAAAAAGTAACAGTTAAAATCTTCCTGCATTCTGACGAAATTACGTACTGCACCAAAGTAATTTCCAAGGTGTAAAAACCCTGTTGGCCTTATTCCGCTTACAACTATTTGTTTATTCATTCTTTTAATATTGAAATCGGGACACAGGAATCAAGACACAAGACAGGAATTTGATTTTTCTGTTGTTTGTGAAAAATCCCTTTTGCCCGGAAAGTTCTATTTAAAAATTCTGTTTAATTTAAAACGGTGCAAAAATAGGTATTCATGTTGAACGGCAAAAACAAAAAAGCGGGTGGATAAAAAAATAGTTCTGTAAAAATGGGTTAAAACAACTTTGTGAAAGAAATTGAATAATTAAAACGTTTCTGAATACAGATTAGAAAACCTAAATATTTGATTGAAAAAAAAATAGTATTAGTTTTACGTTCTGAACAAATGAGTGTTATGTACAAAATGCCTTTATACGGAAAAGAGTGGAGCTGGCGCAACGTGAAAATGGAAGCGCGGGAACAACATATCGACTTGTGGTTATAAAAGCCGGGAGAAGGGGTTTATTGCGTATTTGCGATAAATCCCTTCTTCTGTTTTAGGAAAAATGAGAAAAGTATTGAGTTAAAAAAAATAGATTAAAACATTAATTAATACCAGGAATCATGACAAGAATAAAGAAAATTTTTCTCGATGAATCGGAAATGCCAAAACAATGGTACAACTTAGCACCTGATCTGCCTTCACCATTAAATCCGCCACTTGGCCCTGACGGCAACCCAATTGGCCCGGAAATGCTGGCGCCAGTTTTTCCAATGAATTTGATTGAACAGGAAGTAAGCCAGGAACGCTGGATTGACATACCTGAACCTATCCGCGATATTTTAAAACAATGGAGACCAAGTCCGCTGATTCGCGCGTACGAATTGGAAGCTGCACTTGGTACACCTGCAAAAATTTACTATAAAAACGAAGGTGTTTCGCCCGCGGGAAGCCATAAACCAAATACTGCAGTTCCGCAAGCCTGGTACAACAAACAGTTCGGGATTAAGAAACTTACTACCGAAACCGGAGCAGGTCAATGGGGTTCAGCCCTTTCTTATGCCTGTGCACAAATTGGTGGTATCGAATGTAAGGTTTTTATGGTTCGTGTTAGCTTCGACCAAAAACCCTTCCGTAAAATGATGATGGAAACCTGGGGTGGAAAATGTATTGCAAGCCCAAGTATGGAAACTCAGGCCGGACGAAACATTCTTGCTGAATTTCCTGATACTCCCGGAAGTTTGGGAATTGCCATTTCTGAGGCAGTTGAAGCTGCTGTTACCGACCCAACCGGTGGAACGCGTTATTCGCTGGGGTCGGTTTTAAATCATGTTATGCTGCACCAAACAATTATTGGCCTTGAAGCAAAAAAACAACTGGCAAAAGTGGGCATTAAAAACCCTGACATTGTAATTGGATGTTGTGGAGGTGGAAGTAACTTTGCTGGTATTTCGTTCCCGTTTATGTACGAAAAAATGCATGGTGCAAATATTCAGATCATTGGTGCTGAACCATTTAGTTGCCCTACTTTAACAAAAGCTCCATTTATTTACGACAATGGCGATGTGGCTCAAATGACACCACTTTTCGCGATGTATAGCTTGGGGCATAACTTTGTACCGGCACCAATACATGCCGGCGGTTTGCGCTACCACGGAATGGCGCCGCTTGTGAGCGCTGCCCTGCGCGATGGATTAATGGAAGCACAGGCAATCCACCAAAGCGAATGTTTCGAAGCGGGTTTATTGTTCTCAAAAACCGAAGGAATTATTCCCGCACCCGAAACAAACCATGCCATTGCTGCCACTATTCGCGAAGCTTTAAAAGCCAAGGAAGAAGGAAAAGAAAAAGTTATTCTTTTCAACTTTAGCGGTCATGGCCTGATGGATTTGGTAGGTTACAACAAATTCATGAGTGGACAATTACAGGATTATGAATATCCTGAAGCAGAAATTGCAAGAAATCTGAAAAACTGGAAGGGTATCCGTTACCGAAATAGTTAAACAGCTACAAACCAAAATCGCCGGGACAAGTTAGTTTCGGCGGTTTTTTTTAAAAAAAAGAATAAACTAAACTTTCTGAAATTGAAACTCTTAAATCTCTCAAACTACCATTTATATCATGTAAAGAATGTCTTTTATTTTGAATTTGAAGGGCAATTTCGTTTGCTGTTTTATTAGAAAAATATTCCCCCGAAATCGTACACTTCTCAATCCTCCCCTTTTCAACAAGCATTTCAATTTTCAAAACCTTCCCATCAATTTCCACTTCATTTTTAAACGAATATTTCGGTGAATAACCCCAGTTCCATTCCCATGTTATAAATTTTTCTGACCTGAGCTTTTCAATTTTTTGAATGTCGGTTTTGGTCAGTTCATAAATTGAATTTTCAGTTTTTTCAAGTTGAACATTTAACATAAACTGGATAAATTCAGCAGTTGACATTTTAGTTTTCAGAAACTGGGAAATATTTGCTACTGGACTGCGGTTTGATTGAACGGCTTTACTTTCATACTTTCCGGGAACAACTTTAATGGCCTGTCCGAGATTTTCCAAATCTGAATTGAAAAGCAAAGTACCGTGATGTAAAACCCTGTTTTTATAAACGTGTTCGGCGTTGCCTGATATTTTCAGCCCGTTAATTAACAAATCATTCCGGCCTGAAGTAGTTGCTGTAATTCCCAGTTTTCCCAGCGTTTCAACAACAGGTGCTGTAAACTGCTTAAATGAAATTTCAGCCGGGCTTTTCACGTTTTTAATAAACGAGAAATTCACATTCCCGGCATCATGAAAAACAGTGCCTCCACCCGAAATACGACGGGCAACTTTTATATGGTTTTCGCGCACAAACCGGTAATTAATTTCTGCCAGCAAATTCTGGTGTTTTCCAACCACAACAGTATTTTCGCTTTGCCAGAGCATAAAAATATCGTCATCAAAATTCTTTAAAAGATATTCTTCGGCGGCGAGACAGAAAAAAGGATCGGTATTTTTCAGGGAGATGCAGCGCATAAAGTCAATTTTATAACATGCGATTTACAAAATAAATTTCAAAAAGAACAATTACCCGGGTTATTCAAGCGCAAGCGATAATCCAAAAACGAAACTTTTAAATTGTAGCAAAATGAAAATAAAATTCTTCAAAATTATATTGTACAACATATAAATTTCTATTGTTAAAATCAATATTTCAATTTTATTTGCGAATCTCAAAATACAAAATATGATGAAGACTAAATTGACATTCCTTGTACTTTCCTTAGTACTGTTTTCAAAGCTTTTTTCACAGGAAGCCCCAAAAATTAAGTTTGAAAAAATTTCGGATGCAGAGTTGAATATGGTTGTTTATGAACCAGACACAGCTGCCGAAGCTGTAATTCTCTATGACGAAGGTAGTACGGAAATTAGATATGACGTTTCCGAAGATGAGTTCAAATTATACTATTCGCGTTTTGTGAGGTTAAAAATTCTGAAACAAAATGGGACGAACTGGGGCAATTTCAGAATTCCGGTCTATTCAAATGGCCTGAACAAGGAGGTCATTCAGAATATAAAAGGCACGACCTTTAATCTTGAAAATGGAAAAACTGTTGAAACCAGTTAAAAAAGGAATCAATTTCAAAAGAACGTGAAAATAAATATTACGAAATGGCCCGAATTGCATTTCCTTCAGTTAAAGTTGGGTCTGTTATTGATTTGAAATACGAAATCAATTCCACTCTTTTGTGGAATCTTCAGGAGTGGAAGTTTCAATATAGTATCCCGGTTAAATGGAGTCAGTATAAAGTTACTTATCCTGAATATTTTTACTACAACCATTCATCGCTCGGATATCATCCCATGCTTCCCCTGCGTAAAGAAACAAAAAGTAGCGATATAAATTTTACTACAACAAACCGGTCATCTGCAGGTGGTTTTAGTCCGGTTCACAGCAATTTTGAGCATAACAAAATAACATATGAAGCAATCATATTTAATTACGCTGCAACGGAAGTACCGGCAATTGATGAAGAGCCGTATTTAACTACCATCGAAAATTATACTACAAAAATAAAATTTGAACTTGCAAGTGTAGATTTTTCCAAAATAGGTGGAAAATATAAGAATTACACAAACTCGTGGAAAGAGGTTGTAAATCAATTAATTGATGACGAAGATTTTGGCGGGATGATAAGAAGTACGCGACAGGTAAGCGAAACTGTTGAATTGCTGACAAAAAATACCGATGATAAAAAACTAAAACTCGAAACGATTTACGGCTATATTCAAAAAAATATAAAATGGGATGAAAATCTGACTTTATGGCCATCAAAATCTTTGAAAAAGATTCTTTCTGACAAAACCGGTAATTCTGCGGACATTAATATGTTGTTGAATGCAATGCTGACTGAAGCCGGGATTGAATCGAATCCTGTAATTTTAAGCACAAGAAATCATGGAATTATTAACCCCGCGCATGCTTCACTTACAGAATGCAATTATGTGATAGTTAGGGCAGTATTTGATTCAAAGCCAATCCTTCTTGATGCTACTGAGCCTAATCTTTCACTGGGTTTACTACCTCTGCGCTGTTTAAATGGCGAAGGTACGTTGGTTAAAAAAGATGAAGCCGGAAATATTGCGTTAGAAAATCCTGTAAGTGACAAAAGAACAATGGCATCCCTTGAATATAAAAATGGTTCCTTTTCCGGATCGCTCATAACAAAACGTTCAGCAAATGCAGCATACAATTTCCGAGAGGCAGTAAAGGAAAGTGGCGGTGAAACTGAATATTTTGAAAAATTAAAAAATAAATCAACCGGGTTGACATATGATGCGGTTTCAGTAGAAGATTTAGACAGCATTAATAAGGGTGTTATAACAAAATACTCGGTATCAATACCCAGCGATGGTGATGATGCCGCGGATTTCTTGTATGTTAATCCGGTTATTGAAGGTAAACTTGATGAAAATCCTTTTACCGCGCCAAAACGCGAATATCCTGTAGATTTTGGAAACATTTTTAATGAATCATATCAGATTTCAATAACAATTCCTGAAGGATATATGGTTGAAGAAATCCCGCAAAGTTTGACTCTGGTTCTCGACGATAAAAGCATTAGGTTCATTTGTCAAACCGGCCAAATTGGAAATTCAGTGATGCTTAATTACAAACTAAATGTTGATAAGCCAGTTTTTTTACCTGCAGAATATGAAAGCTTAAAGAATATATACGACCGGATGATATTAAAACAGTCGGAACAAATTGTTTTCAAGAAAATATAAAAACATGAAATCAATACTCCTCCTGATTTTTGTATCTGTTATTTTCATTTCCAGTGCCAGTGATAAAAAAGAACCAATATATCCCGCATTCACAATTTCTGAAAAACTTAAAAAGGATGCCAATGCGGTGTGCCGCGAATACACACACGAATTTGAATTAAAAGATTACGGAAAAGCAACCGAACGGGTAAAAATGGTTGTTACAATACTTAATGAAAAGGGTGAGCAATTTGGAAATCTGCTGGTTTTTTATGATAATCTGGTAAAAGTCACAAGTATTTCAGGAAAGAGCTACGATGCCCTTGGATTTCAGGACGATAAATTAAAAAACTCGTCAATCTACGATGTAAATATCACCACAGCAGGTTCACTTTATGACAGTTACAGAATGAAGGTTGCACATTTTGAAACCGATACTTATCCATATACAATAGAATATCAATACGAAATTGAACACAATGGATTGTTGGCTTATCCGAATTGGAAACCTGTTTCAGACTTTCGCTATGCAATTGAAAAATCAACGTTTGTGGTTTCGTGGCCCGAAGGAATGGAAATCCGTATTAAGGAATTGAACTTACCTTACAATTGCCTGACTTCGAAAAAAGAAAACGGAAAAAATATTTCGGAATGGAAACTCGACACTTTAACTGCCATCCGTGAAGAACCTTATTCTCCTGAAATATACACATTTACGCCACAGGTTTTAATTGCGCCCACCCAATTTTCCTACGATGGTTTTCCGGGTAAAATGACAACCTGGAATGAATTTGGAACCTGGATATGGAAATTGAATGAAGGTCGTGATCAACTTCCACTGCAACGGCAGACAGAAATCAGAAATCTGGTTGGTGAATTCAGCGATACTGTCAGTGTTGTAAAGCAGCTGTATGAATACATGCAAAAACGGACAAGATATGTTGGCATTCAGTTGGGAATAGGTGGTTTTCAACCTTTTCCGGCCGAAACTGTTGATCGGCTTGGATATGGCGATTGCAAAGCATTGTCAAATTATATGAGGGCAATTTTAAACTGTGTTGGAATTCCATCGGTTTATACAATTGCAGGTGTTGCCAGCAATCCGGGTATTCTTTACACTGAGTTTCCTTCCATAAATCAAAACAATCATGCGGTGGTTTGTGTGCCGGTAAATAAAGATACTCTCTGGCTCGAATGTACAAGCCAAACTCAACCTTTTGGATTTTTTAGCGAACCAAGTGCGAACAGAACAGTTTTACTCATTACCGAAAATGGCGGAATACTTACAAAAACACCAAAATTGAATGCCCAACAAAACCAGCAACTGCGAAGTGCCGAAATACATGTTGCACCCGACGGCAGTATGAATGGTTCTGTAATTACTTATTATTCTGGCTATCAATATGATTTTGTTGCCCCTGTAATAACCGAAAGTTACAAAGAACAGGAAAAGGAACTTCTGGATGACATGGCTTTGCCCGGATTAAAAATAAATGGAATTACATATTCGGAAAATAAAGATATTTTGCCTTCTGCCAGTGAGATTTTTTCAATTAGCTCGGAGTTATTTGCCACTAAAACCGGAGTTCGTCTGTTTATTCCGCTAAATGTTTTTAATAAAAGAAAAACTTCTCCGCAAAAAACTGAAAACCGGCAATTGCCTGTTGTTCAGGATTTTTCTTATTATGATAAAGACTCCCTTACTTTTTTATTACCCGATGGTTATCAAACCGAAACGCTGCCTAAAGGAAAAACAATAAAGACCGAGTTCGGTGAATATATTTCGAACATAAACCAAACCGATAATAAGATAACCTATACGCGTGAAATTACAATAAACAAAGGCGAATGGCCAAAAGAAAAATACGACGGTTTTGTTGAATTCTTTTCAAAAATTGTAGAATTTGATAAGGCAAAACTGGTTATGAAACAGTTATAACTTTTGTATAAAACAGTGAGTCTGATTTCTTATTTCGGCAAAACCATTTTCAAAATTTCAAATTGCCGGATTATTGCTCCAGATAAATTTTCCCAACCGGATAACATTTCCACGTTTTTTCGAACCACTCGCTGTTATTGTAAATATATGCCAGCTGGGCGCGGTGATTATTGGCAAATTCAGCATCCGATTTTCTTTTTTCATCGAATTTTGCTTTAAAATCAGGATGTTCGTTTAGGTATTTAAATGCGTTTGCATCAAATCCATACGACGAAAAGTATTCCCTCTGATCGAGAATATTATCAAAAAAATTCCACCTGAAAAATGAATCGCCCGCTTTTGGTTCAAACATTTCCAACAGGTATTTAATTTTTTCCTGCCGGACAGGGATTAGTAAATCTCCTGCAAAATATTTTATTGACTGTTTCTCACTGTGCGTGCTGACTTTATCATGATAATAATGCCCATTATAAGGTTTTGCGGGGCTTGAAAAATCATCGATATATTCTACAGTTAAATTTATCAAAGTATCATTTGGCAGTCTTGAGTATTTAATTTTTACCAAATCCAGCCTTTCAATTATTTCGCGGTAACTTTGTGGCAGTATATAAAATTCAGGAACTCCAATTGTTTCTGTTTGAGCATAAAAGTTGAAATATTTTACCTTTTCAGTATATGGTTTTGAGGTGTCGTAACCAAATCGTTTTAAACCACTAACCGGGCTGATTTGGTTTTTATCAACTTCGAAACCTTTAAATTCAATCATTTCGAATTTAGTTGTATCCAATTGATATGCAATCGGGTAGTTATTAAAAGCCATTGATTCTTTTATACCTTCCAATCTCGATTTTTTTATTGCCTCACTATTTGTGGAAACGAAATTTGCCAGTACATTAATGAACTGGTAACATGATTTTACACGGTCAGGAAATTTTCTGTAAATCTGATTTTCGGTAATCATTCCATAACTGTGAAACATTGTTGCATAGCCCGACGAATAACGCGGCCCTTCCTGGGTCATTGCAATTCCTTTTTTAGGGTCGTCATAAATATAGTCAACGTAAGGAATCAATTCATAAGTTCCTTTTTTCATTTCAGAATATAGCTCAGGAAGGAATTTATTTCTAATAAAATTTTCCATGACCGGCGGGAAAAGTGCGGGTGGTGGTGGAATTAAAGTAATGCTGTATTGATGGTCGTAACCATTTGTTGTGTGCGTATCAAGAAAAACGTCAGGATTCCATTCAGTAAAAATTTTTGTAAAACTACCCGGTTCAGGTCGAGGTTGGCATAATTTCCGCGAAACCCGGTTTCGTAAGGAGTGGTTTGCCCAGAACGGTTGTATGCACTTCGGTTTAAATGCCCGCCAATGTTGTAAACAGGGATTATGATAATTACTGTATTTTCAAGCAGCTTCGCCATTCCGTCCTTATTTCGCAAAACATCATCGGCAAACCAAAGACTCGCATCAATTCCTTCCGGTTCGCCCGGGTGGATTCCGTTGTTGATGAGCAAAACCGTTTTTCCCTGCTCCCTTATTTTTTCGGGATTGAATTCAGGTTCATTGTTAATTACAAACAGATGCAGTGGTTTTCCACAATCTGTTAATCCTTTTTCAAGCAAAACTGCATTTCCGTAATTTTCATCAAGAAGTTGGAACATTTCGATTACTTCGGAATAAGTAGGCGTGTAGTTTTGTTCGTATTTTAAATGCAGTAGTGGCTGGTTTTGGGCGTTGGTAATTAAGGAGAAACATAATACTATCAGTAAAAAAGGAATATTTTTCATCTTGTTTAGTTAATGGCTAAAGCCGGTTTTAAGGTTTGTTGCTTTACCCCAGCCTAAAGGCTGGGGTAAGTAAATCATCACTACCAAAGGGCTTTAGCTCTAAGTTGATAATTTATCCGTCCGTTGTAAATTGATATTCGAATAACTGAACCCATTTTTTTCATCATGAAAATCTTCGCGCGAAATTTCATCCCATTCTGAATAGTATATTTCCGGAAAGAAAATATCCGCCTCAAACGGTTGATGCACAACTGTTAAATAAAGTTTTCCGGCGAGTGGGTAAAACTGGCGGTAAATCATTCCTCCGCCAATTATAAAAGCTTCAGGTTCGTTTTTCACTTTTTCAACTGCTTCGTCAATCGAAAAAACAACTTCGCAACCGGGGAATATATCGTCTTTTTTGTCGGTTATTACAATATGCCGGCGATTGGGAAGTGGCCATTTTGGCAACGAAAGAAGCGTGTTTCGCCCCATTATTAAACTATGTCCTGAAGTAATTTCCTTAAACCTTTTCAAATCGTTTGGTAAATGAAAAAGCAAATCATTGTTTTTACCAATTGCAAAGTTTTCGGCAATGGCTACAATTATTGAGATGTTTTTATTAATCATAATTTCTTTAAATAGTAAATTTCAAAAGCCAAAATACAAATAATCTTCAACGCCCAAATTTTTAAAACTTCAAACTAAAACACATTTCCTTTTTGAAAATTATTTGGTTTTTGACATTTGATTTTTGGTGCTTTTTCAAACCGCAACTTCCCCTTTAATATGCGGGTGTGCCTGATAATTTACCAATTCAAAATCTTCAAATCGAAAATCGAAAATATTTTTGATTGCAGGATTTATTTTCATTGTGGGCAGTGGAAAAGGGTTACGTGTTAATTGCAGTTTCACCTGTTCCAAATGGTTATTATAAATATGTACATCGCCAAAAGTATGCACAAAATCGCCCGGTTGCAGGTTTGTAACCTGTGCTACCATCAATGTTAGCAACGCATAGGAAGCAATATTGAAAGGCACCCCCAGAAAAACATCGGCGCTGCGCTGGTACAACTGATACGAAAGTTTACCGTCTGCAACATAAAACTGAATAAGAATGTGACAGGGCGGCAAATTCATTTTATCGAGTTCGCCAACATTCCAGGCACTAACAATGTGCCGGCGGGAGTCGGGATTATTTTTTATTGAATCAATAATTTTGCTGATTTGGTCGATATGACCACCGTCCGGAGTTGGCCAGCTTCGCCACTGATAGCCGTAAATATGGCCGAGATCGCCATCAGGATTTGCCCATTCATTCCAAATTCGTACTCCGTTGTCGGTTAAATATTTTATGTTGGTATCGCCGGCCAAAAACCATAAAAGTTCGTGGATTATCGATTTCAGGTGCAGTTTTTTTGTAGTAACAACCGGAAAACCTTCGCTTAAATCGAAGCGCATTTGGTGTCCAAAACGGCTGATTGTACCAGTCCCGGTGCGATCTTCCTTGGGCGTGCCTTCTTTTAAAATGGTTTCCAAAAGATTTAAATACTGTATCATAATTTCTATTTTTTTAGTCTTCACCCCACATCAGTTCGGGTAATGACCAATAACGGATTGCAAAATTAATTAAATGATTTTCGCATCAATTATATAAATACATTTAAATATCCACAAATGTTAAATGTTGTTTACGGGAGGAGGAGTTTCCAACTCCTCCTTTTTTTCACGGAGTTGGAAACTCCGTGTCCACTATGGATTCAACTCTGTTCCGCATTTTTTGCAAAAAATTGCATCATCGTCATGGGTTTCGCACATACAATTTGGGCAAACCTGCGTATTTTTTTTGCTTGTTGGTTTCATTAATTCAGAAGTTACAATTCCTGTAGGAACGGCAATTATTGCATATCCCAAAATCATGACAATGCTTGCCAGAAACTGACCCAACGCAGTTGCGGGACTGATGTCGCCATAACCAACAGTTGTAAGTGTAACAATGGCCCAGTAAATACTTGTCGGGATGCTTTTAAAACCATGCGTTTCTCCTTCAACCAAATACATGATAGTCCCGATAATTACAACAAGTATTAAAACAAGGAAAATAAAAACACTGATTTTTTCGCGGCTGGCCCATAAAGCCCGCCTTAACGATTGGCCTGCAGATGTGTAACGTGTGAGTTTTAAAATCCTGAAAACCCTTATCAACCGAAGCATCCTGATTACAACCAGGCTATGTGATCCTACAAAAATCAAACTCAGGTAGGTAGGAATTACCGATAAAAAATCAATTATCCCGTAAAAACTAAATATATAACGAACAGGTTTTTTGGTGATTAAAATACGGAGAACATATTCAACTGTGAATATGCCGGTAATTATCCATTCAAGTTTATGCAAAGTGGGAAGATTGTTTGCGGCAATTGATGGGACACTTTCCAGCATTACCAAAACGACACTCACCAAAATCACAATAAGCAATACAACATCGAAGAGTTTTCCGGCGGGAGTATCAGCTTCAAAAATAATTTCGTAAAGTTTTTGTTTGATTTTGTTCATGCCTATAAATTAGTGGGTTAAATATAGTACAAAAACAAAAAAAAGCTTTTCGCCTATCGTCGAAAAACTTTTTTAATGAATACCGAATTCTTTAATTCGAAAATAATATAGAAAATAATTGATTTTAGTTTAGAACGGTTTCAACACTGACAAGTGGCAGATTAAACGCCTCAGCTACACCATTATAAACAACTTTTCCATCAACAACATTTAATCCCTTTCGTAGTGGAACACTGTCGATGCAAGCTTGCCTCCATCCTTTGCCTGCAATTTGAATGGCATATTGCAAAGTTGCATTTGTAAGTGCAATAGTCGAAGTGCGCGGAACTGCTCCCGGCATGTTGGCTACACAATAATGAATTACTTCGTCAACAATAAAAGTCGGCTCGGCATGTGTAGTGGCAAATGTAGTTTCAAAGCATCCGCCCTGATCAACAGCAACATCAACCATCACAGTTCCGGGGCGCATTGTTTTAATCATCTCGCGGGTTACCAAATGCGGTGCTTTTGCACCTGGAATCAATACCGCACCAATTACCAGATCGTGGGTTTGTATTAAATCACGAATGTTAAATTCGTTGCTCATCATTGTTTTAACGTTGGCGGGCATAATATCGTCCAGGTAACGCAGGCGTTTCAGTGAAACATCCATAATTGTAACATCGGCACCCAAACCGGCAGCCATTTTAGCAGCTTCGGTTCCAACAATTCCTCCACCAATAATCAGTACTTTTGCGGGTAAAACCCCTGGAACACCACCCAACAATACACCGTAACCACCATAAGTTTTCTCCAAATATTTGGCTCCTTCCTGAACTGACATTCTTCCGGCAACTTCGCTCATCGGAACAAGTAACGGGAGTGAGCGGTCATCAAGTTCAACAGTTTCATAAGCCAAACAGATTGAACCGTTTTTTATCATCGCATTGGTAAGTGTTTCCGACGAAGCAAAATGAAAATAAGTGTATAAAATCTGCCCTTTCTTAATCAGTTTGTATTCCGATTCAATGGGTTCTTTAACTTTAATTATCATTTCCGCTATTCCGTAAATGTCTTCGATAGTTGGCAACATAATAGCGCCGGCGTGTATGTAATCTTCATCTTTAAAACCACTGCCACAACCACCACCGGCCTGTACATAAACCTCGTGACCACGTTTTACCAGCTCTGCAGCTCCTGCAGGTGTGAGCGCAATGCGATTCTCGTTATTCTTAATTTCTTTTGGTACTCCAATTATCATTTCTTTAATTTTTTAATTTATTTCGAACTGTCAAAAGTAGGCAGGCAAGATTTATAAAAACATGATAAAAATTAATGATTTGTTAGTTTTATTGTTCTTCAACTCAAGTAAAACAGATTGCTAAAATACTGAAAGTTAATTTTTTAATATTATTTCAAATTGAAATTTTTTAATATCTGCCAATTATAAATTGATACTTGTATATTTGCTTTTTTTACAAAAACTTATTTTATAACATGCCATCAGTATCAGACAGGGGTAAAATAATGCCCGACTCGCCCATACGCAAATTAGCTCCTCTAGCCGATAAAGCAAAGGAGAGGGGAAGAAAAGTGTTTCATTTAAATATCGGCCAGCCTGATTTGCCAACACCTCAGGTGGCGATGGATGCAATTAGAAATATTGACAGAAAAATACTTGAATACTCACCAAGTGAAGGAATTCGTTCTTTGCGAAGCAAACTTGTTGGCTATTACAAAAGATTCGATATCGATGTAACCATTGATGATATAATTATTACAACCGGAGGAAGTGAAGCAGTAACTTTTGCCTTTATGAGTTGCCTCGACCCTGGCGATGAAATTTTGGTTCCAGAGCCAGCGTACGCAAATTACGAGGCTTTTGCAATTGTTGCAGGTGCTAAAATCAAACCCCTGGTTTCGAGCATTGAAACCGGTTTTGCCTTACCGCCGGTTGAAGAGTTCGAAAAGCTGATTACACCTAAGACAAAGGGTATTTTGATTTGTAATCCAAACAACCCGACCGGTTATTTATATACCCAGGAAGAAATGGACGCCATTCGTGACCTGGTAAAAAAATATGATTTATATCTTTTTTCAGACGAGGTTTACCGCGAGTTTTGTTATACCGGGGCCCCGTATATTTCGGCTTTTCATCTCGAAGGAATAGAGCAAAATGTTGTTTTGATCGACTCAGTTTCGAAACGATACAGTGAATGTGGTTTGCGCATTGGTGCATTGATTACAAAAAATATTGAAGTGCGCCGAAATGTGATGAAATTTTGTCAGGCCCGTTTGAGTCCTCCTTTAATTGGCCAAATTGCTGCCGAAGCATCCATTGATGCCGACCCAAAATACATGCTGAACAACTACAACGAATATGTAAACCGGCGTAAGTTTTTGATTGACGGATTAAACCGAATAGAAGGTGTTTACTCGCCAATTCCGATGGGTGCTTTTTACACAGTTGCCAAGATTCCGGTTGATGATGCCGATAAATTCTGTGCATGGCTTTTATCTGATTTTGAATACGAAAACCAGACCTTATTTATGGCGCCAGCTACAGGTTTTTATACTGATCCAAAAAATGGAATCGACCAGGTTCGAATTGCCTATGTTTTGAAAAAGGAAGATTTGGCAATCTGCCTGAAGATACTGGAAGAAGCGCTGAAAGTGTATCCGGGGAGCAAAGTGAGGCAGAAAAAACAGGCAATTGCAGAGTAAAGGAAAAGTAATTGGTTGAGATTATTTGAGATTTATAGAATAAAAATCCGGCTTGAGTCATCAAACCGGATTTTCTTTTCTTACCCCCTCTCCTGGGAGAGGGTTGGGGAGAGGCTTCTTATCCTCTCCATCGCTTCCAGTACATTTTCCCTGTCAGCAAATGCTGAAAAACGGAAATACCCTTCACCAGCCGGGCCAAACCCTGAACCGGGAGTTCCAACAACGTTAGCATCATTTAAAAGTTTATCGAAAAATTTCCACGATTTCATCCCGTTTTTGGTTTTCACCCAAATGTATGGTGCATTTTCTCCGCCAAAAACTTCAAATCCTGCTGAAGCCAGACTTTCTTTCATAATCCGCGCATTTTCCATATAATAGGCAATTACTTCGGCTACCTCTTTTTTACCTTCTTCTGTAAAAATGGCTGCTGCCGCTTTTTGAACCGGATAAGAAACTCCATTGAATTTTGTAGAATGCCTGCGGTTCCAAAGTTTTTTTACCTGGTGAGGATTTCCCGCTTTATCGTAAGCCATTAATTCGCCGGGAATTACAGTAAAAGCGCAACGTGTACCTGTAAAACCTGCAGTTTTTGAGAAACTACGGAACTCAAGCGCAACCTGTTTTGCTCCTTCAATTTCGTATATCGAATGTGGAATACTTACGTCGGTAATAAAAGCTTCGTAAGCAGCATCGTATAAAATAATGCTTTTGAGTTCGATAGCATAATCAACCCATTTTTTCAGCACTTCTTTCGTTGCAACAGCACCAGTTGGATTGTTCGGGAAACAAAGGAATATCAGGTCAGGAGTTTCTTCCGGCAGTTCAGGAATGAAGCCGGTTTTGTCGGTGCAAGGCATGTAAATAATTCCATCGTAATAGCCATTTGACTTACAAACGCCGGTTTTTCCGGCCATTACCGTAGTATCAGCATAAACAGGATAAACCGGGTCGCAGATTGCTATTTTATTGTCGTTTCCAAAAATTTCCTGGATATTTCCTGTATCACATTTTGAACCGTCGGAAATAAAAATATCGTCAGCAGATATGTCAACTCCACGGTCGTGATAAGAGTTTTTTGCGATTGCCTCACGTAAAAAACCATAACCTTGTTCTGGTCCGTATCCTTTAAAAGTAGTTCCAGTTGCCATTTCCTCAACACCTTCGTGAAAAGCTTTTACAACGCTCGGAACGAGTGGCTGGGTAACATCGCCGATACCCATTTTGATTACTTTTTTGCCGGGGTTAGCTGCAATAAATTCGTTTACACGCCGTCCGATTTCAGGAAAAAGATAACCTGCCTGAAGTTTCAGGTAATTCTCGTTAATGAATGCCATTGTATTTTTGTTGTTTTATTAAATCTTAATAAATGAGCAGCAAATTTAAAAATAAAAATCTGAGAAACAGATTTGAACAATAAGTGCGGATAAATTTCATTGTAGTTTAATACATTTGCACCCTAAAATATTCGATATGCAAAACTTCTTTGTAAAATCTCACGGTTTAGGAAACGATTATGTTGTTTTGAGCCAATATGAAATCAATTTCGAATTGACGAAGGAAGCAATACAAAAAATATGTGATGTACATTACGGAATCGGTTCAGATGGAATTTTGTTAAAAGTACCCAGTTACAAAGCCAATTTCGGGTTGCGAATTTTAAACCCCGATGGTTCGGAAGCTGAAAAAAGCGGAAACGGATTACGCATTTTTGCCAAATATTTATACGACAGCAAATTCTCGAAAGAAAAATATTTACAATTGAAACTCCGGGTGGTGTTGTGCGTGCTGAAGTTGTTGAAGAAGTGAACAAGAAGGCAAAAACCATTAAAGTGGATATGGGAAAAGCCAATTTTGTTTCGGCTGAAATTCCGGTAAACTGTGCAAATGAAGAGTGTATCGACGAAGTTTTAAACCTCGAATACAAAGACTACATTATCAATTGTGTTTCGGTTGGAAATCCACACTGTGTAATTCTGAAAGATGAGCTGGATGAAAAAGAGATAAAGCAATTCGGAAGTTACATTGAAAATCATCCAATGTTTCCTAACCGCATCAATGTTCAGTTTGCCAAAGTAATTTCGCCCACCGAAGTTGAAATTATTATTTGGGAACGCGGTGCCGGCTGGACTTTAGCTTCGGGAAGTTCGTCCTGTGCGGTTGCATCGGTTATGGTTAAAAAAGGTTTAACCGAACCAAACTTGACAGTTAAAATGCCAGGCGGCAATCTTCAAATCGAAATTGACAAAGCCTGGAATATTAAAATGACAGGTGAAGTACGCGAAATTGCTTCGGGAACTTTGAGTAACGAATTGATTGCTGATTTAGAACAGGATTCTAACCCAAACTGATTGAAGTTTTGGTGCTTTTCATCTTCAACTTCGGAATAAGATTTTAGTCAACTCCTTTGTTGAACGTGTTGTCAAACGAATATTTTAATTGATGAAGTATCGATGAGATTTTATTTTGAAATATCTCAAAAAAAAGAAGTTTTATGAAATTGTTGCTTTCATAGAACTTCCCGCAAAACCAAACCAATCAAGGAATACAAAGCTTTTTACCAATTGTTTTTCAGAATTAATCCTGAAAATTCAGCATCTACTCTTTATCCATAATTTCAGTTTGCATCCTCACCGAATCTTCATGAATTAACTGAAAAAGTGTTTTCACAAAGTTTTCGTTTAATTCAAGCTTTTTACCAATATTAACACGGTCTTCCATCAATTTGGTCCACGGGTTTATTTGAAGTGCCGTAACATTATTATCTTTTTTGTATTGACCGATTTTCTTAACAATATCAACTCTTGATGAAAGAGTTTCAAGCAATTCGGTATCAATTGCGTCAATCCGGTTACGCAACACATCCAACTGACTCTCAAAATCGGGGTTGTTTGCATTTTCATGCCGAATAACCAGACGGTCGAGTAATTTAGCCAAATCGGCCGGAGTAAGTTGCTGGGCAGCATCACTCAAAGCACACGAAGGATCGATGTGCGATTCGAGCATCAAACCTTCCATTCCCATATCGAATGCTTTTTGAGATATTTCGTACAGAAATTCACGCTTGCCGGCAATATGACTTGGGTCGCAAATAATGGGCAGGTTTGGTAACAATTGCCGCAACTCAATTACTGTTTGCCAGTTGGGGTAATTTCGATACTTGGTTTCGCTAAATGGTGTAAACCCGCGATGGATTGCCACAATGTTTTTTATACCTGCCTGATAAATACGTTCTATCGCACCCATCCACAACTGAACGTCAGGATTCACAGGATTTTTCACCATAACAACAACATTGCTTCCTTTTACAACATCCGCAATTTCCTGCACCACAAAAGGGCTGGCAGTTGAGCGGGCACCAATCCAAATTACATCTAACCCGGCTTTAAGCGCTTCTTCAGTGTGTTGGGCATTTGCTACTTCTGTGCCAACCGGCAAACCGGTTTCCTGACGAACCATTTGTAACCATTTTAAACCAATCGAGCCGATTCCTTCAAAAGAACCTGGCCGTGTACGAGGTTTCCAAACCCCCCCACGATACACAAATACACGTTTGTCTTTCGCCAATAACTTTGCAGTGTCAAGTGCCTGTTTTTCTGTTTCAAGGCTGCATGGCCCTGAAATTAAAAGTGGGTTGTCAAGTTTTGGCAACCAGGTTTTTATCGGATTAATGTCAAGTTTTAAAGTCATGATTATTTCGTATAAAGTTTTACAATTTTCTCCTCATTTTTAACAAAATGTGGGTTTTCTCCTTCAAGGATCCCCCTTATTTTATTGGCACTTACAATCAAATCGTGCAGTTTGTCGTCCTGTTCATTGTACAGGCAATCACGAAATTCCTGTAGGTGTTTTATGTAAACATCAAGTGATTCAACAACGTAATTGCGGTTTTGTTGAAAAATGGGATGCCACATGGTGCTTGAACTTTTTGCCAATCGAACTGTGGAATTAAATCCTCCACTTGCCAAATCAAAAATAATACTCCTGTCTTCTTTTGACTGAACTGCATTTGCCAGTGCATAAGCTGCAGCGTGCGGAAGATGAGAAACAAACGCAGTACTGTGGTCCTGTTCATCAGCGGTCATGTATGCAATATCCATTCCCAATACCTGAAACATTTTTTCTGCCATTGCCAAATGTTGCGAACCAGAATCTTCATGGTCGCATAAAATTGTGATTTTCCCTTTAAACAAACCTTCGAGAGCAGCAGTTGGTCCGGAGTTTTCAGTTCCCGACATCGGGTGAGCCGGAACAAAGTTCTTTCTTTTGAGATGATTTCTTACCGATTCGGTTATTACTCTTTTGGTAGAACTCATATCGATAACTGTTGTGTTGTTGTTTATCGTATCAAGGATTTGAGCTAATATCGCAACCTCTTTATCTACCGGAATGGCAATGATTATGATATCTGTATTTTCAACACCTTTTTCAAGGCTTTCAATGCGATCAACCAATCCAATTTTCAAAGCCTGGTCAGCATGTTTTTCACTTGAATCAACTCCAATCAGTTCGGTTGCAAACTTGCTCTTTCGTAAATCCATTGCCAACGAACCGCCAATTAAACCAAGTCCAATAATTGTAATTCTCATTATTTTTGTATAAAAAAAGGCCTCGATTTATTCGAGACCTTTTGGTAAAATATTTTCATTTATAACAATACCCTACTTCCTGATCCCGTTTTTTGAACCATAATAAAAATAAAAGTAGAAGTACGAATTGTTAAAATTTGATTTCATTTTTTTATTATTCTGGCGACAAATATATGGATATATTTTTAAAATGAAATAATTAATCAAAATTTGGTTCGAAATGGAAATAAGGTAAATGTCAGTTTTTAATTATTTTTTGAGATTTCACCATTTTCCCATTTTCCTTTACAATTACAAAATACATTCCATTGGCCAGTTTACTTAAATCAGGTTCAGTTGTAATCTGACCTAAAACATTCTTGTATTGTAATGTTGTAATAGTTTGTCCGTAAAGATTTATTATCTCAATATTTAAATCTTTGATTTCGCTGCCAGCCTGCACTGTTATTTTTATTTTATTGCTGAATGGATTGGGATAAACAGTAATATTTCCAGGCGATAAAATTAGAGAAGAAGCGGATGTTGGCGATTGTATGCGGAGATTATCAATTGTCCACCCCCATCCATGTGCAAATGGATCGGAGAACAAGCGAAACTGAACTAAAATTGTATCATTTACTTTAAAATTGCCATTTTCGAGAAGATTTATATTACGGGATACATACCAGTCAGGAATTCCAACAGCCGTTGAAACCTGATTGTTGTCAATATTCTTGTTGTAATTGGTTTTCCAGGTTTCATTGTCACCTGAATCGTACCCATTAAATAGTGGAAGCCATGTTTTTCCATTATCCTTGCTGCCTTCAACAATTACATAGTCCCAAAAATCATCGTCGCCATATTTTGAAAGCACTTCGCCGGGCTCAACCAATACGATTTCATCAAAACTCATTGTTCCATTTTGTTGCAAAATTATTGGGTATTTAAGGAGCGTTGTAAAATTAAATTCAGTATTATTTTTATCAGGACTTGGATATGGATGTGGACTATGAAGTGACGGATTATTAAAATTCGCCGCTTCGAAATTATCAAAATCGGATAAAATAAAATCAGAGTTTGGTGTGTTGAAATCGTTAAGGTAACCACCAACCGGTTCAAATATCTTTTCAACTTTGAATGAGAAATAGTCGTTTGCGGGGCTAACTTTTTTATTACCTGCTTTCGATTTATCTATTGCAGTAATTTTATATGAAATTTAATCTCCATCATTTAGTAATTTTGCATCAACATTAAATATACCTGAATAAATATTTGCTGAATCGAGTATTAACCCAAATGATTGTTGAGGAATATCATTTACTGAGAAATCAACAAAAACTGTATCAATCCCAAGGTTATCAATAACTTCGGCAGTAACTATCATATTTTCTCCATATGAAACAAAATATGGCATTGGAATATGAATTATTTCAGGAGCAGTATTATCTGGGCCTATATTTACCGAATAAATTTCGGAAGGAGCTTCACCCGGTACTGAAAAAGTACGGTTCATTTTATCGCTTGCACTAACATAATAATCAATTTTTTGTGTGGCAAATCCGGGGATTATAACTGCTGAGAAAAGTTCCAGTTCATTGTTATATGTCATTTGCAATGAATCTTTATCATTTTTAAATGCGTCTGTTGAAAAGTAAACAAAAACTGTATTTGTGTCAATTTCAAAATCACTCTCTATGGAAAGGTTAAATAAAATGGGCTGCCTTTTTTCAATGTCTTTTGGTTTATCCAAATTTAATTTCATTAGCTTCCAACCAATATCAGCCAATATACCTTTTGTGATTGGTCCTGGATCATGAACAGCTTCTCCCTTTCCAATTGCGTGTGTCATCAACGAATTTTCATTCGAATGTGGATAAGTTGCATCGTTTAAATGGTATATGCTTGATCCGTCGTCCCATTCCGAAGGTGCATAAAGTCGCGGGGTATTCCCGGAATTATTTGTTGTTGCAACAGGGCTTGAGTTATATAAAAGGTTTGAAGTTAAAGCATTAAACAAAAAAGTAGAAGGCATACTAAAAACTGAAGTATCAGTAAGCATATGATTTTTGTCATTCACAACCATAATATCAAAAGCTGATACATCACCGGCATTTTCATTTCCATAGGCACCTACATTCCCTGTTACATAAAAAAATCCGGTAAATCCGAGACCATGTCCAAGCTCATGTAAAACAACAGTTACAAAGTCATATAATAAAGCCGGGGTTTGTCCATCTGTACCAAAATACCATTTTATATCTTTATTGAAAGTTGCACTTATATCGGGCGAAGATGAGCCGGAGATTTCAGATTTTGTAATTTTTTCGACAACACAAACCGGATAATAACAATTTTTGCGTGGTGCATTATCGAAATTGGCATAATAATCAGCTGGTCCTGCGCTACCCAGAGTATTTGTATTCATTGACCGCCAGCGGGCTTCAACATAAATTGGGACATCTGATTCAACCAGATATTCCCAGATATTAACTGCGTATTCAAACGCTTCCTTTGCATTAGCCGGAAATAAATTGTAGGAAACAATAATGTCTGATTTTTTTTCAGCCCCGGCTTTCAGCAGGATTTCAGGTGGAGGAGGAACAAATGATTTTTCAACTTTATCTGATGCATAACATATGGTTGAAGGGATCTTTAATTTAGTTTTTCTCCAGTCGTTTTGTCCGTTAACTGAACTAAATACAAACAAAATCGCTACAATATAAATGTATATTAATTTCACTACCTCATGTTTTAACTTACAAAATGACAAATGTAACAGGATTATTGTTTTAGTTTTAAGATTTTTTCAAAATCAAACAAAGGTAAAATCCTGTTATTAAGTCAACCAAAAGATGGAATAAAAAATGCTGAAAATCAATCCAGCATTTTTCTAACATTTCTGTGTAAGTACAGAGCATTTCTATTACCAATCATCACGCTGTAAAAGCTGTTTCTTTTTAGTAAATACAAGGTTAAAGAGAATAATTGCAGATGTGATAAGACCAACAACTGCTGCAACAAAAGCTACTAATAATAATGTTTTCATAATTTAATTTTTTATAATTCTTTTTGTAATGGTTTTTGAATTTATATCAGTCAAACTTGCCAGGTAAATACCTGGTTTAATGGTTGATAAATCTACTTTTAGTTTTGGGTTAAACTGAATGTCAAACATTGTTTCACTAAAAACGGTTGATCCGGTTAAATCAATGATTTTAATTTCAACTGAAGATTGATTTGCGATATTTTCGCAATCAAAAGTCAGGGTACCTGAAAAAGGATTAGGATATATATTTACATCTTCATTGGCCAGAATTTCTTCTTTAGCTCCTGTGCTTACCGCATCAACATCAACCTGATCATTTGTACTCCATCCAAGTTCGGATAAAACCTGAAGTGTATTTACACCTGGGTTGTGTATTGCTTCACCTTTAAATGCATGTGCATTCATAAGCTCATTAGGAGTTCCGTTAGTATAGTTGGTTTTTTGAAGATGGTAAATGCTAACACCATTTACCCAGGTACTTGGTGCATAAATTGTTGCCTCATCAATTTCACTATTTTCTGTCAAATAATTAAATACCAAGGAATTTGAAGTTAGTTGTTTTGTTAGTTCCGTTGATGGACAGGGGAACAACTGGTTATCTGCAATTCTTTGCTGATTTTTATTAAAAACATAAAAATCATAAATACTCGGGCTATTGCTTGTATTACAAAAACGAGCCACGCCATTTTCAGCTGTAAAAAATCCGGAAATGCCCATTCCGTGTCCAATTTCGTGCAAAACAGCAGTTACAAAATCATATTGGTTGGCAGGTGTTTTTCCATCAGTTCCAAAATACCATGACTGTGAACTGTTGAATGAGCATAAAATATCAGCGTCATTTTCACTGTTGTATTCTTTTCCTGTTAATTTTTCGACCAGCGCAATTGGATAGAAAACATTGGCTTGTGGTGTTCCTTTGAAGTTTCTGTAAAAAATTGATGGTTTTCCATGACCAAGCGTGTTTTTATCTAAAACTTCCCAGTTGGCATGTATATTTAAAGTTACCGGAGAATAAACTGATTTTGCCCAGATTGAAACAGCGTATTCAAAAGCCTGTTTTACATTTTCAGGAAATCCGTTATAAGAAACAATAATATTTGTTCCAGTAATTGCCGATTTTAAGTTATTATTCATGTCCGCCGGTGGGGTAAACACTTTATTTACCTCATTTAATCCAATATTTATTGGGGTTTGAGCCTCAGTAAAATCTGCCGATGTTTCTTGTTGTCCAAATGCACTTAGAATAGTAAAAATGCACAGAATAGAAATAAACGTCCTTTTCATTTCAATTCGATTTAATGTGTAAATCAAACCTCTAAATCAAACTGAATGAGACAAACAATGAATTGTATTTCCGCCGGATAAACGGTATAAGTTGCTAATTTTGAATAAGTTTCTAACCTGGTTGAATGGGTTTGTAATGTTGTTTCAACCAGTGGGTTTGTAAAAACCTAATCTAAATTTCAATGCAACGTAACTGAGCCCACGGCGTCAATTTCATTTTTAAATATGTACTTTTGAATCTTTTTGCAGATGCAAAATTTATAGAATCAAAAGCGTCTGTCCAATGACAAGTTTTTTTTACGGGTTTGTAGGTGTAAACATAAACAAACAATTTGTTTATTGCAAGCTTTTTTTTAGTTTAGGAACAAAAAATATTTTTTAATTAATTTATTTATGAAATACTTATCAACAACCATTGTCTCTGTATTACTTGTATTTATGCTGGTTTCTTTTAATTCGGATAAAGAATACTATAATGAACTGTTTAGACCTCAGTATCATTTTACGCCGGAAAGGAACTGGCATAATGACCCCAACGGATTAGTGTATTATGATGGAGAGTACCACATGTTTTACCAATACAATCCAAAGGGAAATGAGTGGGGTTTTATGCACTGGGGACATGCAATCAGCACTGATTTAATTCATTGGGAACATTTGCCAATTGCGCTTTACCCCGACAATAATTCGGAAGACAAGGAATTCTGTACAGCTTTTTCAGGTTCTGCAATTGTTGATGAGCAAAATCTGCTTGGGAAACAGAGCGGTGATGTAAAAACCCTTGTTGCATTTTACACTAGTAAAGGCTGCGGACAAAGGATTGCATTCAGCACCGATAAAGGACGAACCTGGGGAAAATACGCCGAAAACCCAATTATCCCATTTGATGAAATGGATGATGCCCGTGATCCTAAAGTGTTTTGGCATGAAGAGTCAAATAAATGGGTGATGGTTTTGTACAGGAAAACCTCAAATGACGACAAAACCAAGGGAGTTTCAATTTATACTTCAGAAAATTTAACTGAATGGAAATGGAAAAGCCATGTTCCGGGATTTTATGAATGCCCTGATTTGGTAAAACTTAAAGTAACAAATCGTCCCGGAGAATCAAAATGGATACTTTTTGATGGTGACGGCAGCTATTTAATAGGTGATTTTAATGGCGAACATTTTACACCTGAATCGGCTAAAATAAAAAGTGATTTTGGCAGTAACTATTACGCCACACAAACCTGGAGTAATATTCCGGCGGATGATGGACGTACTTTGCAAATTGCCTGGATGAGAGGCGGCGAATTTCCGGGTATGCCTTTTAATGGCCAAATGTCATTCCCTTGCGAAATTTCCCTCACAAAATTCAGTTTTGGTTATAAATTGGTTCGAAAACCAGTAAAGGAAATTGAGTTGCTGCATGGAAAACATCAAAAATGGGAGAACAAAGTAGTAATTCCCGGAATCAACGAGAATAAAACTAAAAGTGTTAAAGGCGATTGCCTGCATATTATTGCCGAATTTGATTTAAAAACATCTGATAATTTCGGGTTTATCCTCCGCAACAGCAAGAAAATTCCCGGAACTGAAATTTCATACAATGTTAAACGTGGTGTACTTACAGTTTTAAGTTCAACTGTGCCTGTTGTGCCAGTTGACAACAAAATTTCTTTGGAAATATTATTGGACAGATCCTCTATCGAAATTTTTGTAAATGGAGGACAGACAGTAATATCCAATTGTTTCACTCCAACAAAAGGAGCTGACGATGTTGTTCTTTATTCAAATGGTGGTGAATTGGGAATAGATAAATTAGATGTATTTGAAATGAAATCCATTTGGGCTGAAAAGAAATAATTGCCGTAAAATTTGGGAAAATATTTATTAATAAATGGGTGGCCAAAACCACCCATTCAATTTTTATTTCAACAAAAATTAAAATCATCTTTCGAAGAGAGTTCACGAGGGTCATCGCCCTTTTTGAAAATCCGGCATGTGCGGCTTCCAATTAAGGTTAGATTCTTATCATCAAGTTTCAACATTGTTCCTTCACGCAAACCGGCTACATACAATTTAGGATTGATTTCAAGAAATTCATTTATCCTTTGTTCCCGTGTTTCTCCTCCGTGACCTTCAGGATTTTCATGCAAATAATGTGGGTTTATCTGGAATGGAACAAGACCAATACAATCAAATCCCTTTGGATCAATAATGGGCATGTCGTTGGTTGTCCGCAATGTAGGACAAGCAACATTAGCTCCGGCACTCCATCCGATGAATGGCGTTTGGTAAAAACTTTCTCGCGGATAGGGTTCATTAAATTGTAGTCATGCATCATACGAACCAGTTGCCAGGTGTTTCCTCCTCCAACAACAATCGCTTCAGCTTCATGAATGGCTTTAATTTGATCGTTAAATGTATGGATACCAACAATATGATGCCCAATTTCAGCAAACCGCTCTTCTACTTTTTCACAATATTCATCAAACGAAAAAGTAACTGCTGCATAAGGGATAAATAAAGCTGTAACAGGTTTTTTTCCAAGGAATTTATAAATCTCATTTTTAGGGTAATCCAGGTATGGTTCACCCGACATTGTTGAATTGCTAATCAGAAGTAGTTTCATGATATTCGTATTTTAATTGTTACCCAAAAGAAAGAACATTTAGCTTATTGGTAAATGATTTTTAACATAACCTGAAAATATTTAATCATACAAATCGTCCAAATCACATTCCTCCATTTCAACAAAAAAGTTACTGATTTCCGCAGTCAAATCATTTAAATATTTTTCGCCTTTTTCAGCGCTTGCTTTTTTGGGGTAACCAATTCCTGTATCTGCCGAAACTTTGTCCCATTGTCTCGGAATCCAGGCAGTTTTATTTAATACACCCCTTAATTTGGTTGACTTTGCTTTTCCATCACCTGCCTCATTTAACGGCAAAACCAGGTGCGGGAAATAATGCATAATAACACTTGTTTCCATCTCACCGGCGTGGTCGCCATCTTCTTCAAAATATTTTGAGAGATCGAGTATTTTAAACCATTCTATCAAACTAATTAAAATATTGGGGAACTGTGGTTGTACTTCACGAATCATAGGTTTAAAATCGTTTCCACCATGTCCGTTCATTAAAATCAGTTTTCTGATCCCCTGTTTATTCAGCGCTTCAACTATATCTTTAAAAATAAGAATTTGGGTTGACGGTTTTGTATGCAAACAAAAGGTAATTCAATCTGCCCCGGATTTTGAACACCAAACGGAATGGTCGGGAGTACCATAATTTTAGCTCCCTTTTCCCAGGCTTTTTGTGCAGCAACTTCAGCAATCCTGCCTGTTTCAAGCGAATCGGTTCCGTAAGGCAGATGGTAGTTGTGCGGTTCTGTTGCTCCCCAGGGCAAAACTGCAACTTCGTATTTTTGGTTTTTAACCTGTTTCCAGTTGGTTTGTTCTAAAATGTATGGTTTCATATTTAAAGATTTGCCGGAAATTCTACCCGAAAAATTACCAGGGAGAAGTCCGAAGATTAAAAGTTATTTTATTTCGAATGTTGTAAAAACTATTCCTTCATAGGGATTTAATAATCCACCTTCAAAAAGGCATCCAATATTATTTTGGTTTATCAATGTTAAATCAGAATAAGCAGAAGGCCCGGCATGCAGAATTTTCGCAGTTTCCCAGGTAAGGCCAAAATCGTGGCTTGCTTTTAATGTCATATTTACACGGGCGGTTTCGCTGGCGGGGTTTAAAAACCATAGCGTTTTATTTTCCTCTGTAAAAAGTATGCTTGCCTGACAAATGGGTTCAATCAATGCAGTGTCGGATTGAATAGCTGACCAATTTAAACCTCCATCTTCACTAAAACTAATTCTCCGGGATTTTTGGGTTCTGTCGTAATTACGCATGTTTAGCAATAATTTTCCATTGGGAAGTTCGGCAACCGCACATTCATTTACTTGATCCTGTGGTGTCGTCCCGCCCATTTGCCATGTTTTTCCGTTATCATCAGAATAAATTATATGGGAAAAATACTTTTTTGTACCCGATTCAATGTGGTCACAAGGAATTACAAGCCGGTTTTTATACGCCCTACTTTTTAGTTGTATCCCGTGACAGGGACCGGTAGCATACCATGTCCAGTTTTCTTTTTTTACAGAAGAAGTTATCTCTTTTGGCTCGGTCCAGTTTTTTCCTTCATCATTTGAGGTAGTTACAAAAATCCTGCGTGTATCCTTACTTTTCCCGTCGATGATGTCCGATTCGTGATCGGTACCGAGGTTCCAGGTGAGCAACAAATGTATTTTGCCTGTTTCAAAATCAACAACCGGAGCAGGGTTTCCACAAACATTGTTTCCATCATTCCAGATTATTTTCAAAGGGCTCCAGGTTTTACCACCATCATCGGAACTTCTCATTACCAAATCTATATCACCGGTATCGGAACTTCCATTTACACGCCCTTCAGCAAAAACAAGCAATTTTCCTGATTTCGTAATTACAATCGCAGGAATACGAAAAGTTGAATACCCGTCAGTACCACTTTTAAAAATATAGTTAAATGCTGTGGAATGCTGTTTTGCATCAGTTTCATTTTCTACCTGTTGAGCAAATATTTCGACATTCAGAAAGTTGAAAACAACAAAAGAGATGAGAAAAAAGATGTTTGATTTTTTTGGCTTCATAATTAGTTTACATGATTTAAGGAATTTTAAAACCCAATTCTCAAAATTAATAGGAACGATTAAATTAAAACCTGAGTAAAGTTACGCCCAAAGTAAACGGGGTAAGTTCAGGTCCTTTATCAACCTGAAAAAAAGGAGTCAAATCATATATCGCATAAAAATTTATCCAACGGTAACCGGTTCTGAACATTATTCCATATTTGAAGTTTTGCAACGAATAGTTATCGGTTACTTTAAGTTTCTTTTTTTGATCGTCACGATATTTAATTTTTGAATAACTGCCAATCCGGTATGAAAAATACATGCCCGATGAAAAATAAAGCCGGTTTCTGTAATTATTTATCGGAATTTGAATTTCAACCAAAACAGGAACTGTTAACGAAAAAAGAAACAGTTTTGAACTTTGATAGTCGCCATAATTAAAAAAATTTGGAATAATTATATCATCTGCTGTTCGTTCAATTGTAACAGTATCACTCAGCCGGTAATATTGGTATTGCAGTCCCAACCCGGTTACAATTCCAAAATTATTGCGGTTGCGCTGTAAACCAATATTTTGCTGAATCAGGTTCAGATGAATGGAATTGGAAAAAAGTATATCGTGTTTCATAAACTCAGTTTCATAACCCGAATAATCGCGATTAAGAAATGTATTGAATCCAAAATCAATTCCGGTCCAGTTACCCGAAAAATTATCTTTCCAGAAATTAAAACCATCCGAGTTAAGGTTTATCTTTTTGAGGATATCTTCGGCGTTTTTTCTGATGGGAACAATTGTATCGGTTTCCTGTGCGAAAACTCTGGTATTAAATAGATTAACAAAAGTAATCAATCCTAAAAACCAAATACAAAATCTTCGTATTTTAAATGGCATGTTAATGTACATACTTTAATTTATTCAGAACAGAATATGATGTTACAACAAATTTAAGGGTTTAGAGTTGAATATAACTGAAAAGCTTGTAAAAAGAAAATATAAGATTTCAATTTTATACTTTCCCCTTTCCCAAATATCAATACTACCTGATTCACAAATCAATCACCTGAATTTACCATATTTCAATCTTAAAACCTGATAATAAAAACATTGATACCGAAAAAGTCAGTCATAACACTTTAAATTAATAAAAGCAAAAATAATACATAAACCCCTGAAATTCATTTTAAAACAGTACCTTTGCGCCCAATTTTTATATGACATTTGAATGATATTATTTAACGAAATGGGCCTCAGCGCCGAAATTCAATCGGCGATTGAAGATTTAGGTTTTGTGCAGCCCACTCCTGTTCAGGAGAAAGTGATTCCTTTTTTATTGGAGAGCAAACAAGACATGGTGGCCCTTGCTCAAACAGGAACTGGAAAAACAGCCGCTTTTGGATTACCAATTATCCAGCAAATTGATTTGCAAAAAAAATCGGTTCAGGTTCTGATTTTAAGTCCTACCCGCGAGCTGGCAATGCAAATTGGCAGCGACCTTGACAACTATTCAAAAAATTTGGGAAAAATTAAAATCGCTGTAGTTTATGGCGGTTCTGATATCCGCAAACAAATCAGCGATATTGAAAACGGGGCGCAGATTGTAGTGGGAACGCCCGGTCGTACGCTCGATTTAATTAAACGCAAAAAACTGAAAGTTAACGAAATACGCTGGGTTGTACTCGATGAAGCCGACGAAATGCTGTCGATGGGTTTTAAAGACGATTTGGATGCAATTCTTGAAAATTCACCTGCAGAAAAACAAACACTTTTGTTTTCAGCCACGATGCCGCAGGAAATTGTACAGATTTCGAAAAAGTACATGAATAACATTTTTGAAATCTCGGTTGGCAAGAAAAATACGGGAACTGCTATGGTTGAGCATAACTACTACCTTGTTCATGCCAAAGACCGCTACCTTGCTTTGAAACGCATTGCCGATGTAAATCCGAATATTTACGGTATTATTTTCTGCCGCACACGCATGGAAACCAAAGAAGTAGCCGACAAACTAATGGAAGACGGATACAATGCCGATGCTTTACATGGTGACCTTTCGCAATCGCAGCGCGATTTTGTAATGCAACGTTTTCGCGGGAAACACCTGCACATGCTTGTTGCAACCGACGTTGCCGCGCGTGGTTTGGATGTAAATGATTTAACACATGTTATCAATTATAACCTGCCCGACGATCCTGAAGTTTATGTTCACCGCAGCGGAAGAACAGGACGGGCGGGTAAAAAGGGAATTTCAGTTACACTGATTCACCTTCGCGAAAAAGGAAAACTAAAACAGGTTGAAAGAACAGTAAACCAGCCATTTATTAAAAAAATGGTGCCATCGGGCAAGGAAATCTGCGAAAAACAGATGTTTAGTTTAATTGACAAGGTTGAAAACATTGAAGTAAACAACGAGCAAATTGGCGAGTTTATGCCTGTTATTTATAAAAAACTGGCCTGGCTCGATCGCGAAGAACTGATTAAACATTTTGTTTCAGTAGAGTTTAACCGTTTTCTTACCTATTACGAAAACGCACCCGACATTAACATTGACGAATCTCATCAAAGTGAACGTGATTATTCAGGTAGGGGTGAAAGAAGTGAACGGGGAGAAAGAGGTGAGCGCAGAGAACGTGGAAGACGCAGTGACCGTGATAGTCGCGATAGTCGGGATGGCCGTGATAGTCGTGTCAGCCGCGAAAGTTTTGGTGCAAAACCAGACCGGGGAGGAAGAGGCAACTACGAATTTTCGAGGTTCTTTTTTAACATGGGTAAAAAGAACGGGATTGGCAAACGCACCATCATTGATATGATAAACCAAAACATGCCGGGAAAAAATATTGAAATCGGTAGCATTGAAGTTTTAAAGGGATTCTCGTTTTTTGAAATCGATAAACGATTTGAAAATGAAGTTTTAAAAGCTTTTAAAGATGTAACTTACAAAGGCCAGCGAATTGGAATTGATATTGCAAAAGGAAAATAAAACATTCGAAAAAAACAAAGAAGGTTTTACCGGATAAAATACGGTTCAACCTTAAAAAACCTGCAAAATAATGTTTTGCAGGTTTTTTTTGTTTTAGCCAAACCAAATTGGGATTGATAAATTCAAGGTATTAGTAAGCAACCATTACAGTACCGTTTTTCTCATCGCCGTTACCCAAAAGCAATACATATACATAATTGCCAAATTTCAGTTTTGGTTCGCCATTAATTGTAAACCTGCCAACATCATATTTACTAAGCACCGAAGTACCCCACCACCACGCATTATATTGATTGCCCCAGTATTCATAGTTTCCGTAATGTTCTTTTTCCCAAAGCAAATCACCGTTACGGTTGAAAATCATCAGTTTTGCATCGGGGTAATGTTCAATACACATAATTCGGAAGAAGTCGTGAATTCCATCATTGTTAGGTGAAAATCCTTCAGGAATAAACAGTTCACATTCAATCGGATCCGGATTTTCCATGCTACAGTCAACATTAATATAAACTGTTGCTGTATCGCCAAGCGTAGGTATTCCGTTATCCCAGATTTCGTATGCGAAACTGTCAATTCCAATAAATCCGTCATTCGGGTAATAATTTATAGTTCCATCCGGATCGATTGTAAGCTCGCCATGCAGTGTTGGATAAAGCGGAATTGTATTGATATTCAGATTTTCAGAACCATCGTCATCAGTATCATTGTCCTGAACCACATTCCAGCTAACAGAGAAACAACCTGCACTCAGAAAATCGTCATTGGCTACTGGTTTTTCGTTAATTGGTTCGACAATTATAAACACAAAAGCATAGGCATGTTCAGGTTCACACGGAATTCCATCATCACTGATTCTGTATTTAAAAATATCAAGGCCCGAGAAGTTGTGATTTGGTGTGTAGGTAATCAGCCCATTATCAGGATTTACCACTGCCACCCCGTTTTTCGGTTTAATATCAATTATTATCGATCCACGGTTAACACCTGTTTTTTCGTCGTAATCGTTTGCCGCAACGTCAATAACAGCAAATGTGTTTTCCTTTATAGTGGCGCTGTCATTTTCAGCCAACGGCGGAATGTTTCCGTAAATTCTTACAATTGTCTGGCAGGAGTCGATATTTCCGTTGATATCTTCACTATAAACTGTAATTATTGTACGTCCAATATGGTCACAGTTCAGTTCTCGTGGGAAAACATACGAAGTATCAATACCGCAGACATCTGTTGTACTTTTTATTATTTCAGCAACAGTCAATGTATATTGTGCATTAATATCGAGTTGAATTATTACTGAATCACGACAAACAACCACCGGCCCCATTGTATCTAGAACTGTTACAATTGCATCGCAATAATCAGTCAAACCAACACCATCAACAGCGGTAAGTCTTACAGGATTTTTACCAATATCGGCACAATCGAAATCATATCTGTCCAAATAAAGTGTGTCGAGTGCACAATTGTCTGTTGAACCGTTATCAATCTGAGCGGTTGTGATTGATGCTTTTCCATAATCATCCAAATAAACCGTGATGTTTTGACAAACTGCATCAGGTGGAATTTTATCAGAAATATCGATATTCAGTTTAACCGGAACTGCACACTGTCCTGAATCAGGAGTAAAAGTAAATGTAAACACACCTTGTTTTTTTGTTTCGATGAAAGCAGGATTCCATGTTCCGGAAATGCCATTTTCAGAAACAAGCGGTAAATCAGGAGCTTCGGAATTAGGACATTGCGGACTTAGTTTGTCAAACACTGGCGTTACCAAATCGAAAACTTCAATTTCAGTGGTAACCGGAATGGCACACTGACCCGGATCAGGAGTAAATGTATATTTCGCTTTTCCAACCTTGTTTGTAGCAATTTTTGCAGGATTCCATTTTCCTGTAACATTATTTTCGGAAATAAGCGGTAAATCCGGTGCTTTGCTGTGTAAACAGAATGGCCCGAATAATGCAAACACAGGTATAATTTCATCGGTAATTTCAATTTGAATAGTTACAGGATTTGAACACTGACCCGGATCGGGAGTGAACGTGTAATTATCAGTACCAACTTTGTTTGTGTTGACTTTTGCAGGATTCCATTTTCCTGTAATTCCATTATCCGAAGTGCCTGGTAATGCAGGAGCAACGCTGTTTAAACAGAACGGTCCAAGCGCAACAAAAACCGGTTCAATATCATCAGTAATTTCAATTTGTATGGTTACCGAAGTTGCACACTGATCAGGATCGGGCGTGAATGTGTAATCAAAAATACCAAGTGTTCCTGTGTTGATTTTTGCAGGATCCCATTTCCCGGTGATTCCATTTTTAGAAACAGCAGGTAATGCAGGCGCAACACTGTTTAAACAGTAAGGCCCGAGAGCGGCAAAAACCGGTTTAATTTCATTTGTAATTTCGATTTTAACAACAACCGGAACTGCACACTGATCGGGATCGGGAGTGAATGTATAATCAAACACACCAACTACACCAGTTTCAATTGAAACAGGTTCCCAGGTTCCTGTTATTTTGTTGTCGGACATAAGTGGTAAATCAGGTGCAGCGCTGTTTACACAGAATGGTCCGAGTGCAAGAAAAACAGGTTTAATTTCATCGGTAACTTCAATTTCAATGGTTACCATTGGTGGACACAAGGCGTCATTGGGTGTGAAAGTATAAGTTTTTTTACCTTTTGTTTTTGTGTCGATAGTTGCCGGATTCCAGGTTCCTTCAATTCCATTGTTTGAAACTGTTGGTAAAATATCAGGTACAGCATCCACACAATAAGGGCCAAACGGATCGAAATCATAAATGGTCAAATTCATTAATTCAATTTTCTGAGAACATTCGGCGCTGTTATCGCAGGCATCATAAACAGTAAATGTGCGGGTTACAATTACAGGGCAAATACCGGTTTTTATGTCTTGATAAATTACCTTGTCCAAATTACAATTCTCGGTAACCTTTATACCCAATCCAATCAAACCTGCTGTTGCTATTTGGAGCGGTGTTTCAGAATAGGCAAATCCGGTGAGGTCTTTCAAATCACGGATTCCAGCATCGAATACAACAGGTGCCGGACAAATAATTGTCGGGGCAATTGTATCGTTTACAATAATAGTTTGCGGGTAATCATTGTAATTGCCGCAAAGGTCGGAAAAACGATAGGTTCTGATTATGGTTGACGGGCAACCATCGCCAACAATACTGTCGCCGAGATGTATTATTGTGTAATTTCCTCCATTACAGTTTTCAATTATATAAACACCGCTGTTTACTTCAAAATCATTCCTGTCTTTATATGGTTCCGGAACTTCGCAATCTGAAGTTAACTTTTTCATTGGCCTCATTGCGTATGGTTTGATTTTGTCTTCAATTATGATGACTTCAGGAGTCTCCGTTCTGTTGCCGCAAAAATCTTCAATTTCATACCACCTTACTACAGTTAACCTGCATATTCCATCCCTGCTTTCGCTTTGTTTTCCTGTAAACTTGAAAGTACTCCAATCCAGTTCGCAATTATCAGTTGCATCATTTCCTTTTTCAGCAAAGAATTCTGTTTTGTTTGTGTAAATGGCTGGTAAATCTTCCTCGCAATTCTCATTCTTTTGTTTTAAGGTGAGTTTTGGTTTTTCTGTATCATCAACAATTATTAGCTGTTCACAATAAATCCAATCACCATCAGTGTTTTGAATTTTATAGGTTCTTGTAAATGTTTCAGGGCATTTATTTCCGTCCGAAACGTCGGGTCCGGCAACTGTAAAAGTTGCTGCTATAAGTGCAACTGAACTTTGAATGTTTCCTCCGCCAGCTTCGTATTCAGCAAGCGAAGTAAAAGGAGCCGGAGCGAAAGTAATGCTGCAATCAGCAAAAACAGGAGGCGGGCAGGTCATTCCATATCCGCCAATTACAAAAACAAGCATTTCAGTACATCCATGTTCATCTGTTACTTTAATTGTATAATTACCTTTTGCCAGATTGTTTATGTCTTCACTTGTTGAGGTAAATCCGTCGGGACCAGTCCAGTCAAAACTGTATGGTTTTGTACCTCCCCTAACCGAAAGATTTATACTTCCAACCGGGTCAGGTGAATCTCCTACATCCACTTTTGTTCCTGACAAAACAAGTTGAGCAGGTTCGGTAATAATTACCTGCAGTTTTTTAGTTGCACCTCTCGAATCGGTAACAGTAACAGCATAAGTTCCTGCAATTAGATTTGAAATATTTTGTGTATGTTCTCCTGTACTCCAGTCAAAAGTATAATCAGGGGCGCCACCCGAAACATTCAATCTTATTGCACCTGTATTGTCTCCGTAACACTCAACCGGGGTTGGAATGGCTGTTACAATTATATCTCCAAGATCTGAAGAGACGGTAACATTTAATGTATTTGTACAACCATTGATATCAGTAACAATAACCAGATAATCACCGGCAGTGAGGCCACTCAGGTCTTCGGTAGTTTCGCCGTTACTCCATAAAAAAGTATAGGGTGATGAAGTGCCATCAACAGTCAGGTCGATGCTTCCGGACGGGTTGGCAGTCGCTCCGTCATTTACAACGGTAGCAGTTAAAATCAATTCATCACGAACAAACAAATTATAGGTGATAACCGAATCGCAGCCATACACATTTTTGATGATATTTTCATACGAACCTGCAATGTCGTAAACCGAGCCGTTCCAGGTATAAGGCAAGTCGGAAGGACAAATTGTATCAAATACAGTGTTGTAAGTAATTGGCCAAACTTTTATATCGATTGCGTCGGATGCAACACAACCATTTTTGTCGGTGGCGGTGAAAATGAGGTTATAATCACCTGCCGGAGCTCCTGTGAAATCAGGTTTTAAACTTGTTGGGTCATTTAAATAAAGTGCTCCTTTTCCAAGCCATAAATAGGTGTGAATACCTGTTCCTCCGGATGAATTTCCTTCAAGTGAAATGGTATCAGATTCGCACATTTCACGATCGCCGGGTTCAATTGATGCAAGAATTTCTTCAGGTTCGAAAAGTTCGAAATCCATATCGATTTTACATCCGTTGGCATCGGTAGCCAGAACATGGTATTTCCCGGCGGGGATATTTGCCAGATCTTCGGTAGTTTGGCCTGAATCCCAGATAAAAGTGTAAGGTTCGGCGCCATTTGAAACTGTAATGTCAATTGCACCGTTTGAATCGCCAAAACAAAGGATTGAATCAATCCTTTCAACTGTTATAAGCAGGTCGTTTTGTTCGTTTATAAATATTGAAAGTGTATCCCAGCAGCCAATTGAATCGGTAACTACAACCGAATAAAGCATATCGCCGGGCAGATTGTTTATGTCTTCAGTAGTACCAACAACTGTGTTTGTTTCATCGGTCCATTCAAATTTGTAATGCGGTTCGTTTTTAAAAGGTGTTCCGCCCGAAGCCGTCAGGTCGATGGAACCACGCAAACCGCCAGCACATTTTGCATCAATGCTGTCGGCAGCAAGTACAATTTGCGGAGGTTCTGAAATTATAATATTGTCTTTAGCTGTACAATTGTTTGCATCTGTAATCCGCACAATATATTCTCCGGCAGACAATCCGGTTGCCACAGCTGTTGTTTGTGGCGGGATTGAACTCCATTGATATGAATAATCTTCGGTTCCGCCGGTTACTGCAACCTGCGCCATCCCGTCATTTCCACCGAAACAGCTAACATTCAGCCAGCCGTCGATATCTGCAACAAGCACATCGGGTTGAGTAACTTCAACTGTATCGGTTGTTTGACAGCCATAATTATCGGTTACAGTTAAATAGTAAAACCCTGCTGCAAGTCCTTTAATTGTATCGTTTGATGAAGTAAATCTGGCCGGGCCGGTCCATTCATACGTGTAAGGTTCGTTTCCGTTTGTTACCCGTGGCCACACCTGACCGGTAAAATCGTTATAACAACGCAGGTGGCGCGGAATAAAAGTTATAAGTGGATCACTGAACCAGATTTCAAGCGAATCGATAGCAGGCTGACAGGTTGAGTTGCTGGCAAGTCCTTCGGCTGTGAGTATCAACATCACACTACCGTTAAATTTGTCCTTTCCGCCAGGTATATAGAACGGGTTCAATGCAGAAACATCTTCAAAAACCCCGTCGCCGGTGGAAGTCCAAAGCAGACTGCGGTAATTTTCGGCCAAAGCCTGGGTTAAAAAGATTGTATCGACAGCACAAACAAACATTGAATCGCCGGCAAAAGCAAAAGGTGGGGGGAAAACCTTTACATTTCCCTGCTGGGTTGTGTCGCAGCCATGAATTGAATACTGGATTGTTGTGATCAGATAAGAGCCGGGAGTGTCCCAGGTCATTGGCAATTCGCTGCCATAATTATAAATTCCGGGTGTAATGAGGTCCTTAAAATCATTTCCGTGAGATTGAACAATTGTATCGCCCGCCTCATCGGTTATTGCCCAGATATAAGTTGAACCCAGTTCACCATCGCCGCGATAAACCCTTTCGGCGCCAATACAAACCGAATCGATGACATAGTTTTCCTGTGCAGCAACATTTGCAGCAACAAACAGGAATAATAATATGTACATCAATTTTTTCATAAAGTAACCTCTAACTCAAGCCCCCCTGCCCCCCAAGGGGGGTTTCAAGAAGCTCAGTACACTGTCTTCTTCCAACTTTCTGATTTCGTATTTCTTATTTATCATTCAATATTGTATATTTTCTTCTTTTTTACTTTTTAATTCTTATTTCCACATTCGATATTCATTATTCGATATTGGATATTTTCTTTCTTTATTTCTTATGTTCAATTTATTATTCATCTTTTAAGTAAATCTTGGATTGTGCAGGTTTTGGATAAATCATTATCCTCCCTTTATCCGATGGAATTAAATTAATTGTACACTCGGTAATAATTTCATCGACCCAAACTTCTGTTGCACCAACAGGTAACGGCGGCATCGGAATCGTAACTTCATGTTCAACCACTCCATTCACGTTTACACTGACAATGTTATTGCCATTGGATTCTGATGAATAGGAATATTTAAAATCCCACGGTCCATGACCCGAAAGTACAATTCGCACAAACGACTGATCGCCAATACAGGTTGAATCGCCATACACTTCGGCCATTGGTATAACTTCGGTTACATCAACCATAAACAGGAGCAGATTATTTGTACATTCAACTTCGTTCCAAACCATTACACGTAGGAAATACCGCCCAGTATCAAGCCAGTGCACATGGATAGTTGAACCATTGTCTATCCCTTTTTCGAAATAGGACACTTTGTCAATATCTCCATCTTGTTTAGCGTAGTTTACAGTTGAGTCGCGATACAAATCCCATGTATATCTGTCGCCCGGCCAATCGACAACGCTAAATTCTATTGTTTCGCACTTTTCTACCTCAATCTGCTGCACAGGTTTCTGAGCCGCGGCAGTTGCCACGGTCAGCGCCACCAGGATGGTTCCCAGTGTCCGGTACATGATATGAAGTAAAGTGTGTTTCACGTTAGTTTTTAATTGTTGTTATTGGTATTGTTTACAATTTTCATAAGCGGCAATTTTCGTATTTAGTTTTCAATCCGGTGGTGGATGGTAATTCTTAATCCCAACGTGATGTTATGATTATTGTATGTATTAGGATGTGGAACGAAAACCCCAACGGGGTGGTATTTTCGTCATTCATTTTTTTCATCTATAATCTTGTCATCCGCCAGCTGGCGGATTTTGGATATACAATGCTTGTCTTCTATTATCTTTTCAACCCTTCGGGTTTGGGCATACTTCCGGCTATACGCGCGGTTTTGCGTGTTGAAAACGGCAAGATTAAAAGTCAGCCAGAGGCATGTAAAATCGAGTTCTGGAGATAACTCTCTCTTTACCGAAATTCATGCCCACCTGTTGGTCGGGCAGACATTCATGCATTAATTCATTCCTGCATTCTCCCGGTTTTCCCCTGGCTGACGGCCCTTCGCGAATGGCAAAAAGCGGTTTATCGCTCAATGCCATTGGCGGACCATCGCGGGTGTTGACAATTGGTGTGCCCCTTGCATACCAGGGCGGATGTACCTTGATGTTTATAATATCCATATTTATTTTTTTAAATGTTTAACTCTCATTTTGCTTCTTTCATAACCTTTTCCAGTTGCGGGTTCCGGGTTTCGGGTTCTTTAAACCTTAAACTTTGAACTCTAAACTCTATCCCGATAGCTATCGGGATTAAACCCGAAGATGGCTTCCACCCCGCCCCGTCCCGATTAATCGGGACGGAAAAGCGGAGGGAAGTTATCTTTGGTTATGAAAAAGCAAGTTTCATACTAA